>JADKKK010000009.1 GCA_016720545.1 Myxococcales bacterium
GACTACGAGGTGAAGGTGAGGACGCGCGGCGGCCTCACCGACGTGGCGTTGCCGGACGTCGGCTTCGGCGTATCCCAAGTGTTGCCTGCGCTCGTGCAGGCGTTCTACTGCCCTCCCGGCTCTACGGTGTGGATGGAGCAGCCCGAAATCCACTGCACCCGCAGGTGCAGGCGCAGCTCGCGGATACGTTCATCACGGCGATCCGTGCGCGCGAAGGAGTCCGCGCGACGTTCAGCTCGTCGTCGAGACGCACTCGGAGCACTTCCTCAACCGGCTCCACAGCGGCGCATCGCAGAGGCGACGCTCGCTCCGCACGATGTGGCCATCTACTTTGCGCGCTCGACCACGAACGGCGCCGAGCTCGAAGAGCTCAAGGTGAACGAGTACGGTGACATCACGAACTGGCCCGACAACTTCTTCGGCGATGAGATGGGCGACATCGTCGCGCGCACGCAGGCGGCCGCGGCGAGGCGCGAGAAGGCGGCACGACGATGACGGTGATCGTCGACACGAACGTCATCCTCGTCGCGAACGGGAGCCACGCGGACGTCAGCGACGCGTGCGTGAGCACCTGCGCCGGCAGACTCCTCGACATCTCGCGAAGCGGACGAGTGGCTATCGACGATGCCTATCGGATCCTCGCGGAATACCAGAACAAGACCTCGCCCTACGAGGGAAAGCGGGCCGGCGACGCCTTCCTGAAGTGGCTCCTCCGTAACAGCGCCAACCCCGCGAAGTGCGACCAAGTTTCCCTCTCCGAACACCCTGAACGCGGGTTCGAGTCGTTCCCAGACGACGAGCGCCTGCGGACGTTCGACCCGCCCGACCGAAAGTTCGTGGCCGTGGCGGTGGCCCATGCGGCAAAGCCACCCATCTTGCAGGCCGCCGACTCCAAGTGGCTCGATTGGGCGCTCCCGTTGCAAGACCACGGAGTTCGGGTGGACTTTGTCTGCGGCACCGATATCAAGCGGTTCGACGACAAGAAGAAGGGCCGCACACCCGGTCAGCCGAAGAATGGGTCCCGTGCGCCACGGCGGACCAAGGCATGACCGACTTCTTTCGCTTTCCGCACACACCGCATCTGGCATGGCTCGGTGCGGGCAAGACCGCGCGAGGACAAGGTCCTCGATGTGGCGGAGGCGGCCGCGCTCCTCGCTGGCGACGTTGTGGTCGAGGAGAAAGTTGACGGGGCGAATCTTGGATTTTCCGTGGACGAGCGAGGGGCGCTCCGCGCGCAGAACCGAGGAAAGTACCTCGATCTCACAGCGCTCACGGGCCAGTGGCGGCCACTTCGGCAGTGGCTCGGCGCACGCCACCGCTCGCTGGCCGAGCGCCTCTCGCCACACATCATGCTCTTTGGGGAGTGGTGCTACGCGGTGCACAGCCTCCGCTACTCCCGCCTGCCCGACTGGTTTGTCGGCTTCGACGTCTACGATCGCTCAACGGGCGTCTTTTGGTCGGTCGAACTTCGCAACGCCCTTGCGCGTGAGCTCGGTGTCGCGGTCGTGCCCGAGCTCGGTCGAGGCCGGTTCACACTTCCAGCGCTCGAAGCGCTGCTCGGCCGCTCCTCGCTGACCGAGGGCCCCGCCGAAGGGCTCTACGTGCGTCGCGAAGGCGGAGGCAGGCTCCGCTCCCGCGCCAAGCTCGTGCGCCCCGAGTTCGTGCAGGGCATCGACGAGCACTGGTCGAAGCGACCGCTCGAGGCGAACCAGCTGCGGATGGTGGGGCAATGAGCCCCAACGTTCACGCCCAGGCACGCTCAGGGGGCTGACGAGGCTCGGCCCGGCGCACCGGCCCCGCGAGGTGCGCCGCATCGAAAGGCCCGCCGGGCGTCCGGCGCGGTATGTTGCGCTCGGAGGTGACGCGTGAGCACTGACTGGAAGGCACTGAAGCCGCACGTTCCGCTGTCGCCGGGCGCGGCGCACTACGTCGCAAGGGCGGGCGCTGCTGGCGACGAGATCGCCGACTGGATTCTCGCCGACCGCGCGCCGCTCCTGGTCGGGGGGCCTGCGGGGGTGGGCAAGAGCACCGAGCTCGCGCGCGCCGCCGATCTGCTCCAGGCCCACCGCGTCGCGTGTCTGGTGCAGCTCGACCGCTTCGAGAACATGCGCCGCCTCACGCCCGATCGCATGCGCCTGCGCATCGCGCAGAAGCTCGGCTACCTCGCTCAGCAGGTGCTTCACCTGCCGATCTCCGAGAGTCTCGCGGCGCGCTCGAGAGAAGTGAACGAAGAGCTGGCGGGGAGCGCGTCAGCACCATGAGGCCTCGCCGAGCGTGATCTGAACGCGGCCTTGCCCGAGGTCGTGCGGCTCTCCCTTCAGGGGCGCGTCACCGTCTTGATCGACGGGCTTGAGAAGGTTCCCGAAGGCACCGAGAGTCTCGATCTCTTCGACGCGCTCGCGTCGATTCGCGAGGAGGTCGAGCTCGTCGTCGTCATTCCGTGGCACGCTGCGTTCGACCCCACGCGGAGACGGTCCTCCGAGCGGGGAGCGCTTCGTGCCGGTGCGAGGGCTGGAAGTCGAAGGCGACGCAGACCACGGTCAGGTTTTCTGTTCGAGAAGTGCTTCTTCGTCGTGTTCCGCTCCCCGCCGACCCAACGCCCATGAGCGGGTTGGCCGGGGTCCTGTATGGATCCCATGCCCAGGCTGCGGAGCGACTGAGCCTGGTCAATGACGCCGCTCGCTGGAGTGGCGGAATTCCTCGGACGTTCCTCCAGCTGATGGCCGACGCAGGCACGTACGCGCGCTTGCGTCGCGAGGCCCCGTGGCCGAACGCCACGGACCTCGCCGATGCCGCGCCGATCAGCCGTAGGACAGCTTCGGGCGGATCTTCCTGCCAGGGGACACACGGCGATCCGCCGTGGTGGGACGGACGGGCGTGAGCTCGCCCTCGAACGCAAAGGCGTTTGATGGCCCACGGGGTCGTGCTCGAGAGGATCCGTGGGGGACGACCTGTCTTGGAGATCCATCCGTTGGCGCGCAAAGGCATCGAGGAGAGCGCGCATGCGTGATCCCGTTGATTCGATCGTCAACGCGATCGAACGAGACGAGGGTGGCGTCGTGGTTTGGTGCCCTGATCTCGGCCTGCGCGAGTGGCTGGTCGGCGAGGTGGAGCCTTGGCGCTGCAGGCAGCGCACCCTTCGCGTCACGGACTTTGAAGCCGCGCTCGCTGAGCCGTCGCATGGCGATCTCGTGCCGGACGACGAACTGGCGGTGGTGCAGGACCCTCGACGGCCTCTCGCGACCGCCTCGAAGCGAGGACCGGCCGCGCACTCAACCCATCGTTTTGTTCCTGCTGCGAGGCGGAGACGGGCAACAGGCCCTCGAGGCATCGCGAGCCCTCAGCCCAGTGGGGTAGGAGGGCAAGGAAACCGATCCCGACAAGCCTGGCCGAGATCGACCCAGCAAGGAACGCGTGGCCTTCATCGCACAAGTGAGACAGAGCCCTGAGGGGTGGCTGTCAGTGGCGTGCTGGAGGCGAATTGCCTAAGACTTCCCGAAACCTGAGTCTGCCTACTGGGCCAATCTTTGGAGGCGCCGTGAACACTGTGGACGTCGCTCTATCGAGGCCACACGGCCGTTCGCGCCTTCCCCGCGGGGCGAGCGTCGTCCGCAAGGTCCTCAAGCGACCATTCTCGCCAGGCGGGGCACTGCGATCGCTCCGGAGAGCGGTTCAGCAACAAGAGCAGCGAGGGCGACCGAGTGGTGGATCCGAAGGCACGAACGGCAGGTTTCAGAGCCGCTCCATCAGGCATCGCGGCGTACGGCCAGCGGACTTGACGGTCCTCGCCTGACGGCAGGGCGAGACGGCACGCGCTCAGCCTCATGGTCGCCGCCATGAGAGGCGAGCGGCACGGCCGGAACACGCTGGGCGTCCACTTGCCCGATGATCGATGACCGTGGCAACTCGAGGCGGAGACCGCCAAGGACACGGCGCGTGCGGACACGCCGCAGTCCACTGCCGTAGGCCCGGACTCTGACACGCCCAGAAGGTGCGCGTGCCGCTTCCGGCCCTCGGTCCGTGGGCGCTCGATTGGATTGCTCTCGCAACTCGTACCCACTGTCGACTTCGAACCCGCGCCGTGGGCCGAGGTCCAGGCCGCTCTCAAGAAAGCTCCCGCATGACGACCCTTATCCACGAGCTCCTCGATCTGCCTCTTGCCGTCCGCAAGGGCGACTTCGTCCAGGACCTCACCGGCGGTATCTCGAACCCCGAGCGGACGGTGAAGGACTACGCGATCACGCCGAAGATCGTGCAGACCTTCGAGCACGCGCTGTCCATCATCGGCAGCGCGCTGCGCGACGGGCGCAGCCAGGCGGCGTACCTCCACGGCTCGTTCGGCGCCGGCAAGAGCCACTTCATGGCGCTCCTCGACCTCATGCTCGCCAATCACCCGGCGCCGTGGAGCCGCGGTGAGCTGCACGCGCTGCGCGGCAAGAACGAGTGGATCGGCAAGAAGAAGCTCCTCCAGCTCCCGATCCACATGCTCGGCGCGCAGGACATGGAGTCGAAGATCCTCGGCTCCTACGTCGCGTGGGCGGCGAAGAACCACCCCGACGAGGCGACGCCCGCCCTTTACGCCGACCAAGGACTGTTCGACGACGCGCGCCGCCTGCGCACCACGCTCGGCGACGACGCGTTCTTCGGCAAGCTGAATGGCGGCGTCCAGCAGGCCGCGACCGGCTGGGGCAAGCTCGCGCAGAAGCGCGAGTGGGACGCGGCGAGCTTCGACGCGGCGGCCTCGGCCACGTACGTCGGCGAGAGCGACCGCGACGCGCAGAGCCCGCGCGCCAAGCTGTTCAGCGATCTGGTGCGCACCTTCTTCACGTCGTGGACCTCGCAGCAGGGGCGCTTCGTTGACTTGGACACCGGGCTCGGCGTCATGAGTCGCCATGCCAAGTCGCTCGGCTTCGACGCTGTCGTGCTCTACCTCGACGAGCTGGTGCTCTGGCTCGCGGGCAATTCGAGCGACCTGCCGTTCATCGGTCGGGAAGTGCAGAAGATGGTGAAGCTGAAGGAGGCGCAGGACGCGGACCGCGCGATCCCCATCGTCAGCTTCATCGCGCGCCAGCGTGATCTCTCGCAGTTCCTCGGGGAGCACGCGCAGGGCGCGGTACGCAACGAGCTGTCGCGCAACCTCTCGCACCACGACGGGCGCTTCGAGACCGTCACGCTCGCCGACTCGAACCTCCCTGCGATCGTCGCCCACCGCGTCGTGCGCGCCAAGGACGAGTCCGCAGCGCAGCGGCTCGCCGATGACTTCGCCAAGACCTGGCGCGCCGCCGGGCAGGCGCAGAGCGTGCTCATCGGCAGCGAGGGCGACGAGGCCGACTTCAAGAAGGTCTACCCGTTCTCCCCCGCGCTCGTCGAGGCGCTCGTGGCGCTCTCGGACTGCCTGCAGCGTGAGCGCACGGCGATCCGCATCCTGATGGAGCTCTTGGTCAACCACCTTCCGGACCTCGAGCTCGGTCGCGTGGTGCCGGTCGGTGACGCGTTCGACGCCCTCGCCGAGGCCGAAGACCCGATCGACGATCCGGTGATGAAGGCGCGCTTCGACCGCGCGCGCGACCTCTACCGCGAGAGCTTCTTGCCAATCATCCGGCGGCAGCACAACACGGACAACCCGACCGCGTGCCAGCGCCTACGGGAGGACCACGACCGACGCCTCGGCTGCAGCGGCTGCCCGCAGAAGATGTGCCGCAACGACAACCGCCTCGCGAAGACGCTGCTGATGGCGGCGCTGGTGCCCGAGGCCAAGCCGTTCAAGGGCCTGACGGTGAAGCGGCTCGCCCACTTGAACCACGGCACCATCGCGTCGCCCATTCCCGGGGCCGAGATGCAGGTGGTGGCGCAGCGCCTCCGCGATTGGGCGAGCCAGGTCGGCGCCCTTCGCCTGGGCGAGCAGGCCGATCCCGAGGTGAACATCCACCTCGCGGGCGTCGACCTGCAGCCGATCCTCGCGCAGGCCGCGGAGGCCGATACGGCCGGAGCGCGCAAGAACGCGATGCGCCGCCTGCTGTTCCAGGCGCTCGAGCTCGACAGCGAAGGCACCGTCGTCGAGACAGAGCTGCCTTTCCACGGCACGCGTCGCAAGGGTCGAGTCCGCTACGGCAACGTTCGCGAGATGGACGACACCACGCTGACGTGCCCGCGTGAGTTCGAGTGGCAGGTCATCGCCGACTATCCGTTCGACGAACGCGGCCACGGCCCCGACGAGGACCTCCGCACCGTCGAGCGCTTCCGCGACTCGCGCCCCGCCGATGCGCCGCCGAACCCCACGGTGGTGTGGCTGCCGACGTTCTTCTCGCACTCGCTCGAGCGCGAGCTCGGCGACCTCGTGGTCCTGGAGCACATCCTCGACGGAGAGCCGCGCAAGTACCTCGGTCACTTGCGTGTCGAGGACCAGTCGACGACGCGCGCCGACCTCGCGAGCCTTCGCGCCCAGAAGCAGGCGCTGGTGAAGCGCACGCTGGCGCAGGCCTACGGGCTCGCGATGGCGAACGACAGCTCGTTCCTCGACCAGTCGCGCGCTGTGGACGAGCACTTCATCCCGCTCCTCGGTGATCTCGACATCCGTGCGGTGCTCGCCGGCACGATGAAGGACGGCTTCCGCCAGGTCGTCGACACGGTGCTGTCGAAGAAGTACCCGCACCATCCGCGCTTCGACGGAACGGTCTCGGCGACGCGCATGGAGAAGATCGGCGCGCTCGTCGAAAAGCTGCTCGACGAGCGGGACCGCCGCATGAACGTCGAGAAGGGCGAGCGCAACGACCTGCGCGCCTACGCCGATCCGCTCGGCATCACCGAGACGGGCGATGTCGCGGTGCTGCTCAACGAGCGGCCTTTCAAGGAGATTGAGCAGCAGCGCCAGCAGGCCGGCATCGACACCCCAACCGTCGGCAACCTTCGCGGCTGGCTCGATCCGCAGCGCACGCGCGGTTTGCCCGCCGAGGTGCAGGACCTGCTCGTGTCGCTCTACGCCGCGTGGAGTGGGCGCACATTCCGTCGCGACGGCAAGAGCTACACGCTGCCGCGCCCGGGGCAGGTCCCTGACGACGTCGAGTTGCTGCGCCCCGCCCTGCCCACCCAGGGCGAATGGACCGAGGCGCTGAACCGCGCGGGCGAGCTCTTCGGCGTGGCGATCGGCGCTCGCTCGCTCAGCGCACGCAACCTCTCGGCCTTCGCTGAGAAGGTGAAGGAGAAGCTGAAGGAAGTGGGCGACGCCGGCGAGCTGCCGGCAGCGCTCGAGCCGAAGATTTGTGACTGGGCCGAGCCGGAGGACGCGCCCCGCTTGGCGACGGCACGAGCCTCGGCGGCGCTGGTCCAGCAGCTCGCGCGAGGCGATGGGCGCGTCCATCGTACGCGACCTCGCGAGCTTCACGCCGCAGACCTCCGTCGACGGCCATGGAGCGCAACCTCAAGGCGGCCTCCGCGAGCAAGCGGCTCCTCCACGAGGATGCGCGCTGGATCGTGCTGCGCCAGGTGAAGGGGCTCCTGGGCGACGCCGAGCGAGGCGAGCGCGCGAGGCTGCTCCTTCAGGATCTCGCCACGCTGCTCACGTCCGACGAGATCACGAGGATGCTCGCCGACGGCCTGAGCGATCTGACCCGACGTGCGGACGAGCTGCTGCGTGTGCCCACCGGCCGGCCCGAAGGGCAGAAGCCGCGCGAGGTCGAAGAGAGAGGCGGCGAGGAGATCGTGCTCGAGGCGTCGAACGACCTCGCCTCTGCGACGTCGGCCGCGAGGGCGCTGCGTGAGCTCGCCGAGCGCTTCGAGTCCGAAGGCGCGGCCGCGTCCCGCATCACTATCCGGGTCACCGCGTGGAAGCGGAGGCCGGAATGATCGAGGGGCCGCTGCTCTCGCAGGCGGACGTGCGCCTGGAGGTGGAGCGTCTGTTCCGGCGCGACCACCGCTCCAAGCTTCTCGCGCTCTTCGGTCGAGGGCAGCCCGGGCGCTTCGAGCTCGATGGCCTCAAGTGGGATATCATCCCGACGGCGTGCGAGCTCTCGCTGCGCTCGAGGCTCCCGGCTCCAGGAGAACCGGTGACGACAGGGCGCGTCTATCTGGTGGACTGGGCCGAGGATGCGCTCCCGCTCGACGTCTCGTGCCGCCTCGCCGGCGGGCGCATCTACCATGTCGCGCGCGACGCTCGGCTCGCGGCGCTCTTCGGCGCGCGCCAGGTCGATCAAGGGCTGGCGTCCACTGCGCTCGCACGGCTCGCGCTCTCGGGCAGCGTCGATGGCCTCCGCAAGGTCCCTGGGCTTCGCCTCTCTACCGACGACCTCTGGAAGCGCGTTCTCGAAGCGCGCTTCGGGATCCCCGAGAGTGCGCTCGCAGCTGGGGCCTCGTGGCTGCGCTGGGTGCGCAGCTCCGATGCGGGCGTCGCCTTCGCGCGCGCGTGTGAGGGCGACGACCTCCTGCGCGCGGTGCGGCGCGAGCTGCTCGCCTGGCTCGAACAGCGGCTTGGCTCCGTTGGCGTGCTCGGGTTTCGCGCGTGGGAGCTCGGCCTCGTCGACCGCGCGATTCAAGCGCTCCTGCTCCTCGCGGCCGTGGAGCAAAGCGAGGACGCGTACCTGCGTGGCCTCGTGAACGGCCAGATCGCGAGCATCGCGCCGGGGCTCGCCAACGAAGTACGAGGGGCCCACGCAGGAGGAAGCTCCGAGGCCTTGCTCGAAGGGGTGCTGTCGGTGGAGGACGAGGCCGACCGGCGACTCCTCGACGGAGCCCAGCAGCACGCGATGGGCGGTGGGGCTTCGGCCCTCGTTACGGCGAGCGACTGGCTGCCCGCCGGCCACGCTGCGCGCGAGGCGGCTGTCGCTGCCGCGCTGACCGAGTTCGTCGACGCGCCCAGCGCCGAGTCGCTGGAAGGGGTGCTCGCTGCGTTCGACCACGTGAGCGCGCACCATCTCGATCGCGCCGTTCGCCGCTCGGAACACGTGGAGGCTCGAAAGATGGCGGCGCGCCTCTCGGCCTGGCTGCTCGCGCGTAGGGTTCGCCCACCGCTCGCCGAGCATGGCACGCCGTGGCAGCCGGCGATCGAGCTGGCGCGCCGATACGCCGAAGAGGGCGGATTCCTCGATTGGGCCCGCCAGAGCCTGCGCGGGATGCGTGGCGCGAGCGAGCCCCTGATGGCTGCCGTCCGCCAGCTCTACGGCGCCGTGGACGCCGTGGCGCGTGCCGACGACCAGCGCTTCGCCAAGGCCTACGTGTCGTGGGTCGAGGCCGGGAAGCCCTCGAACGAAGTGCTCCCCATCGAGCACGTGACCAAGCGCGTGGTCGCGCAGTTCCTCAAGGGCGGCGAGCATCGGCGCCTGCTCCTCGTGCTGATGGACGGCATGAGCTACGCGGCGGCGGTGCAGGTCCTGCAGCGCCTGCGCGAGCAGCGGCGGTGGAGCCCCATCGCGTGGCGCACGCCGGGCTGGAACGGGCAGCTCCCGATCCCGCCTGTGCTGGCGGCGGCGCCGACGCTGACCGAGGTGAGCCGCGCCGCTCTCTTCGCGGGCGTGGCCGATCCGCGCTTCGGCGACCAGGGGACGGACAAGGACGACTCGCGCTGGGCCTCGAACCCGCACATCCGCGAGCTGGTCGGCGAGGAGCCCCTCAAGGTGTTCTTCCGGCGTGACGTCCACGCCGGCCACGAGCTCATCGACGAGGTGAAGCAGGCCGTGGCGGGCGACCAGCGCGTGGTCGCGGTGGTCGTGAACGCCATCGACGAGCAGCTCAAGGGCAGCCTCCAGGTCGCCGTCGACTACAGCAAGATCCCCATCCTTCCGCTCGAGGCACTGCTGAGCGCGGCGGATGGTGCCGAGCGCGCGGTCTTGCTCGTGGCCGACCACGGGCACGTCGCGGGCGACGCGATGCGCGTCGCGGGCGGGCGTATCCCGGCAGGGCGTGAGGGCGGTGCCCGCTGGCGCGCACTGAACGAGGGGGAGCAGCCGCAGGACGGCGAAGTGCTGCTGCCGCGGACATCGTGGAAGCCGCGCGGAGCGGCGGGCATCGCAGCCCTCTGGGACACCGCGCTCGCGAACCGCGCACCGCACTACGGCGAGCACGGTGGGCTCTCGCTCGCAGAAGCGGTCGCGCCCGCCTTCCTCATCGGTCCCGAGTGGCTCGATCGCGTCGCGGGCGACGACGTCGAGCTGTCCTGCCGCGTGCTGCCTGAGCCCGACTGGTGGGCGCTCAAGATCGCGCGTCCGGCGGCGACGCCCGTCGCGACCGAGGAGCCGAAGACAACCGCGAAGGCCCAGCTCCAGCTGCTCGCCGTGGAGCCAGCGAAGACGCCCACAGCGCCGCCGGCTGCGACGACAGAGCCCACGCTCGTCGCGCACCTGCGCACGTCCAAGCTCTTCACGCAGCAGACCTCGGGCGTGCCCAAGCCAGACGTCGAGCGCGTACTCACGTGGCTCGCGGTGCTCGTCGAGGCGGGCGGCAGCCTGACCGCCACTGACTTCGCGCGGCTCTGCGGTGTGCGCCCCCATCAGGTTGGCGGCGCTGTCGCGCGCATGGGTGTTCTGAACGCTGACGGCTTCGCCATCGTCGAGCACGACGTCGCGGGGCGCCGAGTCGTTCTGCACAAGGCGAGGTTGCTCTCGCAGTTTGGAGTTACCGAATGAGCGAGACGAGTGGACCGAGCGTCCTCCTCCGCAAAGACGTCATCGAGGCGCTGCGCCGAGGTACGGTACCGCGGCGAGGTCTCGAGCTGTTCGCGGTCGGCACCGACCGCTTCTCCGTTTCCCTGAAAGAGGAGCTCGACCGCTGCGCCACGGGCGGCGCGGTGTTCAAGGCGCTGCGGGGCGACTTCGGGTGCGGCAAGAGCTTCACCGCGCGCTGGTATCAGCAGCAGGCGCTCGCGCGCGGCTTCGCCGTCGCGGAGGTGCAGATCTCCGAGAACGACACGCCGCTGCACCGGCTCGAGACGGTCTACCGCCGCGCGACCGAAGGCCTGCGCACGGCCGAGTGGGACACCGGCGCGTTCCGCGCGATCATCTCTCAGTGGCTGATGGGCCTCGAAGAAGAGGTCTCGCGCACGCTCCGCGATCCCGACGACTTGAATGCGCTCGCGGAAGGCGTTGGCAATCTGCTCGAGGCGCGGCTGAAGGACGTGAGCGCCGTACAGCCACAGTACGCGGCGGTGCTTCGCGCCTACCACGCAGCGGAGGTCGGGGGTGACCACGCGCTCGCAGAGGGCCTCATCGCGTGGCTGATGGGACAGCCGAACGTCAGCGCAGACCTCAAGAGGCAGGCGGGCATCAAGGGCGAGATCGATCACACTGGAGCGCTCGGCTTCCTGCGCGGGCTACTCGCGGTGCTCCAGCAGTGCGGGCGACCTGGGCTCTTGCTCGTGCTCGACGAGGTCGAGACCATCCAGCGGGTTCGCTCCGACAGCCGCGACAAGAGCCTCGAGGCGATCCGCAAGCTCATCGACGACCTGTACGGCGGGCGCTTCGCGGGGCTCTACATCCTCATCACCGGCACGCCCGCGTTCTTCGACGGACCGAATGGCGTGAAGCGCCTGCCGCCGCTCGCTCAGCGCCTGTACGTCGACTTCACGGGCGACGCGAAGTGGGACAACCCGCGCGAGGTGCAGGTGCGCCTGTTCCCCTTCGACCAGCAGCGGCTGCTCGAGGTGGGCCGGCGCGTCCGGGATCTGTACCCGACCGAGCATGCGGACCGCATGAAGGCGCGCGTCGGCGACGCGGTTCTCACGGCGCTCGCGCACGAGGTCGCCGGGAAGCTCGGCGGCAAGGTCGGTGTGGCTCCACGCATCTATTTGCGAAAGCTCGTCGCGAGCATCCTTGACCGCGTCGACCTGTTCCCCGATTTCGACCCGGCCAGAGACCTCGACATCCGCATCGATGCAGAGGAGCTCACGCTCGAAGAGCAGGCGGCGGCCGCCGGCAAGAAGCCGGACGACATCGAGATCGACCTGTGACGACGCCCGCCGCCCGGACGCCATCGACCGCCTGAGCCCTGCCGTTCGCTACCAGATCGCGAACGGGCTGGGCTGGAGCGGTCTGCGTCCGGTGCAGGCGCTCTCGACCGACGCGATCCTCGACGGCGCGAACTGCGTCGTGCTCGCGCCCACCGCGGGCGGCAAGACGGAGGCGGCGTTCCTCCCGCTCTTGTCGAAGATGGATGCCGAGGACTGGCGGGGCGTCTCGGTGCTCTACGTCGCGCCGATTCGCGCGCTCCTCAACAACCAGGAGTCGCGGCTCTCGACCCTCACGGGGCTGATCGGCAGGCGCGCCGGCAAGTGGCACGGCGACGTGAAGGCACCCGCGCGCCGTCGCATGATCGACGAACCGCCCGACGTGCTCGCCATCACGCCCGAGTCGCTCGAAGCGATGCTGCTTTCAACGCGCACGCCCGCGCGCCGCTTCCTTGCGCACGTGCGTGCCGTCGTCATCGACGAGGTACACGCGTTCGCGGGCGATGATCGCGGCGCACACCTAGTGGCACTGCTCGAGCGCGTCACGCGGATCGCGGAGAACGACATCCAGCGCATCGGTCTGTCGGCGACCGTCGGAGATCCCGAGGTCATCGTCCAGTGGCTCAGCGGCAGCAGCCTACGGCCGCAGCGGGTCGTCGACCCGGGCGGTCCCCGCAAGCCGCCGGAACTTTCGCTCGACTTCGTCGGGACGCTCGACAACGCGGCGCTGCTCATTGATCGCCTCTACCCGGGCACGCGACGGCTGGTGTTCGTCGACAGCCGCAGGCGCGTCGAGGAGCTCGGGCACCGTCTCTCGCAGCGCGGCGTGGACGTCTACCTGTCGCACTCGTCGCTGGCGCTGTCGCAACGCACGGCCGCCGAGAAGGCCTTCGAGGAGGGCAGCAACTGCGTGATCGTCGCGACCTCGGCGCTCGAGCTCGGCATCGACGTTGGCGACCTGGACCACGTGATTCAGATCGACGCCCCGAGCAGCGTCTCGTCGTTCTTGCAGCGCATGGGGCGGACGGGCCGACGCGCGGGCTCAACGGCCAACTGCACCTTCCTCGCGACCGATGACGACGCGCTTCTGCGCGCCGCCGCCATCATCGACCTGTTCAGGAGGGGCTACATCGAACCTGCTGCGCCGTCGGCCTGGTCGCCGCATGTGCTCGCGCACCAGGCCATCGCGCTGGCGATGCAGGAGCAGGGCTCGGCCACTCACGCATGGTGGAACTGGCTCGAAGGCTGCGCCGCCTTCCGCAAGGTCTCGGCACCAGAGCGCGAGAGCATCGTCCGCCACATGGTCGACAACGACATCCTCGTCGAGGCCGACGCGCGCCTAGCCCTCGGCGCGCGAGGCGAAAAGCTCTACGGAGCGAAGAACTTTCTGGAGCTCTACGCGGTGTTCTCGACGCCACGCGTGCTCCGGGTGATGCACGGCCAGTCGGAGGTGGGCGTCGTCGACGCGTCGTTCCTTCAGGACAAGGAGCAGAAGGTGCCAAACTTCGTGCTCGCCGGACGCCCTTGGCGCATCGCCGGCGTTGACTGGAAGGGCGGCACGTGTTCCGTCGAGCCCGCCGAGGTGGGCGGCTACCCGCGCTGGTTCGGCCTGCCCGTGAGCCTCGAACGCTCGCTCTGCCAGGCCATGCGACGCGTCCTCGCGAGCAAGGACACCGACCCCTCCTGGTCCAAGCGCGCCGTCACGCAGCTCGAGCTGCAGCGCGAGTCGCACGCATTCCTCGAGGACAGCTCTCTGCCCCTTGAAGAAGATCCCGATGGCCGCTGCCGCTGGTGGACCTTCGGCGGCGCAGCCGGCAACCGCGTCCTGGCGGGCTTCCTCGAGCTGAAGCTTGGCGAGCGCGTGTCGCCCAGCAACACGTTCATCACGTTCTCGAGCGGCGCCGCCGCGAGCGCCGTCGCGATCCGCCAAGCGATCGATGCTCTCGCGGCCCGCGCGCTCACGTGGGACGACGCCGCGCGCCTCGTCGATCCCGGCCAGCGGTCGCGCGTCTCGAAGTTCCAGCCCTGCCTTCCACCCGACATCGAGCACGGGCTGATTGCCCGCGAGACGATGAACGTCGAGGACGCCAGCGCGACGTTGGTGGAGTGGAAGAGGCGCGCGCAACACGGCGAGGGGGACGCATGACGGATAGCGCTGACACCATGGGAGCCGCCGCGCCCGCCCCGGGGGGGGCCCACGAAGCGTTCGGGAGCGTTGAAGCGCCTCGCGCGAGGAACGCCGACGGCGTTGGGCGGGCTTCTCCACGACGTCGAGAGCCACGTGACCGTCGATGGCACGCTGGTGACCGCGCACTGCCACTGCCTGAAGCTCGATGGGAACGGACGGGCACGCACCGAGGACCTCGGCGAAGGTCATCGCGGAGCACGTTCTCGACTACGCGATCCCGGAAGTCACATCCGGGAGGCGGACGAGGAGTTCCAGCGAAGCCGATCGACGCAGAAGCTGGTCCGCCTGGCCGACGAAGCGAGGAGTCTGTTCACCGATCTTGAACAGAGCGGCGAGGGAGGAGAGCTTCTGCTGTTCGCCTTGGCCGAGAAGCTTCTCCGGCTCCCGCAGCTCATCTGCAAGATGAGTCTCAAGACCAACAGGATGCACGTTCACGGTGCGGACGGCGCTCCACGCGGGGGGTCGACGGGCAAGCGCTTTTGTACTGGGGTGAGTCGAGATCTACGGCGACGTCACCGGCGCCGTGCGGGAGTGCCTGGCGTCCATCCGGCCAATGCTCGCAGAGTACTCCTCGGGTCAGCGTGACCTCCAGCTTCTCCAAAGGCACGCGGACCTCGACGATCCGGCGCTCGAAGCGGCTCTCAGTACCTCGATCCCGATTCTGACGAGCGCAACTCACTGGAGTTCCGCGGGCTATGCCTCGTCGGCTTCGACTGCGATGCGTATGGCGGCCGTCGCCGCAGCTCGCGTGATGGGCCGCAGCGCTACACACTTCCGCCTGGGGGTCCCAGAGCGATCGGTGAGAAAGGCGACGTCGTCGTGAGGGGCGGGGGGGCGTACTTCTTCAGCGTCATCGCTCTACGGGGGCGTTGGGTGGTCTTGGGGATGACGAGCAACCCGGCATCTTGCTCGCCGATGGGGACCCCAACCTCTCGAGGGCCCGTTCGTGGTGAAGACGGTCCGCGAACCTCTTCTGGGTGTCGCGGGGGGCGGCAAGCCGAAGGTCTGGCGTGCTGGCTCGTGGTTCGGGCGGTGGCGGGGAGATCGGGGCTCGCCCGACCAACGACAGCAGCGCCTTTCCTTCATCGGCTCGGTGGCCGCACGGCCATCGTCTACGTGAACGGCGCTGCGGGGCGGGCGCCGGGGCTTTTCGCCGTCGGTGCCGCGCGAGGTGATGCGGGGGGAGCCCGGCCCCAGCGCAACATGTCGTCCACAAGCGGTTCGCCCTCGCCACGTGCCTGCGACGCGGCGTCGCTCTCGATGCCATCTGGCTCCGCGAATGGACCGGCGCCGAGCTCAGGCCAGCAAGACGCGCGCCGAAGTCGGTGTTCGAGCCGTCGCGCTTCGCCACACGCGCGGCGGCTGGATGGTGCTCGGCGCCCCGCTGTGTAGCTGGCGACCACTGAGGCCCGCCGAGCTGGGCTCGATCTTGGGCATCCGCGCCGACAACCTCACCAAGCGCCACCTCTCGGAGATGGTTGCCGAGGGGCCTGCGCCGCCTGTTCCCGGGCGAGCCGACCCACCGAACCAAGCCTACGCCGCCGCGTCCGACGACGACGAGAAGAGCCTGACGGAAGACGCCGCCGAAGATGACCCGCAAAAAGAAGCCGACCGCCTCCCTCGTCCGCTCCTCGGCGGCCGAGTACCTGACCTTCGTGGCGGCCAGCGGCACGGGCGGCGTGGAGGCCGTCTACGCCGACGAGAACGTGTGGCTCAGCCAGAAGATGATGGCGCAGCTCTACGACGTCGAGGTCCCGACCATCAACTACCACCTGAAGAAGGTGTTCGAGGACAGCGAGCTGGAGGAGGACGCAGTTATTCGAAATTTTCGAATAACTGCCGCCGACGGCAAGACCTACGACACCAAGCACTACAACCTCTCGGCCATCATCGCCGTCGGCTACAAGGTCAACTCCGAGCGCGCGGTGCAGTTTCGCAAGTGGGCCACGCGCGTCGTCGAGGAGTTCACCATCAAGGGCTTCGCGATGGACGACGAGCGCCTCAAGCGCGGCGGCTCCGTCCTGAGCGATCGGTACTTCGAAGAGCAGCTCCAGCGCGTCCGCGAGATCCGGCTGTCGGAGCGCAAGTTCTACCAGAAGATCACCGACATCTACGCCACGTCGGTCGACTACGACGTGACGGCGCAGGCCACCAAGCGCTTCTTCGCCACCGTGCAGAACAAGCTGCACTGGGCCATCCACGGGCAGACCGCCGCCGAGGTCATCGTCGACCGCGCCGACGCGACCAAGGAGCACATGGGCCTCCACACCTGGACCGACGCGCCCCACGGCAAGATCCAGAAGTTCGATGTGGTCGTGGCCAAGAACTACCTGACCGAGCCCGAGCTCGCGCAGCTCTCGCGGCTGGTGAACGCCTACCTCGACGTGGCAGAGGACATGGCGCTCCGCAAGCTCCCCATGACGATGCAGGACTGGGAGACGCGGCTGAACCGGTTCCTCGCCGCGACCGACCGCGAGGTGCTGCAGGACGCCGGCAAGGTGACCGCCGAGATCGCTCGGGCGCACGCCGAGAGCGAGTTCGAGAAGTACCGCATCGTGCAGGACCGCCTCTTCGAGAGCGACTTCGATCGCGTCGTGGCCGAGACCAAGCGCCTTGGCGCGGCAAGTCCGGCTCCACGCGCGGCACCTTCCTCCCGAGATGAAGGCGAGGACGCCTCGTGAGCCGACGGAGCGGACTTCGACGAGGCGCGCTGGATCGATCGGCTCGCGAGCGAGGTGAACATCATCGAGACCTATGCTCTGCGGTTCGCGCTCCTCCGACTGCGCGCGCGAGATGTGTACGCCCTCTCGAACATGGCCGCTCAGGTGCCCTTCCCCCCTTGTGGGGGAGGGGCTCGCGAGTACCCGAACCGCCGAGGTGGGGAGAGGGCCCGCCGTGCCACGAGCCCTGATCCGCGCGCCGGAGCCCCCATGATCGATCCCGGCGCCGCCGTTTGGCTTGCCCGGAGCCCTATTTCGCGTGCCCAAAGGCCTGATCGGCGACCCGGAGCGCCCAAACTCGCGCCAGGAGTGACCGTGGCGCGCCCCGGAAGCCCTGATCGCCGACCGAGCGGCACCCTGACCGCGCCAGGCGCGCCCCGAGCGCGCACGGCGAGGGCCGATCCGCGCTCCGGCGCGGCCGAACTTGTGCCCGGCGCGACCGAAATTGCGCCAAGCGACGCTTCGGTGCGCGCCGACGGCCGCCCTTGCGCGTTTTTACGCTGCTTCCCGGCCCGCCCCACGGATGAGCCTTCCGCGTCCGCCGCGCCCCCCGTTTGCCTCGCGCCCCCTCCTCGTGACAGAACCCTGGGCTCCATGACCCCACTCCGTGTCCTCGGGCTCTCCGGCTCGCTCCGCAAGGCCTCCCTCAACACCGCGCTGCTGCGGGCCGCCGTCGACCTCGCGCCCGCGGGCATGACCCTCGAGCCCTTCGATCTCGGCGCGCTCCCGCTCTTCAACGAGGACCTCGTCGAGAGTCCCGGCGCGTGGCCCGAGCCTGTGGCCGCGCTGCGGACCGCGATCGCCTCGGCCGACGCGCTCCTGCTCGTCTCGCCCGAGTACAACCACTCGATCCCGGCGGTGCTGAAGAACGCGATCGACTGGGCGTCGCGCCCGCCCGCGGCGCCGCTCGGCGGCAAGCCGGCCGCGATCCTCGGCGCGAGCCCCGGGGGCTTCGGCACCGTGCGCATGCAACCGCACCTCCGCCAGGTGCTGACCGCCGTGAACATGCTCACGCTGGGCCGCCCCGAGGTGCTCGTCTCGAACGCCAAGGCGAAGTTCGACGCGAACGGCGCCCTCGTCGACGAGCCCACGCGCGAGGCGGTCCGAGCCCTCCTCGTGGCGCTCGCCGAGTGGACCGCGCGCGTGCGCCCGAAGACCTGAGTCGCTCCCGCCATCGATGGTCCCCGCGCGGCGTAGCTTCTGTGCTGGGCCGAGCTGAGACATCATGGAGGGATGCGCACCGCCACGCTGTCTGCGCTCGCCGCGCTGTCTGCGCTCGCCGCGCTCGCGTGCGGCGCGTGCCGAGCGCCGGCCACGCCGGTCGCGTCGGTCTCGCTGCCGGTGAGCGCGCCGTCCGCTCGCCCGCTCGCCCAGGCCCCGATCGCGCCGTCCGCGCCGGCACCTCCCGAGCTCCGCGCGCCCAGCGACGCCCCGGTGTGCACCTTCTCGAGCGAGCTCTGGGCGGGCGAGCCCATCGCGCTCCAGGCCCGGCCGGACGGAGAGCCCTTCGGCGTCGTGGCGACGGCGCGCCTCGCGACGGCCCACGTGCTCCCGAGCGGCGGCTGGCTCGAGGTCGACACAGGCCAGGCGAAGCTCCGCGGCCACTTCCGCGTCACCGCCCCGTTTCTGCACCCCACGCGGCCGCTGCTTCTAGGCGGCGTCCTCGTGACCACGGGGGCCTCGAGGCTCTCCGTCCAGGGGCGGAGCGGCGAGCGCGGCGAGCGCGGCGACAGCCTCCTCGTGAGCGCCGCGCCGCCTCTCGACTCCGAGCTCGTGGGCCCGGCCACGGTCGAGGCCACCTGCGCGGATCTGAGCCTCGATCCCGCGCGCTTCGAGCTCGACGCGTCGCTCCCGAGCGCTCCGTCGCAGCGGCCCCTCCCGCGGGCCTCGCTCGTCACGGGGCGGCCTGTGCTCGTCTCGGCAGAGCCCGGCGGCCCCGCTCGCCTCCGCGTGTGGCTCCAGGGCCGCGGGGGGCGGGACGGCGAGGCGGTCACGGTGATCGCGCGGCGCGGCGGGCTCGCGCGGATCGTGTGGCGGCGCGAGGAGGGCGTGGTCTTCGGCTGGGTCTCGGCGAGGGATCTCCCGCCCGCCACGGCCGCGGCGCCCGCGGCCCGACGCACGCTCACCCTCGCGGAGATCGTCGTCGCGGATCCCAAGAGGGCGCCCCCGCCGAAGACCGCCGCACGGAGCGCCGCGCGCGCCGCGCCCCTCGTGATCGAAGGTCGGGACGGGACGCGCGTGACCGTGGGCCAGGTCACCGCGGGGGCCGTGCTCGGCGCGGTCCTCCCGGTGCGCGCGGGCCCCAGCGAGGTCGACGCCGCGCCGCTCGGCCTCTCCCTGCGCTCCGGCTCGCGCGCGCTTCTCCCGGGCGCCCTCCTGCGCGAGCCGCCCGCGCCCGCGCTCGTCACGGTCGGCGTCCCGGTCCATGACGGCGCGACGGGCCGCACGATCCTCGCGCTCGCGAGGCGGTGCCACGACGGGCCGCAAGGCTCACCGTCGCCGCGCGGGACGCTCGTCGTTCGGGTGGCGGTCGACGCGGCGGGTCGAGTCGACGCGGTCAAAGTGATCGCGGATCCGAGCCTCGGGAGCGATCTCCCGAGCTGCCTCGCCGCGAAGCTCCGCGCCGCCACGCTCTCCCCAGACCCCGTTGGAGCCGCGCTGGAGGCCCGGGTCTCCTTCGAGCCGTGACGGCCCGCGCAGACGGCCCGCGCGCCTTACTCTGCTACCCCACCGACTTCTCGGCCTCGTCCTCGCGCAGCGCGGCCTTCTTCGGGCCGCCGCCCGGCGCGCTCTCGGGCGCGTCGTCGGCGGAGCGCGCCGCGGTCGTGGCCGCCACGCTCCGCTTGAGCGCCTCGAGCAGATCGATGATCTGCGCCTTGGGCGCCTCCTCCGACACCGTGACCTCGTTGCCCGCCACCTTCGCGTCGACCGCGGCGAGCACGCGCGCGGCGTACTCGTCCTTGAAGCGCGTGGGCTCGAAGGTGTCTTGCGCGAGCTGCTCGATGAGCTTGTCGGCGAGGTCGCGCTCGATGGGCTTGAACTCGAAGGTGCCCCCGGTCTCCACCTCGCCGAAGTCGCGCACCTCGTCGGCGTAGAACACCTCGTGCAGCACGAGGCCCTTTTTGTAGGGCCGCACGAGCACGAGGTTCTCCTTGCCGCGCTGGGCGAACTTGCCCACGGCCATGCGGCCGGCGCGCTCCATCGACTCGGAGAGCAGCGCGTACGCCCGATCGCCGCCCTTGTCGGGGCCGAGGAAATAGGTCTTCTCTATCGAGACCAGATCGACGCTCGCGGCGGGCACGAACTCGAGCAGCTCGAGCTGGCTCGTGCGCTCGGCCTCGAGGGTCTTCAGCTCCTCCTCGGTGAAGTGCACGTACGTGTCCTTCGTGTGCTCGTAGCCGCGCACCATGTCTTTGCGCTCCACCACCTCGTTGTCGATGGGGCACACGTACTGCTGCTTCATCCGGCTGCCGCATTTGCCGTGCAGGAAGTTGAAGTGCACCCCCTTCGGCGCCGCCGCCGTGTAGAGCTTGACGGGGATCGACACGAGGCCGAACGAAATGGTGCCGGATCCGATGGAGCGCGCTGGCATGGCCCGCTAAGCGTAGGGGACGGAGGCTAAGCTTGTCGAAAACCCTGCAAGAAGCGACCTCAGCCGGCGCCTCGAGTGACGCCGCTGTCGCCCTCGCGCCGAAGCAGCGCGCGCCCATGTTGTGCAAGCTCGCGACGCCTTCGGGCGGCGAGCGGCTCGACGACGCGGGCCGGCTCTACGAGCTGAAGCTCGACGGGGTGCGCATCGTCGCCGTCCGCGACGGCGACCGCGTGACGCTCACCTACCGCTCCGGCCGCGACGCGACCCGCGTGTACCCCGAGGTGGCCGCCGCGCTCGCCGCCGTGGGCGAGGCCTCCTTCGTGCTCGACGGCGAGATCGTGGCCCTCGACGCCGAGGGCCGGCCGAGCTTCGAGCGCCTCCAGCGGCGCATCGCCGCGGAGACGGGCGACGTCGCGCGGGCCGCCCGCGATGTGCCGGTGGCGTACCTGGTGTTCGACGCGCTCCTGGTCGCCGGCCGCGACGTGCGCGCCCTCCCGCTCGAGGCCCGCAAAGACCTCGTGCGCGCGCTGCTCCCGGCGCGCTCGCTCGCGATACCCCACGAGGGCCACGTGGGGAAGGGCGCGGAGATCTTCGCGCTGTGCGTGGAGCGCGGCCTCGAGGGCGTGGTCGGCAAGCGCCTCGGCTCGCCTTACCGCCCCGGCGAGCGCACGACCGACTGGGTGAAATGGAAGACCACCCGCGAGGCGGACTTCGTTGTTGTAGGATACACGGAAGGCGGCGCGAGCGGCCAGCTCGGCGCGCTCGACCTCGCCTCGTACGAGGGCTCGCGCCTCGTGGTGCGCGGCAAGGCCGGCTCGGGCCTCAGCGACGCGCTGGTGGCGCAGCTCCTGCCCGTGCTCCGGGCGCTCGCGGTGAAGGAGGCGCCCGCCGAGGGCCCGTGGGAGAAGGAGCCCCGCACGTACGTGATGCCCCTCTTGGTGGTCTCGGTGCGCTACGGCTCGTGGTCGTCCGACGGGCGGCTCCGCTGGCCGGTGTTCCTGGGGATTCGCCCCGACCTGGAGCCCGCCGCGTGTGTCGTGGGCCCGTCGAGCGACGACGCGCGGGATCCCGTTCGCGCCCCGTGACTGCGGCACCCGGCCCAGGCGGCCCAAGGGGCACCTTGTGGCCTGGCTCATCTCGCGGCGGGGGAAGTCATGCGGCACCCCAGGGGCACATTTGCGGAGCCCGGCCTGAAGGCCGGGGCAGGGAAACCGAGGTGACGCGGCACCCGCCGGGGCGGCTGCCCGAGCGCCCGAGGGCGTCGGGGGGGGGGGGGGCCGCGCTCGGTGTGGCTTGTCGGGGGCGGCGGGCGCGTAGGTACATCGTGAGGCGGGCGGGGGCACGACCCGATACGAACGCGGGCACGACGGGTGATGTCGAACGCCGCGTTCCGCGGACGAGGTGGAGGCGGCGCCATCGGCGCGTGGCCCAGCGTGGTGGCCAGGTGACCGCGCGAGCACGCCGACCGGGCGGCGGGGGGGCGGGGCGGGGGGGGGGGCGCGGAGGGCGACGGGCCCGGGGGGGCGGCGCGCGGGTGCGAGACGCGCGCGGGGTCGGGATCCCCCCTACCGACCGCCGAAACCCCCCGACGGCGCGGCGCGCCGGGCATGCGACGCGACCCCCGCTCCCTGGCCGGGCGCCCCCCCCCCCCCAAAGCTCTTCGAGCGCTCGCCGACGACTTCTCGCGAGTCGAGCGCCATCCACAGCCTCTCCGCGGCGGGGGGAGCCAGGGCTGCCGCCATCTCGCGGGCCTGAAGGCCGGGGGGACAGTCTCGAGCGCGGGGCGGGCCCGCGTCGCGAGCCAGGCGGTCCGTGTAACGTCCTGGCCGTTGCCCTTGCGCCCCGGCCAGGCTCGAGCCTCGGTCGCCCGCCGCGTTGCGTAGGGTCGGGCGCGCATGAAGGGGGGGGGGGCATGCAAGGGCCTCGCCGAGCCCTCGATGCGCCACCGCCGACGAGCCCGGCGTCGACGCCTCCACAAGCCTGCCGACCGACCGAAGGGAGGGCGGCACCCGCCAGGTCAGCCGCTCATGCGGGGGGGGGGCGGAACTCCCCATCCGGGCCCGCCACGGGCCGGCCCTCGGCCTTGCCGCGCGGCGGGCAGCGCGGGCGCGCCGGTCACCCCTCGAGCGGCAGCGCGTGGTGGGCGCCGAAGGGAGGCACGTGGGGGTCGAGCGCGGCCGGAGCCCCGCCCGGTGGGCGCCCCCGGGCCCCCTCGGCGGCGCGGCGGCCGAGCGCGCGTGGCGGGGCGGGGGCGCGCGAGGGGGGCGGCCGGCGGCATCCTGGGCGCGCAGATGGAGGCCCACGTGGGCCCCGACCTGCTCGACTTCGTGCGCGCCCGCGACGCGTATCCCAACTTCGCGCGCGACCTCGAGGAGCGCACGGGCGTGCACGTGGGGTATCGGCGCTGCGGCATCGTCAAGCTGGTGGACGACGTGCCCGCGGCGCGGGCGCTCCTGGACGCGCAGCTCGCCCTGGGCCTGCGGGCCGAGCTCTTGCTCGACGCCGCCGTGCGCGAGGCCGAGCCCGAGATCTCCCCCGAGCGCCGCGCCGCGCTGTTCTTCCCCGACGACGCCCAGATCGATCCGCGAGCGCTCCTGCGAGCGCTGTCGGCCGCCTGCGCGCGAGCGGGGGTGGAGGTGCGCGTGGGCGCGCTCGTCACGGGGCTCCTCCTCGAGGGCGAGGTGTGCCGCGGCGTGTCCCTTGGGGCCGAGTCGCTCGCGGCCGACGCGGTGGTGCTCGCCGCGGGGAGCTGGGCCTCTCTCGTGCCGGGTGTGCCGCTCTCGCTGCCGAAGGTCACGCCCGCCCGTGGGCAGATCGTGGCGCTCGAGGAGCGCCCGCCCCGCACGCGGCGCATCGTGTTCCACGCCACGGGCTACGTGGTGCCGCGCGGCGACGGCCGCGTGCTCTGCGGGTCGACGCTTGAACATGTAGGGTACACGAAAGACGTGACCGCCAAGGGCGTCGTGGACATCCTCGGCGCGGCGTGCGCGGCGGTACCGTCGCTCGGGACCGCGAGCGTGAGCGACTTCTGGTCGAACTTCCGCCCCTACGTGGCCGAGGGCGGGCCGCTCGTCGGCCCCTCGCCCGTGCCGGGCCTCTTCCTCGCGACGGGCCACTACCGCAACGGCATCCTGCTCGCGCACGACACCGCCCTCCGCGTGGCGAGCGCGGTGCTCGGGGGGTAGCGTGCAGCGGGCCGAGCGGCCCCCGAGGGAGGTCGGCCGCGAGTGAGAACCGCCGGGGGAAGGGGTGTGCCACGGTCCCCGGGATGGCACACGCCCGGACCAAAACCCTGGGAAAAAACACGATCGCGCGGGTGGTACACAAGGTGCAAGTCCGAGCCCATGGCCATCCACCGACCCCACCGCGTGAGTCTCTGCGGCGCCCTCCTGACGATGGGAATCGTCCTCGTGGCGTGCGCGCCGCCCCCGATCCCCGAGGGCATGACCGCCGCGTGCACGAACGGCGAGCTCCGCTTCGCGAACGAGATAACCCCCGAGCGCCCCGTCGACTTCCTCGGGATTCTCCGCGAGTCGACCGAGCCTGGCGGCTATTCGTCCAGCGGTTCGCCGCAGGTCAACTGGAGCGCCAGGATGACCGACGACGTACGGGGGACCCCCTGCTCGGGGGCGACCGACAAGGCCGCCTGCCAGAGCAAGGTGAGCGCCCTGCGTACCCTGCGTAGCTGCGGCGCGTACGAGGTGGCGCCGAAAGCGGCGCCGGAGGCCGTCCAGCGAATCGGACCGGCGACCGGCCAATGCACGGCCACGAACCTCGTCTATACACGGGGCGACGAGGTCGGAATGGTCGCCAGCGCCGTCGACGCCCGCGCCTTCTTTGGCGAGATCGACACTCCAAAGGAAGCCATCTACCTCGCGCGGCTCCGCGGCGAGCGCTTCGGCTGCGATGAGCGCCTGCCCGCAGCGTTCGCACAGGTCCCCGAGGGGTTCGACGTGCAGGCGGTCGGAGGCGCGTGCACCCAGCGCCTCCTGCGTGTCACTCGACAGGGGGTCGTCTCGGTCCTGAGCACCGACACCGACCAGCGCGGCTGTAGGGAGGAGAACCCCTGAGCCACGCGCGCGCTCAGGCGATATCGAGCAGGCGCGCGGCGTTGTCCCAGAAGATCTTCCGCCGCAGCTCGCGGCGCGAGTCGGTCGCGATGAGCACTCGCGCGATGGGCAGCGCCGCGGAGTAAAAGGGCCAGTCGGAGCCCATCAAGATGCGCTCGGGATCGCCGCGCTCGACCAGCGTGCGCACCCCGGCGAGCCCCTGGCTCGAGATCTCGAGGTAGACGTTCGGGTACTTGCGGCAGAGCTCCATCGCCGCCTCGAGCTGGAGCGCGCCCGCGTGCCCGAGCACGAAGGTGGTCGCGGGGTTCTCGGCGATGGGGCGCTCGTAGTGCCGCACCTGGGTGAGATACCGGCCGAGCGCCGGCTCGATGCCCACGGGCCCGCAGTGCCAGAGCACCGGGATCTTCGCGTCGGCGCAGAGCCGATAGAGCCTCATGGCGCGCGGGTCCGCGGGGTGCACGAGCTGCACGTTGGGGTGCACCTTCACGCCGCGCGCGCCGCGTCGCACTTGCTCGGCGAGCTTGCCCTCCAGGTCGGTCGAGTAGGGGTGCACCGAGCCGAACGAGAGCAGCGTGCCCCGGGTCTTCTCCTGGGCGTCGAGCGCGTAGGTGGCGTTCTGGCTGATGACCGGGAAATCGATCGGCAGGAGCACCGAGTGGCTGATCCCGAGCTCCGCCATCTCGCCCGTCAGGTTGGGGATCGTGTGGGTGCGGCGCATGCCCCCGGCGGTGAAGCTCCCGGCCGTGAGGTCCTTCTTCATGTTGGCGAGATCGCCCGCCGTGAAGTTGCGGTTCGAATAGGGCACGAGGTCGACCGGGCAGCACGACGGCAGGTAGTGCTCGGTGCGGTCCCACTTCTTGTCGAGGTCGAGCTGCATGGGCCGCAGGTACGCGAGCGCCACGTGCGTGTGCACGTCGATGATGGGCCCGAGCGAGGCGTCGCTCAGCACTACGCGGTCCTCGTGCGAAGAGAACCACGGGAGCCGCCCCAGGTCGGCGAGGTTGCGGAAGTGCGTGGGATGCGTGGCGTCCATGGACAGCGAGGACCTCTTTGGTGGCGCTCAGTTGTCGCGCGCGGCGGCGGTCGGTGCGGCCGCCGCGGGCGGCGCCGGCGGGATGTCCTTGGGCGCCTCGGCGGCGGGCACCGTGCGGATGGTCGCGGTGCCGCGGCCGGAGGAGAGGCGCGCGCTCCCGAACACGATCTCCGAGCCCGTGACCGTGCCGGTGGAGCGCACGGTGCCGTTCGGCTCCTTCTTGAACGCCGCGGTGAGGATGAGCCCATTGACCTGCACCTCGGGCTTCTCCACGACGAGGTTCGCGGGAGCGCTCACGAACGCCGCGGTGTTCTCGTCTTGGTCTTCGGCGCAGCCCGTCACCGTGATCGTGTAGCCCGTGGGCCTCGTGAAATTGGGAATGAAGTCCGGATACTCGTCCACCGTGCCCGCCTTGAGCGACGGGGGCACGCAGTCGGGAGCCGGGAGGAGGCGGCACACGGTCTCGGCGCTGCAGGCTTGCGGGCACTTCTGCGCGGGCTTCCGGTCGGCGTTGGTGAACTGCGCGCGCACGATGCCGGTGGCCGGATCGACGATGAAATCGCCCCAGAGTTGGATCTGCACGGGCACCGGCTCCTGGATGTCGAGCAGCGCGAAGTACGTGCCGCTCTGCATCACCTTCGTCGGGCGCGCGGCGGAGCAGCGGAAATCGTACGAGAACAGGATGCGCCGGCGGGTGGTGGTCGCGCGGCTCTCGTCGCGCGAGGTGAGCCCGGGCTCGATGAGCAGGGCGAGCTTCTGCCCCACAGGCAGCGGCGCGGTGGGGCGAATCACGAGGCCAGCGTCGTCGCCGAGGATCTCCGCCGTGCCGCCGAGCACCTCGACGCCGGAGGCCTCCGAGGGGTTCTGCGTATACGAGAACAGCGCCTTGAGCTCGGCGTCTGGTTTCCCCTGCTCGTCGGCGAGGTTGCCCTCGAGGTCGGTCTCGAGCGCGACCACCTTGAGGTTGAGGGTCTCTTTGCGGATCGATTTCGAGAACTCGAGGACGAGCGGCGCCTTGGTGTCGGTCAGGACGCCGTCTTTCGCGCCGCGGATGGTCACCTCGGGGGGCGCCACGAACGACTCGCAGCCGGCGCTGCCGGTGGCGACGACGAGCGCGGGGGCGGTGAGCGCGAGGAGCGCGGCGACGAGGCGTACGCGAGGGAAGCCGAGGGCGAGGAGGGCGAGGGGGGCGCGGCTCGGGCTCATGGCGTGACTCTTTCGGGGGTTCATGGGAATCAGAAGAAGAAGGTGGTGCGCCCCTGGAGGAGCACGGAGCGCGCGGCGTAGCCGTCCACGTCCTTGAACGCGTCGCCGGGGAAACATACGGCCCCCTCGAAGTCGAACGCGAAGTGCTCATACATCTTGTATTGCACGCGCCCCGCGAGCTCGGTGCCGTAGAACGAGCCGGGCTTGCCGCCCGCGAAGTTCTGGAGATCGTCAGCGATCTTCACGCCGTCGCGGCGCTGCTGCGAGAAGATGGGGTCGATGACCGGGGCCGGCGCCCACGCGACGAGCACGCCGCCGCGAATGAGCAGGTTGTCGACGGGCCTCACGTCGACCTGCGGGAAGATCGCGAACGCGTTGGTGAACGCGCCGTTGGTCGCGACCGACTCGACGGGGATGGTGGGGGCCTTCAGCGACTTCAGGAGCTCAGTCGCCGCCGCCGCCGTGCGCCCGGTCTGATAGGCCAGGAGGTGCTTGAACATGAGGAGCCCCACGTTCGAGTCGGGCGAGAAGTTCATCTGCGTGAGCGGCGTGCCCACCTGCGGATCGGAGTCGCCAGAGGCGTAGTCGGTCTCGAAATACAGGCTGAACTTCGGGCGGTCGTAGCGCACGACGCCGCGGAGGCCCACCTGCCGCACGGCCTGGCTCGCGGCCGGGTCGTTCGAGATCACGCGCAGCGCCTCGGACACCTCGCGCGTCTTGCCGAGGATGCCGACGACGTCGACCCCGGCGAACAGGTCGGCGAACCGCGCGGCCACGCGACCGCCGACCGCGTTGATGCGCGTCTCGTTGCGCGAGTCCCACCGGTAGGCGTGGAACGCGCGAACCTCCACGTCACGCAGGTCGCGGGTCACCTTCGGCGACAGCCACCGCATCGCGGTGACCCACTGATGCACGTCGTCTTGAGGATCCAGGGGCGTCGCCCACCACGCGGTCGTACGCGAGGATGAGGAACCCGCCGTTCGACTCGGTCTTGTCGCGCAGCGCCTTTGGCTTGAAGGCCTCGAGGGGCTTCGTGGCGAAGAGGATGCGGTCGACCGAGTTTCCGCGGTTCGCGAAGCCGAAGCGGTTCGCCCGCCCGTCGCCGTCGTTCAGCGCCACGGCGGCGCCGGCCGTGGTGGCCTGTCGCCCCACGCGGAAGAGGCCAATCGGCGTGGAGATGTCGCCGTAGAGTCGGCGAATGAAGAACGCGTCGGCCGCGCAGTTCGTGTACGAGTAGCTCTTCGGGTCGAAGGGGTTGCCCTCGCGCAGGCCCATGCAGAGCCGCGCCGAGTTCACGTTCTTCGAGTTGATGTTGGCGCCGCTCGACGACTCGGGCGGCCGCGCGAGGTCGCCGTTGTCGCCCCAGAGCACGCCATCGAGGGCGTCGATCGAGGTCGTGATCTTCACCTTCTCTTGGTAGTCCACCGCGCCGTCGAGGCGGAGGCGGTGCCTCATCCACGAGGCGTCGCGCGGGCCTCGTCGGTGAGCGCGAGCGGGCGTATCGTGAGCATGTTGGCGCGGTACTCGGCGCCGCCGCGAAAGCCGAGATCGCCCAGCGCAAAGCGGGTGGGCGGGGCGACGGGATCGTGGTCCGACCAGGGCTCCGGCGGGTTGGCGCGCGCGGGGCGTGGGGTCGCGAGCGTGACGAGCGCGAACAGCGCGAGGGAGGTGGAGGCGAGGGGGACGAGGGACCGCACCCCAAGACGTTCCCACGAAATCGCGTGGGCGCCTCGTCTCATTTTCGTGCAGAGTGCACGGGGGCTGGGCAGCGAGGCTCGGTGGCTCAGCCCACGAGGCGAGCGCGCACCTTGGCCAGCACGGGCAGGTCGGCCGGCGGGAAGCTCGCCGTGGCGAGCATGGCGAGGTCGGCCCAGGCGAAGGCCGCCACGTCGCGCGCCTCCGGCTCTGCGCTCCCGGGGCGCCGTGTGGCGTCGAAAAAGAGCAGCAGCACGGACTTCCCCGCGTCGTCGTACCGGTGGAACGTGACCTCGACGATGTCCCCGATGTCGGCCTCCACGCCGAGCTCCTCGACGAGCTCGCGGCGGAGGGCACAGCGCGGGTCCTCCCCGGGCTCGACCTTCCCGCCGGGGAGCTCCCACATGTCCTCCAGGTGCGTCCCCTTCTTTCGCTGCGACACGAGCACACGGCCACCCTCGATGATCACGGCGGCCGACACGAGGACGGTGGGCGAGGGCGGCGACGGAGAGGCGGGGTTGGCGGGGCTGACGGGACTTGCGGCGGTCACGGGGCGAAGGTAGGTGGCGCTCGCCGAGCCGTCCACGGGTCCGCGCGCGCCAGCGATTTCCGGCCCATGTGCGCCGCTTCTCGTCTAGCCTGCACGCGCCATGAATCCGCACACGTCCCCCGAGCAGCATCCCCACGCAGCGCCGCGCTCCGCCCCTCTCCCGGTCCTCCAGGCCGCGAAGTGGCCGCCGGACGACGACGCGCTCCCCTCCGGTCCACCCGGCGGCGCGGGCGGCGGTGGCGGCTACGGAGGCGGGGACGACGGCGACTTCAAGAAGGGCGCCACGAAGCCGGCGATGATCGCCATCGGCGCGCTGCTCGTGGCCGGCCTCGGCGCCGCGCTCTTCTTCGGCTTCCGCAGCGACGCGCAGAAGCCCACCGCGAAGGAGATCGCGGAGGACAAGAAGGCCATCGCGCTGCTCACGAAGGAAGAGCAGCTCCCGAAGTGGCGCCTGTGGGCCGCCCGCCAAGACGGCGCGAAGATGCAAGAAGAGGCGTTCGCGCAGCTCGCCTGGGCGAAGGACGCCGAGGGGTTGCCCCTCATCATCAAGGGGCTCTCATCGGGCGACCACCGCGTGCGCGGCACCGCGGCCACGGCCCTCCTCGAGTACGGCTCGCCGGCCGCCGACTCGGCGAAGCCGGCGCTGCTCACGGCCTTGAAGGAGGCCGACGCGAGCGACAAGCCGCAGATCGTGTGGGCGCTCGCGGCCCTGAAGGAGACCTCGGCGTTCGACGAGGTGCTCGGCGAGTACCGCCAAGGCCACCTCGCCAAGGTCCAGCGCCTCGATCAGAACCCGGCCTTCGATCCCGACGTGCTCGCCGGCATGGTCAGCCTCGACAAGCTCGCCCAGCTCACGAAGGACCCGAGCGAGAGCGTGCGGCAGCTCGTGGCCACGGTGCTGTCGCGCACGGGCGACGCGAAGTGGCTCCCGCAGCTCACCGAGCTCGTCACCGACAAGAGCGTCGACGTCGCGCGCGAGGCGGCCGTCGGCCTCGGCAAGATCGCGAACGAGTCGTCCATGACGCCGCTGCTCGCGGCCCTGAAGAACGCCGACAAGGACTCGCGCCCGCGCTTCCTCGAGGCGCTCCGCGACGGCGTCGGGGCGAAGGGCCTCGTGCTCGCTCTGCAGAGCGTCCAGAAGGACGTGACGACGGTGAAGGGCCAGGCCGACCGCGAGAAGTTCCAGACCAAGCAGCTCTTCGACATGATGCGCGAGCTCGAAGACCCGCGCGCTGGCGATCCGCTGATGGCCTATCTGAAGACCGAGCCGAAGCCGCACTGGAAGACCGAGGCCGCGCTCCGCATGGCGGAGATAGGCGATCTGCGCGCGGTGCCCACGCTCGCGTGGCGACTCCGGCAAGATCCCCTGAAGCTCTACGACAAGGACAAGGATCCGGAGTACCGCCTCGACGACAACGAGCGCGTTGTCTCGGCGCGCATGCTCGCCGACCTCGCGGTGCTCTACCCCGACAAGCACGAGGAGATCCGGAAAGAGGCCTACGAGGCCGTGATGTTCTGGATCACCGACAAGCCGCAGCCGCACGCCAACGGCCTGCGCTTCGTGGCGGCGGTCGACGCCCGCGAGGCGATCCCCCAGATGAAGAAGTGGGCGGATCCGAGCACCCCCTTCCCGAAGGAGGGGCAGCAGCAGATGCCCGAGTCCTGGGCCACCGCGCAGAGCGCGCTGCGCTACGCCGGGTGGATGAAGGCCGACTGGGGCCTGCTCGAGCGGCAGTTCGGGCGTCGCCCGAAGGACACCGACGTCACCATGGAGGGGCTCCAGCAGGGCGGCCTGGCGGTGCTCGGCATGACCCTCCGCGCGCTCGGCGTGGGCGCGTCGCACGGCATGGCCCAGTGGGGCGACTCGAAGGCCTACCCCATTCTTGTAAAGTACATCGAAGACAAGCAGAACAACGAGCAGGCGCGCCTCGAGGCGTGCTTCTCGCTGGGCTGGGTCTCGACAGACGAGCAGATGAAGGAGGTCGTGGGGAAGGTGAAGTCCTTCTCGCAGACCGACCCCAAGAGCCAGATGATCCGCGCCTGCTACCTGGAGACGCTCATCCGGCGCCCGGTGCCGCAGGCCACGGCCGGCCTCATGGACCTCATGCGGGCCGACGTCGATCTCGAGGTGCGCCACCAGGCGGCGCGCGCCATCGGCTTCGGCGGGCTCACCCCCGCCATGGCGAAGGAGCTCTTCGACAAGCTGAAGGACCCGAACACGCGCTCCGACGCGACGCTCGCGCTGCTCCTCGGCGGCGACGTCGACACGGTGAAGCGCGCGCTCGCCACCTACAACGACGCCGATCCGGCGGCGATGGAGGAGCTCAAGGTCACCTACAACCAGACCTTCGGCTACTGGTCGGATCGCAACTACGAGAACGGCGACGTGGCCCGCTGGATCGAGAACGCGAACGCGTGCGCGCGGGTGCGCGTGCGCGACGCCCTGCAAGACTGGCCGCGCCTCATCCTCTCCCGCGCGCTCCAGGGCATCGAGTACGACAGCGGCCCGCACTCCATGACCCGCGTCCAGCTCCGCGTGCGCCTCCTGAAGGACGCGCGCGGCGCCGACGAGAAGAAGCGCACGCAGGCCATCGAGATCCTCAAGTTCATGAAGGAGAAGGGCGTGCTCATGGCGCTCAAGGGCGAGTCGGGCCCGCACGCGCCGCTCGCCGCCAAGGCCTTCTTCGAGGTCATGAACCCCAAGATCGTGAGCGAGAGCCTCCCCGACGCGCGCACCCCGCACGGCGCCCATGTCGTCCCACCCAAGTGAGGGCGTGACGGGTGCCGGCGGCCGCTCCGCGCGCCCCTCGGGCTCCGCGGTGAGAGCGCCCGTCACCGTCACGAGGCTCGCCCTGCTCGGCGCCCTCCTCGGGGTCGCCGCGTGCGGCGCGACCCCCGTGGCGGTGGAGCCTCCCGCGGGGCCGACCGTCGTGGCGACTCACCTGTCGTCGAAGGAGGGTATCGCCCTCGAGTCCGCCTGCGTGGCCTCGGGCACCGAGCGCTGCTTCGACGCAGTCGACGACAACTGCAACGGCGTCATCGACGAGGGCTGCGGCATCGGCACGGGGCTCCTGCAGTTCACGCTCGCCTGGGGTGACAGCCCCGCGGACATCGACCTCATCTTGACCGAGCCCAAAGGCATGAAGGTGTGGCAGGGCAACCGCACTTCGCGCTCGGGCCTGCGCCTCGATCGCGACTGCCCGGGCGAGGCGGGGTGCCATGGGCAGAACATCGAGAACATCTTCCTCGAGTCCGGAGATCCGCCCCGCGGTCGCTACACGCTCGAGGTGAAGCTCATGGAGCTGAACAACGCCGAGACGCCCGTGAAGGTGCGGCTCGGCGCGCGAGTGGGCGGCCAGGTGTTCAGCGCGAAGCTCGAGCTGTTGCCGGGCTCCACGACCGACAAGAAGACGTTCACGTTCGATATCTGACGGCGGCGGGGGACGGCTCGTCAGCTATCGGAGTCGATTTGGGCGATCAGGTGGCCGAGGGCGAGGAACGAGGTCGTCGTGTGGGCCTTCGCGTCCGCGATCCGCCACAGCTCGCGGTCCTGGGCGTCCATGCCCACGAGGTCGATCGTGTCGCCGGACCACGCGCTCTTCCGGGTGATCTCCCGGCCAGCGCGGAAGACCAGTGCGCCCTCGTGGGTGAGGCAGACGAGCCCGTGGTGGCCCGAGAGGTACACCCGGTCTGCGGTCGCGAGCGCGGCGGCCGCCCGAAACGTGAGGTCGATCCCTCCTCGCTCGCTCCCGGTCGCCAGATCGAAGAGCGCGACGTGTCCTGCGGGATCCCTCGCCGTCGCCAAGAAGACGTTCCCTCCCGCGACGAGGACGCGATCCAAGGGCTCTCGGACGGGCCTCTCCCAGCGCAAGTGGCCGGTGGTGGCGTCGATCGCGACGAGACGCCCCTCGACCAGGCTGAGGAGTGGCATCGGCGCGGGCGTGGCGCGATAGGTCTGCATGGGCCCAGCATGCCCTGCGAGCGGACTCGCCTTCAAGGGACGCGTGCGCGCCGTCCCGGCGACCGCGCCGCGAGCCTTGTGCGTGGGGCGACGCGAGCGGCACGCACCACGACATTCATGACTTGCCCATGCACGCCCGTGCTAGTCGCAAGGCTCATGCAGACGCGCGAGACGGCCGCCTCTTCCCTCGCATGTCGCGCACGTCGCGAGGGGTCCGCGCGACTCGGCCGGCGGGTGGCCGAGCTCATGTGCCTGCTCGGGCTCACGGGGTTCGCCTGCGGGGGTCGGTTGGCCGCAGACGACCCGCCGGACGGCGTCCCCGACGCGGGCCCGTCCGCCGCGCCCTCGAGCGATCCGCGCGACGGCGCGCTGGGCCTTGACTCATCGGTCGACGCGAGCGACGGGGCCCAAGACGCGGCCCGAGACGCGGGTCCCGGGGATCCCTGCGTCTGCACGGACACCCTCGCGCAGGTCGCGGGCACGTGCGAGTTCGAGGTCGCCGATCGACCGATCCGCTGCGTGAAGGACATCACGGACTCCGCGGCTCCCGTGACGCTCGACCTCTTTCGCAGCTGCATCACGGGCCCCCCTCCCTCGTGGACCCCGGGCCTCACGCCGACGCGCATCGAGCAGTGTGACTGCACGCCCGGCGAGGCGCGTCGTCTCTGCGTCGCCTACCGGTGAGCTCGAGCATCAAGGGATCGCGGGTTCCGCGGCGGCGCCGAGGAGGCTCTTGGCCACCGAGTTACTCGCAGTGCACCGCCGGATCCGGGGGCATGCGTACGAAGAACGGGTGGGGCGCGACAGGACCCAGCATGACGTCGAACCACGACTTGATTTGGGTCACGTAGCCGTACCCGCCCGGATCGGTGGCCTGGAGCCCGTTCAGCGCGCTCTGGTTCGCGATGAAACCGCGGCCGCCCTCCGAGCCCTTCAGGTGAGACAGCAGACCCGTGATGATGTTGCCGCCCGTGCCGAGTCCGTTGCAGTACTGGTTGGGGTAGGTGACCGCGGCGGCCTTGCCATTCCCGGACGCGTTGACGAAGTAGAACCACGCGCCCATGGCCACGTTGCACGCGACGCTGGTCATGACCGACATATGCTGGGTTGGGCCGTTCACCGCCCAGAAATCGGAATTTCCGCTCTCGGCCGCGTGCGCCGCGAAGGACGCGGGCAGGGTGCACCCGGCGCAGGTGAGCCGGGCCTTCGAGGCGAGCACCGAGACCTCGTGCACCGTCGAGCTGAAGCGCACCTGGAGGAGGCCGACGACGGGATCGTTCGCCTGCTTGCCGCCGACGTTTCGCGTGGCGTAGGCGTCGCGCACGGTGACGGTCGGGTTGTAGCCCGACTCCTTGGAAATCGCGGCCGCGAGGAACGCCCAGCACGGCTCGCGCGGCCAGACGGCGGGCCCGAAGGCCTCGCAGGTGCGAAGGATCGCGTCGATCGCCTGGGGGCGAATCGCGGCAGACGGCTGGCTCACGAGCGTGTCGATGTAGCCCGACACGGTCGCCGCGCCGGCGGGGTTGCCCGCCGCTCCCGTGCAGTCGAGGCCTCCCGCGTCGGGATCCGGGGCGGCCCCGTCCTCGGTAGTGGCGCCGTCCTCGGTCGTCCCGCCGTCGTTCGGAGGCTTTGGGCTGCCGTCGGGCGCGACCCCGACGTCGGGGGTCGTCGTGGTGATGGGGCCGTCGCTGCCGGCCTCGCTCTCACCGCCGGGGGCGGGAGGATCGCTGGAGGAGCACCCGGCGAAGAGGGCGAAGGCGACGGCGGTCGTCGCGGTGGCGTAGCCAAGGACTCGAAGGGCGCTCATGGTTCGTTCTCGTTGGGCGTGGCGTGTGGCGCGGGCGTGCGATGTGTCGAGCGTGGCGCGTGAGCTTTCAATAGACGAAGCGCACGCCGGGGCATTTGGCCACGATGAAGTCGTGCTCCGGGCCCGAGCACAGGCGGGCGAGCGGCGGCGTGAGCGGGGGCATGCAGTTGATCGTGCCGTCGGGAGGGCAGGTGTAGCCGGCGTCGCCCGCGTCGCCCGCGTCTGCGCAGGCCCTCTTGGTGCACCCAACGGTGGCGGCCGTGCAGGTGCAGGTGTTGCACCCATCGGTCGCCGGGAAGGTGGCGCCGTCGGGGTAGACCTTGCCGTCGTAGGAGCACGCCCCACCGGCGTCGACGCGCGCGTCGGAGGCGCCGTCTGCGCCGCCATCAGGCGCGCAATAGCGCTCCGTGCACGCGAGGCCGCCGGCGAGGCAGGTGCACGTGTTGCATCCGTCGAGCGACGGAACCGAGTCGCCGCGGGCGATGGTCTTCCCTCCGAGCTCGCAGACGCAGGGCTCCACGCTGCACTGGACGCGCCCGCTCGAGGTGCACGTGCAGGTGTTGCAGTCGAAGGCCTTGAAGGTGTCCCCAACGCGGTAGGTCGCGCCCCCCGAGGTGCACTGCACCTCGGACGGCTGCGGGTCCGCCAGGCAGCCCACGCCGAGCAGCACGAGCGACGCGGTCGCGGCGGCCGAAGAGACGATGAGCCGGGCGGTTCCTGGGAGCTTGGCGTGGACCATGGCGTCAGTGTAGCGCGGTTGGACGCGCCGCGTGGGCGCGCAGGCACGCCAGCCTGTGCGGCAACATCGTCTGTCGACGATCACGCGGCGTGGCAGTGCGCGCGCGCCCTCCCAACGACCTGAGGCTCGTCGGTCGAAGGCAGCCACCGCGGGTCGTCAGGAGGGGATTCTTGGCTTCGCTCTGGGGATCTGTCAGGTATTCGTGCCGGCGCCCCGTCGCCGTGAACAAGATGCGAATCCCCAGCATCGCGAGCACGACGAGAGCGCCCGATACGTCCATGCTGTTCCCGAAGTGGCTACTTGAGGTTCTGTGCGATCGCGCTCTGCGTGTCCGCGATGCGCTTCAGCACGTTCGCGAGCGTCGACATCATCTTGGACGCCCGATCCATCGTCATCTGGAGGCGCAGCGACTGCATCTCCCCGAGCTCGGACAAGGAGTCGAGTCCGGTCGGGAGGGGGGCCTTCACTCCGGCGCGCCGCTGCTTGCGGTACTCGAGGAAGCGGCGGAGGTCCTCCTTGGTGCGCTGGGTCTCCTTGAGCTCGACGAGGACCGCCCGGAGATCCGCTTCGGCGTCGCTCGCGGCTTGCGCCATCACGATGAGAGCCAGGGCCTCGATGTCGGTGCCAAGGGCGCCGCCACGCAGGCTCGCCGCGGCGTCGCGCGCGTGCTCTTGGGGGCTCTTCGTCGCGCGGGTGTTCGCTGCGCGCTCGAGGCGAGCCCGATAGTCGCGCGCCGCGGCCTCGAGCTGCTTCCTTGCCTCCGGACGGAGTCGGGCGACCAGCGCGCCTTGCTGCGACACGACCGCCTCGGGGGTGGGCGTCGCTCGGGCGTCGAGCGCGGGCGCGGGAGCGGAGCTCGGCTCCGACGCCGCCGCGGTGCCGAGCGACGCGAGCAGAACGAAGGTCGAGGCGAGCGCGGAGCGCGACACGGTTCCCATGCGGAACGGTTAGCAGAATTCTGCTGGAGGACGAATCGGCTCACCGTCACTCACAGTGGCCGAGCTCCTGGTACCGGTTCACCCACGCCTCGTCGCCGCCCGGCTGGTCGACCGGTCCGTAGCTCGCGCGGATCACCCAGCGCCCCTGCTCGCAGTGGCGCGACGGGTGGACCGGGTAGGGCGCGCGCACGCGCACGCGCCACGCGGGCCGACCCTCGAGCTGCGCGGGGGTGACCTCCACGCTGCCCGGGGGCAGCGCGACCCCTACGTCGCGGCGCACGACGGCCGCGCGCGCGAGCGCCCAGGCGAACGCGATCCGGTCGGCCCGCGTGACGACCTCGAGGGAGAGCACGTCGTCCTTGAGCTCGGGCTCGCGGGTCACGGCGATCGTCGCGCCGCCCCGGAGCGCCTCGTCCTCCTCGTGGAGCTCGGGGAGGGCGATCTCGTGGCGCACTCGGCAGCGAGGCGCATCCCCCGCGACGCCCGACGCGAGCGCTCCGTCGACCGGTAGCCCCCCGTCGAAGGCGTCTTCTCGTCCCTCGGGGCAAGGCACCGCGGGGCCTGGGCGCGCCTGGCTTGTGCGCAACCGCGAGCACTTGTGGCCCTTCTGCTCGATCCATAGGTCGCCGCCCGCCGTGAGGCTCAGCCCCTCGGCCGCGCCCACGCCGGTGTCGCGTAGGGTGAGCGCGGCGCCCCGGAGCGCGACCTCGCACAGGTGGTGCTGCTCGCAGGTGAGCAAGAGCCTCTTCGGTCCAGAAGGCGCGGCCCAGGGCAGCCCGAGCTCCGCGGGCTTCGCCTCTGTCACCCTCTCCTCGAGCACGACGGGGCGCGAGCGCGCGATCACCTTGCCTCCCCCATCCAGCGCGACGAGCCGGAAGGCGGCGCCCTCCGCCGCCGCGAGCACGAACGCCCCCTCGATGCGGCCCATGAGGAGCAGTCGCCCGCCGGGCGCGTAGATCACCTCCGGCGCGAGCGCGTCCGCCCGCAATACCACGAGCTCGTGAACGGGCGCGCCTGCCCTGTCCGCGCGCACCCGCACGGCGACGGCGCGGCGCGCGTCGGCTGTGGGCACGAGCGTGCTGAAGGTGCCTCCGCGGGTCCCGTCCTCGGAGGTGATCCGGGGCCCGTCGGGGCCGAGGCGCGTGGTGCCGTGTCTCCACGAGGCGAGCCAGCGCAGCTCGACGTCCTCGTCGGTCGCGGGGCCTGGGTGGCTCGGGGTGGCTACACCCGAGCGGAACAGGAGCGCGCCTCGCTGCGCGTACAGCGTGCCGCGCACCTTCGCCGCGCAGTCCTCTCGGTCGACGTCGACGAGCTGAACCGGTGGTGCCTCGGCGGGGGCGCTCGACGGCGCGACGCGCCCCGTGGCCGCCGGGATGACGACCAGCCGCGTGCTCCGGGGCGCAGCGGGGGCGCCGCACGCCGACAGCGCGAGCGCCAAGAGCGTGCAGGTGGGGCGGACCGCGGAGGTGGGCATTCGCAAGTGGACGCGCCGCGGCGGCGCGTTGTCGAGCGGAAAGCGGAACGGCCTCGACGCCCGCGGGCACGCGCGCGGCTCCCCGCGCGCGATCCACTTCGCGAGATCGGCGAAGCTCACGCTCTTGCCCTGCATCAAGAGACCCACCCGGAAGACCCGCCCCGCCGCCCAGACGCACGTGAGCGCGGTCACGAGGACCGCCGCGAGCGCTGGCTGCCACCACGGGACGCCGGCGGGCGCCGCGAGGCGAGCCGTCATCAACATGGGCGTCGAGAACGGCACGAACGACCCAACGACCGCGATCTTGGCCCCCGGATCGCGAAGCACCACGCCGAGGAGCCACAGCGGCATCGACATCGCCATCAGCCGCCTTGGCCTCAACCCTGGGGTGTGCGAGAAAGCCGCGATGAAGAGCCCAACCGCGGTCGCCCAAGCGCAACTCGACGCCTACAACGCCCAGGATCTGGACGCGCACTGCGCGCAGTTCAGCGACGACGTGTTGGTCGCAGACCTCAACGGCGCCGTGACCATCGACGGCCTCGCCGCCTATCGCGAGCGCTACGCGAAGGTGTTCTCCGAGTTCCCGGAGAATCACGCCGCGCTCGTCAGCCGCATCGCGGTGGGCAACGTGGTCATCGACCACGAGCGAGTCACGCGCAGTCCGACCACGCCGCCGTTCGAGGTCGCGGCGATCTACACCATCGCCGAGGGCAAGATCCGAAGGGTCGACTTCGTTCGCTGAACACGGTTCTCCGCCGGTCGCGAGGCCGTGGCGTGGGCCTCATAGAGTCGCGACGACGTGCCCTACGCAGCGCGCGATGGTGGTCGCGAGGGGAGCGTGCCCTATCCCGAGGCCGCGGAGCTTCGCGGGGTCGAGGAACGACATCCAGCGCGTGCTGAAGGGCGAGACGTCGCTCGTCGCCGTCTCGTCTTCGACGAGCGTGGGGCGCGCCCCGAGCTCGTCGCCCAGCATCTCGAGCAGCTCGCGGAGCGTCGGCGTCTCATCTTGGGTCTGATTGACCGCCTCGCCGACGACTCGAGCGTCGCCGAGCAGGACGTCGATCGTGCGGGCGACCTCCTGCGCGTCCACGTGCCGCACGCGGCGATCGAGGAAAGCCGCGCGGATCGGCGCGCCGCCGAGCATATGTCTGATGTAGCGAGCGATGCGCTGCTGGTCGTCGCCCGGGCCGTTCACGATCGGGATTCGCAGGCGGGTCGACGGGAGCCGCCCGTGCGCGCGGACGAGCGCGTCCTCGCACGCGCGCTTGCCGGTACCGTAGTCCCACTGAGACCCGTCGCGCCCCCCGGGCCGCGCGATGGTGGGGCCGTCGTAGTCCTCCTCGCGCGAGGGGAGTCGAGGGCTCTCGCGAACGAGGTAGACCTGGCCGGTGCTCACGAAGAGGTAATGGCCCACGCGGCCGGCGAAGACGTCGATCGCCCGCTCGATGTCGCGCCCCTCGAAGCCGACAAGGTCGACGACGGCGTCGAACGTACCCTGCACGCGGGCGAGGTCGGTGGTGCGATCTCCCGCGAGCCGGGCGACGCGATCGCCGAACGGATCGCTCCGTGTGCCGCGCGTGAAGAGCGTGACGCGATCGCCGCGCGCGAGCAGCCTCGCGACGAGGTGGCGACCGAGGAATCCGGTCCCGCCGACGACGAGCACCGTGCGGCTCATGGCGCGACGCAGGCTTCGGGCCGCGCCCGCTGAGCGCGGCGGAGACAGCGGGGACGAGGGAGGGCGCGTGCGCTCACTTCGCGTACTCGCGTGAGAGCGCGACGGCGACGCGCACGATCAACGCGTACGGGATCGGGCGATCGAGCGGGAACGTGAGATTGCCCTTGGCGTTGCGGTAGCCCGACGTCGCCTCGATGAGCGCGGCGTCGTCGCGAACGGGCGGGTAAATGCCAACGTGCTTCTTGAAGGCCCCGAAGTAGAAAAATGTTCGAGTGAGCCTCAGCGCCGGCATCCCGTAGCTGAAGGTCTCGATCGCCGAGGGCACCGCCTCCTTGACGCCCCTCCGGATCTCCTCGAGGGCAGACCTCGCCACGGGCGAAGCCTGCGAGATGTACGCGTCGATGTCGGCAGCGGTCCCAGCCATTTCGAGACTCCAGCGGGCAGAACGACGAGGGCCACCCCCGGTCGTCCGAGGCCTGAGAATGCCCTCAAATCCGCGCGAGTGGGAAAGGAATATTCCCTCCCGTTTCGCCTCGTGGCTCGGAGACTAACCGGGCGCGCGCGCCGTCTTCGCGAGCTCGGCGAGCATCGCCTCGAGGTTCTCGAGGCCGCCGCGCTCCCCCTCGAACCGCCGGCTGAGGCGCATGTCCGGAGTCAGTCGATAGGGGCTCTTCTTCTCACGCACGAGCTCGGTGACCTTGCGCGGATCGAGCGTGGTGTCCTCGCGCAGGTGCAGCGTCACCTGCCGGCTACTCGCCTCGCACCCGAGCACGCGGAGGCGGCGGAGCTCGGTCTTGAGCGCCATGAGCCGCACCAGGCGGCGGGTCTCGGACGGGGGCGCGCCGAAGCGGTCCTCCATCTCCTGGGCGAGCTCGTCGACGTGGGCTTCGTCGAGCGCGCTCGCGAGCCGCTTGTAGAGCGAGAGGCGCACGCCCACCTCTGCCACGTAGCTCTCGGGGATGAGCGCCTCGACGTCGACCGACAGCTCGGGGTCGACCTCGTGCACCACAGGCTCGCCGCGGAGCTCGTGCACGGCGTCCTCGAGCATCTCGCAGAAGAGCTCGAACCCCACGCTCGCGACCGTGCCCGACTGCTCGCCCCCCAAGAGATCGCCACCGCCACGCAACTCGAGATCGAGCGACGCCACCTTGAAGCCCGAACCGAGCTCGGAGTAGCGCTCGAGCGCCTCGACCCGCGCGCGCGCCTCGTCGGTCATCGCGTCCTGCGGCGGCACGATGAGGTAGCAGTAGGCGCGCTCGCGCGAGCGGCCCACGCGCCCCCGCAGCTGGTAGAGCTGCGACAGGCCGAACAGATCGGCGCGGTCGATGAGGATGGTGTTGGCCCGGGGGATGTCGAGGCCGCTCTCGACGATCGCGGTGGCGCACAACACGTCGTAGTGGCCCTCGACGAAGTCGAGCATCGTGCGCTCGAGGTTCGTCTCCGTGTCGAGCGAGCCGCTGCCCGTTCGCCGCTTCGACTGCGTCATCTGCCCGTGGGCGACCGCGATGCGGGCCGTGGGCACGAGCTCGTGGAGGCGCTGCGCGCGCTCGTACAGCCCCTCGACCCGGTTGTAGACGTAGAAGACCTGGCCGCCCCGCGACAGCTCCCTCGTGACCGCCTCGCGGAGCACCTCGGCGTCGAACCGCGTGAGGATGGTGCGCACGCTCCGACGGTCGCTCGGGGCGGTGGTGATGAGCGACAGATCGCGGAGCCCACCGACGGCCATCTGCAGGGTGCGTGGGATGGGCGTGGCCGTGAGGGTGAGCACGTCGACCGAGGACTTTAGCTGCTTGATGCGCTCCTTGTGGGTGACCCCGAAGCGCTGCTCCTCGTCCACCACGAGGAGCGAGAGCGTCTTGAAGTGGACGTCCTTCGACAGGAGTCGATGTGTGCCCACGAGGACGTCGACTTTGCCCTCTTTCACAAGCGCGAGGGTCTCGTCTTGCTCCTTCTTCGACTGAAAACGCGAGAGGCACCGCACCGTGATGGGGTATCCCTGGAGGCGCGCCTCGAAGGTGCGGAAGTGCTGCTGCGCGAGCACCGTGGTGGGGCACAGCACGCACACCTGGCGCCCCGCCATGGCCACGCGGAAGGCCGCGCGAATGGCCACCTCGGTCTTGCCGAAGCCCACGTCGCCGCACACGAGCCGGTCCATGGGGCGCGGCGCCTCGAGGTCGCGGTTCACGTCGTCGATGGCGCGGGCCTGGTCGGCGGTCTCCTCGAAGGGGAAGGTGGCCTCGAACGCGCGGTACTCGTCGTCGACGGGGGGCAGCGCGTGGCCCTCCTGGGCCTTTCGCTCCGCGTAGAGCCGCAGCAGCTCGTCCGCCATCTGCCGCACCTCGCGGCGAACGCGGGACTTGGTCTTCGCGAAGGTGGTGCCGCCGAGTCTATCGAGCTTGGCGGACTCCACCTCCGAGCCGGAGAACTTCTGGACCTGGTTCAGCCGGTAAACCGGCAGATAGAGCTTGTCGGCGCCCGCGTACTCGACGACCAGGAGATCGACGACGTGCGCGCCCACGCTCTTGTGGATGAGGCCTACGTAGCGGCCAATGCCGTGCTCTACGTGGACGACGAGGTCGCCGACCGCGAGCGAGCGCAGGTCCTCCAGGAACGCCGTCTTCGTGTCTCTCGGCCTCGCCACCTTTCGGTGGGCGCGCTCGCCGAAGATCTCTTCCTCGGTGATGAGCGCGAGGGCGTCGGCGGGGAGCACGAGGCCCGCGGACAGGGCGCCTGGCACGAGCTCGACGTCGACCGAGGCCGCGCTCGGCGTGAGAACGTCGGCGGAAACCAGGTGTATGGTGCACGTGACCCCTTGGTGCCCGAGGAGACCTGCGAGGCGCTCGGCCTGGGTGGCCGTGCGGGCCGTGACGAGCACGCGGAAGCCCGACTCGCGCAGGTGGGCCACGCGGCGCACCAGGGGCTCGAGGCTCGGGATGCGGCCCTTGGAGGCGCGCGCGCGCTGCATCGCGGCCGACAGATCGCCGTGGTCGAGCGCGCCGAGCGCCACCGCGGTCGCGCTCGCCTCGGCGCGGGCGTAGGCGGCGAGGCCCTGCTCGGCGCCGCCGGCGACGGCGGCGCGTGTCACGGGGACCACCCGCAGGCCCGCGAGCGTCGCGGCGACCTCGGCCTCCGCGATGTAGAACGCCTCGGGCGGGAAGTGGACCGCTCCCGCGCGGGCCGCGGCCTCACGCGCCGCGCGGTCGAGCTCGTCGCGCACGGCGCGCGCGATGACCTCGGGATCGTCGAGTACCACTGTGGCGTCGGGCGGGAACAGCTCGCAGGGAGAGGACAGCTCGGCGTAGTACGCCGGCAGGAAGCCGTCGGAGCCGAAGAACGCGCGGCCGCTCGCCACGTCGTCGGCGAGGGCGCGCGCGCGGAGCGTGGGCACCTCCAAGGTGTCGCCGAGCTCGGCCACGCGCGCCCGCGCGCGCGCCGCGTTCTCACGGGTGAGGAGCGTCTCGCGCACGGGCGGCAGCAGGAGCTCCCTCTCGGCGCTGTCCTTGTGCGTGCGCTGCTCGAACGGGTCGAAGCGCTTGATGCTCACGACGAGCTCGTCGTAGAGCTCGACGCGCGAAGGCTCGGAGTCCTCCGGTGGCCACACGTCGAGCAGCGCGCCGCGCACGGCGAAGGTGCCGCGGTCTTCGACGAGCGGCACGCGCAGGTATCCCCCTTCGGCGAGGGTTCTGAGGAGGGCGTCGCGCGAGACCTCCTCCTCTGCGACCACCCGGGACGTGTGGCCACGCACGATCGCGAGCGGCACCACGCGCCGCACGAGGGCGGCGGCGGTGAGGCACACCACGCGGTACGCACCTCGGCCGAGCCGCGCGAGCGCGGCCACGCGGGCCATCTCGCCACGCCGATCGGGGTTCACGTCGGCGTAGGGGGAAGCCTCGGGTGTGGCGAGCACGAGCGCGTCGTGAGGTCCGTGCGTGGGCCCGAGGTAGAGGCTCACGTCCTCGCGTGCGCGGGCCGCGGCGTCCGCGTCGGCGACCACGAGGAAGACGGGCCGCGCGGTGTCGCGCGCGAGCGTCGCGGCCACGGCCGCAGCGGCCGAGCCGCGGGCGCCCGTCACGTCGACGCGCCGCGCGCCACCGAGCCGCGAGGTGATCTCGCGGAGCCGCGTCGCGCCCGTCACGGCGAGGTCGGGTAGCGGATCGCTCAGCGAGGGATCCCGCCGGATCGCGGCCGCGAGCGCGGCTTCGTCTTGATCGGCCTCGCCGGCCGCTGTCTTGGTCGCGAGTCGCTCGCGCAGGTTGCTCTTCACGGTATCTCCGGGGGCTGTTCGCGGGGGAGGACAGGCGTGGGGCTCGCGGCCGGAGGTGTCGGCGCGAGCAAGCGGAGCCCTGCGGGCACGACCACGAGCGAGGCGACGAGGCCCGCCACGGAGCCGATGGCGCCGACCGCGCCGAGGTCGAAGAGCCCCTCGAAGCGGCACGCGACGAGCGCCCCGAAGCCAGCCGCGGTGGTCAGCGCCGTGGCCGCGGAGAGCGGCGCCTGCTTGTCGAGGGCGGCGTCGATCGGATCGGCGGTGCCCTCGCTCCCGTCGCGGCTGCGCGAGCGCTCGTCGGCGGCGTGGAGGAGGAAGAGCACCTCGTCGAGGGTGATGCCCAGCAGCACGGGCAGGACGAGTGCATCATACACATGCCAGCGAATGTTGAGGACGCGCATGGCGACCCCCACCATCGCGATCTCGGTGGCCAGCGCGAGCAGCGCGAGGGCGACCGAGCGCACGCTCCGGAGCGTGAAGCCGAGCGCGACCCCCACGAACACCGAGGCCAGCAGCGCGATGCGCGGCAGGTCGTGGACGAGCGTGCGGCGCAGAGAGACCTCGAGCGCCGCGAAGCCCGTCACGACGGCCCGCGGCGAGGCCCCACGGAGCGTCTCGCGGAGGCGGAGGTCCTTCGCCGGATCTCCCGTCGGCCGCACGTACGCGGCCACGTAGTGCTCTCCCTTGTAGAGCTGCACGTGGCGCGAGACCACGAGCGACAGCGGCCCGCGCCCCTCCAGCGGGATACCAAGCGTCTCGGTCTTGGGATGCTCGAGCGACGCGGACGCCTCCGCGAACGCGTCGGCGTCGAAGCCCACCGCGTCGAGGGTCTCGCGGAGGAGACGCGCCTTGGCGGGAAGGTCGAGGCCGTCGCGCTCGAGGAGGCGTGCCCGCTGCGTGAGCCTGGAGGGGATGTAGGTGGTCATCGCATCGAACCCGTCGATCGTCCCGTCGGCCACGAGCGGCTCGAGCGCCTCGGCGACGGCGTCGATCTCGGCGGTCGCGCGGTCGAGGTCACGGTCGTGCACGAGCACGATCCACTGATTCGGGCGCCCCCCGAAGAGCCCGTAGATCGCGTCGCTCGTGCGCAGGGGAGCGAGGGCCGAGGGGCGGAGCGCGACCACGGCGTCCCCCGTGCGTGGGAGACCCATGAGCACGAGCGCTCCGACGAGCGCGGGGAGCACGGCGAGCGCGGCCCACGCGCGCCCACGGCCTCGGGTGAGCCGGGAGACCCCGCGGACCCACGCGGCTGGCGCGCGAGCCGCAGGGGTCCCGCGCTCGAGCCAGCGGCCCACGTCGGGCGCGAAGAGCAGGATGGCGATCGCGGTGAGCACCTCGCCGACCGCGCAGAGCACGCCCAGCTGGCCGAGGGCGGCGATGTCGGAGATGCCGAGCGCCCCGAACGCGAGCCCAGCGACGACCGCCGCTGTGAGCGTGGGCCGGGCAGAGGTGCGTCGCGCGATCTCCGCCGCCGCCTCGGGGCTGTGACCCTTCGCGCGTGCGTCGAGCAGGGCGCCATACACGTGCACGCCCGTGTCGACGCCGACGCCCACGACGACCGAGGTGAACGCGACCGAAAGAGAGGAGAGGCGCGGGTACACGAGCGCAGCGATCGCCGTCGTCCACACCGTGCCCAGCATGAGCGGCGGGAGCACGGCGAGGAGCGCGCGCGCGCGCCGAAACGTGACGAGGAACATCACGGCGGAGAGGACGAACGACAGCGCCGTGCTGAGGTAGAGATCGGTGCGGATCATGCGCTCGGTCGCGTAGGCCACGGCGTGCCCGCCGGTGAGCTCGAGGCGCACGCCGGGGTGGGCTCGTCGCACCTCGCCGAGCTCGCCCTCCACCTCGCGCACGAACGTCTCCGCGGCCTCGGGGTCGAACACTCGGCCCTTGGGCTCGAGGACCACGAGCCGCGCGCGCCCACCGTCGGCGACGAAGCGGCCCTCCCCGTCGGCGGTCACGCCCGCGGCGAGCTCGCTCCGGCCCTCCCATGGCAGCGCCGAGAGCCGCAGAGGATCGCGACGCAGCGCCTCGCTCGTCTCGGGCGAGCCGGCGGGCGCGAGGAGCAGCGAGCGGGTGCCCTCGAGTCGCCGGCGCATGCCGGCGGGCGTGAGGGCGTAGGCCAACGCCGCGCGGGCGCCCGGGCCCGCGTGGAGCCAAGCGAGCGAGGGATCGGGCGGCTTCGGCTGCGGCACCGAGGCCACGACCCGCTCGACCGTGGCGCGCCCCTCGAGCCTGCGCGAGGCGTCCTCCGTCGCCGCCGTGACGCTCGCCGGATCGTCGCCCCGCACGAGCACGAGGCCCACGTCGCCCCCACCGAACGCGCGCGTGAACGTCGCGAGCGCCTCGGCCTCGGGACCTTTTCGGGAACAGGTCGGTGAGATCGCCGGAGAGTCGGAGCCGCGAGCTGACGAGCAGGGAGACGACCCCGAGCACCAGCATCAGCGCCTGGAGCACCCGCAGCCGGCGGGACGGGCCGCCGCCCATCACGGCGTCGTCACGACCTTCACGCGGACGCGCACGCTCGTGATGCGCCGCCGGCTCATGCCGCTCACCTCCACCGACACCAGGGGGCCGAGCTCTACCTTGTCGCCCGTGCGGGGAATGCGGCCGATGCGCTCCTGGATGACCGTGCTTATCGCCTCGGCCGCGTCCTTCGTCTCGACCTCGACGCCGATGGTGCGCAGGTCTTCCATGTTCGCGCGGGCGTCCACGTCCCAGACCTCGGGGGCGTTCGGATCGCGGACGATCGTCGACGGCTCCTCGTCGAACTCGTCGCGGATCTCGCCGACGATCTCCTCGAGGAGGTCCTCGAGCGTGACGATCCCGCTCGACCCACCGTACTCGTCGATCACGACGGCGATGGGGATCTGGGTCTTCTGCATTTGCCGGAGCAGATCGAGCAGCCCCTTCTGCTCGGGGACGAAGAGGACGTCTCGCCGCAGGCTCGCGAGGTCGAGGCGCGCGGGCTCGACCTCACTCAAGAACACGTCCTTCGCGTAGAGGTAACCCGCGACGTCGTCGAGCGAGCGACCCCGGGTGAGCACGATGCGCGAGTACTGAAGGTCGCGCAGGAGCGCGACGGCGTCGACGCCGGTGGTCTCGATGGGTAGGGACTTCACGTCCACCCGCGGCACCATCGCGTGGCGCGCGGCGCGCTGCGAGAAGCGGATCACGCGCTGCACGAGCTCGCTCTTCTCGACGCCGCCTGGGCTCTTCGCCGTGTTCGCGACCAGGATACCGAGGATCTCCTCCTCGGACAGCTTGCCCTCGCTGGCCGCGTCGGCGCTCATGCCGAGGGCGCGGAGGAGCAGCTTCGTGGACGCCTCGAGGCCGAACAGCAGCGGCCGGAACGCGACGTAGATGAGGTGCAGCGGCCCCGCGACGCTGAGCGCGGTCTGCTCGGAGCGCTGGATGGCGACCAGCTTGGGCACGAGCTCGCCGAACAGCACGTGGCCGTACGTGAGGAGCGTCAGGGCCGCGACCATCGCCGCGATCTTCAGCGCGCCGCCGGGCTCGTGGCCCGTGAGTCGCTGGATGAGCGCGACGAACGCGTGCTCCATGGCGGGCTCGCCCACCCAGCCGAGCCCCAGGCTCGCCACCGTGATGCCGAGCTGCGTGACGGAGAGGTAGCGCTCGAGGTTCGAGACGACCTCGTGCGCGCGGCGCGCCTTCGGATCCTGCTTGGCGCGCGCGCTGAGCTTCGACGTGCCCACCTTGACGAGCGCGAACTCGGCGGCGACGAAGAAGCCGTTCAAGGCGATAAACACGACAGCGGCGAGCAGACCCAACACGTGGGGCGGTGGTTAGCACGGAAGCCGCGGGACGCGCAGTCCGCAGGTCGGTTGTGGGCCTGTCCGCGTGTGTAAGTCGTGGAAAGCAATTGATCTTGTGCCGTCGCTCGCGCTGAAACGAACGGCTGGTGAGCGCGCCACGGGTGGGCGTCGCGCGCTCGTCGAACCGCTCATCCGCGCCTCGGGGCGCGTGTCGGGAGGGCGCCGCTGCGCGTGGCGCGCCGATAGTGGACCACGGTCGACCCGCTCCAGCGCCGAAACGCCCGGGTGAACGCCGCGATCTCCGAGAAGCCGAGGCGCCAGGCCACCTCCACCGTTGGCTTCCCATCGGCGATCCAGGCGAGCGCCCGCGCTCGGCGGTGCCGGTCGAGCAGCTCCTTGAACGTGACGCCCTCCTGCTGGAGCCGCCGCTGGAGCGACTTCTCGGACAAGTCGAGCGCGTCGGCGATGCGACCACGCAGCGCCGCGCCGTCGAGCGCGTCGAGCGCGTCGAGCGCGTCGAGCACCTGGGCGCCGACCGTCACGGCCGCCGCCGGAGGGGCGACCCCGCCGAGCCAGTGGTCGGCGGCCACGCGCAGCACCGCGCCCAGGTAGGGATCTGCGTGGGGAAGCGGCGCGTCCGCGGCCGCGGCGTCGAGCTCGACGGCGGTAGAGGTAGCGCCGAACCTCACGCTCGGGCCGAGCACGCGATGGACCTCGGCGGCGTAGGGTGGGGCCCGCGTCGCGAGCTCGAACGAGACGTTCGCTTCGCCGGCGCCCAGCAGCGCGAGGAGGCGCCGCGAGAGCACGAGGTAGTGCTCGTGGAGGAACGGCACGGCGGGCGCGTCGGCGAGCGGCGCGTAACACAGCCGGAACCGCGCGCCGCGGTCCTCCGGGCGGAGCCGATCGGCCGTCGACACGAGCGACGCGTACCTCGCCCACGCGGCGGCCGCCTCGCGAAACGTGCCCGCGGACTGCACGATCCTCGCGACCACGTGCTGCCGCTCGGCCGGCAGCGTCTCGGCCACGTGCAGGCCGAGCGCCGGGTCGCCGAGCTCGTCGGTCGCGAGGCGCGTCAGCGCGGCGAACGAGGTGAGCGGCCAGCGGGCGTCCGGATCGCCCCACGCGGGGACCTGCGCCCCCACCTGCACCTCGATCGCGCCCCGCGACAACCCCGCCGCCTCGAGGCGCTCGACCAGCTCGCGGATGAGCACCGACGACGTGGTGTGCACCGCGAGATGCTATCGCGGCCAGGCGCAGGTGTCCCCGGTGCCCTGCCTGCGCGTCCGTCCTGCGCGTCCGTCCTGCGCCGGTCCCGCGCCAGTCCCCGCGTGTCCCGGCGGGTCGTCCCCGGCGTCCGCGCCGGTCCTACCGCGGCGACTCCCCTCGGGTCATCGTCTCACCATGTGGAAGCTCTACGTTCTGGTGGCGGTCGTCGTGCTCGGTGTGCTCGAGGGCTGGCGCACGCGAGGCGACACGTGGAGGCGCTCGCGCCGCGACTGGACCGTCGAGCTGCTCTGCGCGGGGTTGCTCCCTGGGGCGGTCGTGCCGCTGGTCACCTACGCCGTCGCGGGCGCGCTGTCCCACGCGGCGCCCGGCGGTCGTGGCGCCCTCGCGTGGCTCCCGTGGCCCCTGATGGTGGGCGCGTTCCTCCTGGTCGACGACCTCACGCAGTACCTGTGGCATCGCCTGTCGCACACGAGCCCCCTGCTCTGGCGCCTGCATCGCGCGCACCACGCGGCGCCCAAGATGGGTGTCGCGGTCACGTTTCGCAACAACCTATTTTACTATGCCATGATGCCCGGGCTCTGGCTCTCCCCGGTGATGGTCTATCTTGGCATGGGCGAGGTGTATCCATGGTATGCCTTCTTCAAGATGCTCGTCGTCGTCGGCGCGCACAGCGAGCTCCGCTACGACCGAGTGCTCTGGCGGCACCGCGCCACCCGGCCCATCGCCTGGATCCTCGAGCGGCTGCTCTCCACGCCCGCCACGCACTTCGCCCACCACGGCCTCGACGCGACCGATCCCGGCACTCACTACCGAGGCAACTTCGGCAACATGCTGTTCGTCTGGGACCTGTTGTTCGGTACTGCCAAGATCACGCGTATCTACCCGAAGTCGTTCGGTATCGAGGGCGAGCCGGAGATGTCCTGGCCCACCCAGCTCGTCTGGCCACTTGCGGCGGAGCCCCACGCGGCGCCGCCGGAGCCCGCCGTCGACCTGGTCGAGGTGGGTGCGAGCGAGCGGGGCTCGTCGTCGCGTCCCAGCGGCCTCACAGCGTGAGCCGCACCTTCGGCAGGCCCGCCTCGCCGGCGCTCGCGAAGCCGTACCGCGCGAGGTTGTCCATCACGCGCACGACGTAGCCGCGGGTCTCCAGGTAGGGGATCGACTCGACGAAGACCTCGAGGTCGGCGCCCTTCGCGCGCTCTTGCCAGCGCGTCATGGCCTCCGGCCCGGCGTTGTAGGCCCCCGCGACGCGGAGCGGATCGCCGTCGAGCTTCTCGCCGAGCTCGCGCAGGTAGCGGGCGCCGAGCGTGATGTTCGGGCCAGGTCGGGTGAGCCACGCGTCTTCGTGGGGGAGCTTCCCGCGCTCCGCGACCGCGCGCGCGGTCTCGGGGAGCAGCTGCATGAGGCCGACCGCGCGCGCCGGCGAGACCACCTCGGGATCGAAGCCGCTCTCTTGGCGCATGATCGCGTGCACGAAGCCGGCGCCGAGGCCGTTCGCCCGCTCGGCCTCGGTGACCTCGACCGCGAAGGGTCGCGGAAAGGCGCACTCCCACGCCCACCGCGCGCGCCCCTCAGGGCTCTCGCCGAGGAGCGAGGAGGGCACGCGGAGCGCGACCTGGTGCATGCGCCGAGCCCGTCCCGTGAGCGCGTAGGCCGCGCAGAGCGCCTGGACGCCGCGCCCGGGGTAGGCCGACTCGACGAACGCCTCGCGGCTGCGCAGCTCGTCCTCGGCGTCGTCGTCGAGGCCCACCGCGTGGAGCAGATCGGCGGGCGCGGGGAGGGCGACGGAGAGCGCGGCGAGCGACGACGGCGTCCCGCTCGCGGGCTCGAGCCAGGGCACCGGCGGGGCCTTCGCCTCCGCGAGGCGCGCCTGCGCGACGAGGGCGGCGAAGCTGAGCGGTCGGCTTCGCACGACCTCGGTCCACCGCGCGACGGCGTGCGTGCGATCCCCGTCGCGCAGCGCCGCGAGCGCGGCGAGGTTCTTCGCGCGAGCGCGGAGATCGGCCGTGTCCGCGTCGTCAGCGAGGGCCTCGAACAGGCGGCGAGCGCCCGGGTAGTCGCGCGCGGCGAGGTGCGCGAGCGCTCGGTAGCGCGCGGTCTCCCCTCGGGGCTGCGCGCTCCCTTTCCCCCCGCGCCCCTCGCCCGAGAGCTCGTCGAAGGCGCGCACCGCCGCCGCGTGGTCACCGTGGAGGAGCGCGATCCGGCCCAAGTGAAACCGCGCCTGGCTCGCGAAGGGCGAGCCCGGGTAGCGCTCGCGCACGTGGCGCATCGCGGCCTCGGCCTCCCGATCGCGATCGGCGCGCGAGAGCGCGCGGGCGGCGAGGAAGGCGTCCTCCGCGGCGCGCGCCCCTCCGCGTCGCTCGCACGCGCCGTAGGCGGCCGCCGCCTCCGTGTAGCGGCTCTTGGCCTTGTAGAGCGCCTCCGCGCGCGCGTGACAGAGCGCGTCCTCGCCGGGCGCGGGCTTCCCGGCGGCCGCGCGGGCGATGGCCTTGAGCGCCTCGTCGGGGCGCTGCTGGTCGGCGAGCGCGCTCGCGCGGGCTAGCCACTCCCCCGGCGAGAGGGCGCCCCCGAGCTTGGACAGCCTGGCGAGCGCGCGCTCGACCTCGGGCGGACTCGCGGCGTGGATTGAGAGCCAGCGCGCGTCCTCGAGCGCGGTTGGCTCGTCGTCGCGGCAGAGCCCGAGGCGCAGCGCGCGCGCCTCCTCCTCGAGCGCGCGAGGCAGCTTCCCGCGCGTGAGCGCTCGATCGACCGCCTGCCGTGCGCGCGCGTGGGCCCCACCGCGCTCGAACGCGCGCGCGGCCGCGAGAAGATCGCGTGGCGTGCCGCGGCGCAGGAATGCCTCTCCCGCCGCGTCGAACGGACCCACCTCGGCCATGGCCTGGAGGCGGAGGCCCTTGATGCGCGCGTCGAGCAACGGGAGCGCCTGCTCGAGCGAAGCGAGGAGCGCGGAGGCTTGCGTGTAGTCTGCACGTTCAAGGGCGCCGCGGGCGCGCGCCAGCCTCACGTCCGGCGCGGCCTGCTCCGCCGCGTCGAGCCGCGCGGCGGCGGCCTCGGCCTCCTCCCACCGCGCGTGTCGCACCGCCTCGCGGAAGCGCGTCGCGGGGTCGGCGCCTACGTCGGCGTCCGACGCGGGCTCTACGGGGCGCGCGCTCGCTGCGCTGTCGGTCACGGCGGCGCCCTCGGGCCCGCTGTCGCGGGCTTTCTCCGGGCCCTCGCGGTGGCACGCCACGAGAGCGACGCACGCGAGCGCGAGCCACCGGCCCTGCCGCCAGCCGATCGCGAGCGGCCTATCGGTAGACACCGAACGTCCCTCCTCCGGTGTACTCACGCGAGCGCCGGAGCCCTGTCGCGTCTTCTCCCCGAGCGAGCCTCGCGAGGCGCGGCAGGGCGAGCGACAGGGCGTGGTCTCCCTGTTCGATCCCGATCCAGCGGCGCCCCATGGTCTCGGCCACGGCCGCCGTCGTCCCGCTGCCGAGGAAAGGATCGAGCACCCAATCGCCGGGCGCCGTGGTGAGCGCGAGCAAGCGCTCCAGCAGCCGCTCGGGCTTCTTGTTCCTCGAGAACGCCACGCCGCCCTCGGGGGCGAGGCCCTGAAAGGGTATGTCGCTCCACACGTTCGTGAGCGGCTCCGCCAGCACGCGGGGCGCCGCCTCGGTCGGATCGAGGGTGCCGTCGGGCAGCAAGGAGCGGAGCTTCGACGCGAGGAACAGCACCCGGTTGCCGCCTCGCAGCACCAGCGCCGGCCGGCTCGGGCGCTCCAGCACGAGGGTCCGGTCGGGCTCCCGTCGCGAGCGCGCGACCAGCGCCTGGGCCTCGCGCGACACGGCCTCCACGCGCACCTGCGCGAAACGGACCACGCTCGCCGCGTGCGCGCGCGCGAACGCCGCCTGGCGGGCCGGCCACGCCTCGCCGAGCGACCTCTTCGCCGCGCTCCCCGTCGCGAACCCCGCGTGGGCAGCGACCGCTCGCGCGAGCGGCACGTACCGCCACGACGCGACGGGGGCGCCGCGATCGACGATGAAGGTGCGGTACGCGGGGTCCGCGCCCGCGCGCTCGCGGAAGAGGCGCGTCGGCGAGAACGCTGCGCGGCTCTTGGCGTAAAGGAGAATGAAATCGGACACATGGACAGGGCCCGCGTTCTGCGCCTTGTGACCCGTCGCCGCGCTGCGCACCACCGTGATGGTGCTCACGCGGTTGCGGCTCCCGAAGATCTCGTCGCACAGCACCTGCAGCGGCCCGAGCTCGGTGTCGTCGATCTCGACCGCCAGCACGCCGTCGTCGCGGAGCAGCGCGCGCGCCGCATGGAGGCGCGGCGCCATCATGGCGAGCCACGCCTCCCGGCTCCGGGCGTCGTCGTATTGCGAGAAGACACGGCCGGTGTTGAAGGGCGGGTCGAGGTACGCGAGGCGGAACCGCGCCCCGTGCGTGCGCTCGAGCTCCCTCATGGCCACGAGGTTGTCGCTCTGCACGAGGCGGCACTCGTCCGCCCGCCGCGCGCCAACGGAGAGCGACGGGTCTCGCGTCGTGCGCGGTCCCCGCGCGTCCGCGGCCACTCCCTCGGTCCCCTCAAGGCGGCGGGACGTGCGGCCCACGGATCCATTCGCGCGTGATGCGGTGGTAGTTCCCCTCGGCCCCGAGCCCTCCCATCACGCTCGCGAGCCCCCACTGCAGGCGGTTCATGAACGTGTGCTCGGTCGGCATGTGGATCGGCTTCGGGAGGTTCGGCACGCCCGAGTCGGCCGACTTCATGATCTTCTTTAGCCCGCGCGCGAGGTACGCCACGGTCTCGCGCGCGGCCTCGGGCGTGTGCCGGTACGGGGCGTCGACCGTGAGCGGGATCATGACGAACTTCGTGTAGTCGAGGTAGAGCTTGAACGACTCCTCGTCCGTGGGATCGAAGCCGAGGAAGTCGACGCAGGCGCGCTCGAAGTCGTCCCAGCGCTCGTCCATCGCGGCGATGATGTAGCGCTTCTCGCCGAGGAGCAGCTCGGGCGAGAGGATCTTGTGGCAGCCGAAATCGAGGAACGCGACCTTGCCGCCGCCGAGGAAGCGGTAGTTGCCAGGGTGCGGGTCGGCGTAGAGCACGCCGTGGCGGAAGAGCGCGCGCATCATGAAGCGCCAGATGGTCTCCGCCGCCTGACGCTTGTCGTCGGGGGTCGCCTCCGCGCAGAACGTCTTGTAGTCGACGCCGCCGATGAGCTCGGTCGTCAGGACCCGCCGCGTGGAGAGCGAGTGCTGAACGCGCGGAATGACGATCTCCGGATCTTCCGCGTGGATCGCGCGGAACATGTCGGTCGCGCTCGCCTCCCGTGAGTAGTCGAGCTCCGCGAGGAACACCGACTTGATCTCGTCGAGGGTCTCCTTCGTGTGGTAGCGGCGGCCCACCGGCGACATCATCTGCTCGAGCATCGAGACGCTCTTCAGGTCGTTCTCGATCGCCTTGTCGATGCCCGGATACTGCACCTTCACGGCGACGTGCTCGCCGCCGTGGGTCGTGGCCCGGTGGACCTGCCCGATGCTCGCCGCCGCGAACGGCTCGGCCTCCCACACCGAGAAGACCTCCTCGGGGACGCCGAGCTCGGCCGTCACCACCTTGCGCGCGGCCTCCCGCGAGAGCGGTGGCGCCTTCGCCTGGAGCTGCTTGAGGACGTCTTGGAACTTCTCCTCGTAGCCGGGGGGAGCGAGGCCGTCGATGTACGAGGCCATCTGACCGAGCTTGAGCGGGAGACCCTTCATCTCGCCGAGGGTCTTCAGCATCGCCTCCGCGGTCTTGCGCGCGTTCTCGCGCATGGCCTCGCGCTCCTTGGCGAGGCGCTCCGGGTCGTCGCCCTTCGCTCCGAGCCCGATGGCGCGCTTCAGCGCCGCGCCGCCTGCGGGGAGCGTACGGGCGGCGAGCGAGCCTAGCCGCGCGAGCCGGCCGAGGCGCGACGTGGGCGGCGCGTCGGGCCGATCGTCCTCCGGCTCGCCGTCTCGCTTGGATGCCATGGGGCGCATGGGACCCCCTCGCGCGCGGCGCGTCAAGGGCGCGCGTGGGGCCGCTCAGCCGCCGTCGAGCACTCGCTGCAGCTCTTCCGGGACGAGGCCGTACGCCTCCGCTGCGGCGACGAGGCCCGCGTTCTGGGCCACGTTGGTGAGAAAACCGCGGCCGTAGGGCGTGCCGCGCAGCCCCTGGACGCGCAGCGAGAGCCTCGGCATGGCCCTCACGATCGCGTCGCGGGCCTCTCGAAGCCGACCCAGATCGACGTACACGTCGTGCAGGGCCAAGAAGATGGGCGCCTCGTTGAGCAAGGAGGGCGAGCCGTCCTCGAGGAGCGCCGCCGCCTCGAGGGCGAGCTCCTGCGCGCGCTCGGGCTCGCCGAGGCGGCGCTCGGCCTCGGCCCACTCGCCGAGGGCGACCGGCACGAGGTCCAACATCTTGGTGGAGCGGTACGCGCCCGCGGCGGTGCGGAGGAGCACGCGGGCGCGCTCGACGTCGGGCGCCTCGACGCTGCGGAGGAGCTCGACCCCGCGGTAGAAGAGCACCCCTAGCGTCGCCCGATCGTGCGGCACCCAGCCGCCCGACGCCGCCCCGTCGGCCACGCGGCGCGGCTCGGCGAGCAGCTCCTCGAGGTCACAGGTCGCCCCGAACGTGGAGGCCCAGCAGAGCAGGATCATCTGCCCGTGCCGCAGCACGCCCTGGGAGCCCACGGCCTGCGCGAGCGCGATCCCCGCGTCGATCTCCGCGCGCGCCTCCTCTTTCGCGCCCACGGTCGTCAGCGCGAAGCCCACGTTGATGGTCAGCGTGGCCTCGTTCGCCTTGAGCCCGGCGGAGCGCGCGGCCGCCGCAGCCGAGCGTCGCGCGTCGAGCGCCGCCCCGACCTCGCCGCGCGCCTGCCGCACGACGGCGAGCGTCTGCCACGCGTCGACCGAGGCGCCGGGGACGCGGTGCCTCGTCGCGAGGTCGAGCAGCTCGGACGCCACGAGCGCCGCGCGGTCGAGCTCGCCGGCGAAGGCGCAGCGGGCGGCCAGCGTCGCCGAGGAGCGCGCTACCTCATCGAAAATGCCGAGCTCTTGCGCAGACTTGCGAATTTCGTCGAGCCCCGTGATGGTCTCGGGACCGCCGCCCTTCGCCGCGTCGTATCGGAGCCTGGCGCCCCGCGCTCGCACCGCGCTCGCCTCGTCGTACACCGCGTCCTCGAGGAGCGCGACGGCGGTCTCGCGATCCGCGGCCCGCGGATCGAGCCGAACGTAGGCCTCGTCGAGCAGCAGCGCGCGGCCGAACTGGGTGGGCTTGTCCTCGGCGAAGGCGAGGGCTCGCTCGGCGTAGGTCGCCGCGTCGGCGTGGGCGTTGGTGGCCAGCGCGCGGCGCGCGGCGCGCTCCAGGTACACCGCGCCTTCGGCCGCCTCGCCGCCGAGCTCGAGGTGCCGCGCGACCGTCGCGTCGTCTTCGCCCATGCTCGCGAGCCAGCGCCCCGCGCGCGCGTGGAGCTCGCGGAGGTCGTCCTCGCCGAGCGACGCGTAGGCCACCTCCCGCGCGAGCGCGTGCTTGAAGGCCCACTCGCGCGCGTCGCGGAAGCGGGAGCCGGCCTGCTCGACGAGGATCTCGGCGCCCGCGAGCGCCCGGAGCGCCTCGTGCGCGCGGGGGCATCCCAGCGCGGCGAGGCCCACGTCCCACCCCTTCAGGCCGAACACCGAGAGCCGGGTCACCGCGTCGCGGAGGTCCTCGTCGAGCGCGTCGAGGTGCACCTGGAGCGCGGCCTCGATGGTGAGCGCGCCGGCCGGATCGCGCCCCTGCGCCGCGAGGCGCGAGAGCTCCTCGGCGAAGAGCGGCGAGCCCGACGACTGCCCCGCGATCATCTCGAGCAGCTCCTCCCCGGCGGCCCCTTCGGCGCGCGCGCCGAGGATCGTCGTGGCGATCGCGCGGACCGTGCGTTTGGAGAGCGGACGCAGCTCGAGGCGCACGTGCTCGCGGCCCGTGAAGCGCTGCGCGAGCTCCCGCAGGAACGCCGGCCGCGCGGTCATCAGCACGAAGATGGGGTGCCTTCCCGCCCGCGCGAGCACGTGATCGAGCCACGCGAGGCTCTCGCTGTCGGACCACTGCGCGTCCTCGATGGCGAGGACGAGCGGCGCGCGGGCGGCGACGTTCAGGGCGGCCATCGTCAGCATGATCCACAGCGCGTCGCGCGCGCCGCTCTGCTCCACCGAGTTCGGCACCGCCTCGTTCGTGAGGAGCCGACCGACGAGCTCGCGCGTGGGGCCGCCCAGCCCCTCGAGCTGCGCGGGACGCACGGGCACGAGCGCCGAGAGCGCGTCCATGAGCTCCTCGTGGCCGGCGGTCTTCGGCAGGCCGGTGAGGGCGCGCGCGACGTCGGCCATGATCCCGAGCGCGTGGGTCTTCGCGAACGACTCGCACCGCACGAGCGCGATCTGGGGCGCGCTCGGGAACGCCCCAAGGCTCGCCAGCGCCTCGCTGCGGAGGCGGGTCTTTCCGATGCCCGGAGTCCCCGTCACCGACACGAGGATGGGGGTGCGCTCCTCGGCGCACTGCTCGAAGCTCCTCACGATCTGGGCGAGCTCAGCCTCACGTCCGAGGAAGGGCGCGCCCCCGACGGTCTCGCGCTTGGCCGTCACGGCCTGACCCAGGATCGACGTGCCGTCGGGCCGCAGCTGGAACTCGAAGCGCCCGCGAGCGAGCTCGGTCGTGGTGGTGTCGGAGAGCACCTGGCCGCGCCGCGCGTCGCGTGCGAGCGCGGCCGCGCGATCGACCACCTCACCGGTGGGCTTCGTGCGATCGATGCGTGAGCGTCCCGACGCGACGCCGACCGCCGCGTTCGTCTTCGCGAGGCGAGCGCCGAGATCGAGCGCGCGCCACGCCTCGTCGCCGAGGGTCTTGTGCACGCCGAAGTGCGCGACGATCGCGTCGCCGCCGAGCTCGGTGGCCTCGGCGCCTCGCGTGCGGAGGTGGGCGAGGAGCCGGTGGCGTGCGGGCCCCTTTGGCACACAGGTGGCGAGGATGCTGGTGACGAGGCGCTGGCCGCCAAGTCCTCGAGAAGACGAGAGAAACTGCGCCCCCACGCTCGGCGGAGGCTCGCTCAGCGGGTTCCTCACGGTCTCGGGGCCGTGCACGGCGAGCGCGTCACGGATTCGGCGGAGCTCGTCGGCCACGAGGCTCGCGCTGTCGGGGCGCTCTTCCGGGAACGTGGCGAGCATCCGCCCGAGCAGCTCGTCCAACGACAGGGGGGCGTCGTGGAAGAGCTCCCGGAGGCGCGGCGCCGGCGTGGTCACGAGCTTCGCGAGCACGGCGACGGGCGTGGGGCCGACGTGCGGCGGGCGCCCGGTGAGCATCTCGAAGAGGGTCGCGCCGAGGCTGTAGATGTCGGAGCGCACGTCGACGGCGCAGTCGCCGCGGGCCTGCTCGGGCGCCATGTACGCGGGTGTGCCTACGATGGCTCCCGTGCGCGTGATGCGCGCGTCCTCGGCGCTCGCCACGCCGAAGTCCACGAGCTTGGCGACGATGGGCGCCGGCTCCGCGCCGACCTGCGCGGCGCCGCTCCCGACGAGGATGACGTTCGACGGCTTCACGTCGCGGTGGACGATGCCCGCTGCGTGCGCGCAGGCGAGGGCGTCCGCGACCTGCGCCGCGATGTCGAGCGACTCCGCGATGGTCACGCGCTGCCGGAGCTGCCGCTGCGCGATGTCCTCGCCCTGGAGCCACTCCATGGCCACGAAGGGCTGGCCCTCGTCGAGCTGACCGAACGCGATGACCTTCACGATGCCTGGCGCCGAGAGCCCCGCGAGCAGCCGCCCCTCCCGGGCGAACCTGGCCTCTTCGCTCGCGTCTACGCCCGCGATCGCGATGACCTTGAGCGCCACCGTGTGCCCGGTGATGCGGTCGAGGGCGCGGTACACGATGCCGACGCCGCCACGCCCCACCTCGCGCTCGACGACGAAGCGGCCACCGAGCGTGCTCGGCGCGTGCTCGACGCCCCCGATCACGATCGACCCCCGGGAGCGGCCGGCTCCTGCGTGGCGTTCGGACTCGCGTGCTCGGGCGCCTTCCGCCGCTCGCCCACGACGAACACCTCGTAGCTCGAGGTGCGGGTGCCCTCGGGCCGGATGGTGCGCTCGGCGGCGAAGAGGCGCTTCACCTCGTCACGGGCGCGCACGAAGTCCTCCCCCATGAAGATCTTTCCAACGAACGCGCCCCCGGGCTTGAGCAGGGCCTCCGCGACCGCGAGCGCGCGCATGAACAGATCGAAGCTGCGGGTCTGATCGCCGAGGCGGTTGCCCGTGGTGTTCGGCGCCATGTCCGAGACGACGACGTCGTACGGAGCGAAGCGTGAAAGCGCTTCGGTCTCGAGCGACAGGGCGTCGCCAATGAAGAACTCCACGTTCGCGGGCACCTGCGTGTTGAGCTCCTTCAGGTCCATCGCGAGCACGCGCCCCTTGGGGCCGACGCGCCCCGCGGCGTAGAGCGTCCAGCTCCCGGGAGAGGCCCCCAGGTCGAGCACGCTCTGCCCGGGCCGGAACATGCGCACGCGCTTGTCGATCTCCTCGAGCTTGAAGACGCTCCGCGCGGGGTAGCCGGCCTTCTTGGCCTCCACCGTGAAGTGATCGGCCCCCTTGTACGGATTCTTACGCCCCTTCACGCCGGCACCTCAAGGTCTGTCCAGCCCCGCGAGCGCCTCCCGAGCGGCTCGGGGCGGTCTCCAGGCGGCATCTTAGACGCAACGCGGCCCGGGTTGTTCTCTCGCGTGCGCGAATGTGGGGTCGACAAAAGATAGAGCGCCCCGCGGCCACGAGGGCTGCGGGGCGGTCGCCGATGCGCCGTTCGCGCCTCGTGGGGCGCTCAGCCGTTCTTGAGGCGGCGCTTGACGGCGGCGCGGATGAGCACCACGCCCTGGTTCGCGCCCGGGACGCCGCCCTCGATCATGAGGAGGTTCTTCTCGACGTCGATGCGCGCGAGGGTGAGGTTCTGCATGCTCACGGTCTCGTTGCCGTACTGGCCCGGCATGCCGGTGTTCGGCAGCGTGCGACCCGGGGTCATGTTGGTGCCGATCGAGCCGCCGTGGCGGTGGTACTCGTGCGTGCCGTGCGAGCGGCCCATGCCGGCGAAGTTCCAGCGGCGCATGACGCCGGTGTAGCCGCGTCCGCGCGTGGCGCCTTGGGCGTCGACGAGCTGGCCCTCCGTGAAGACCTCGTCGAGCTTCATCGTGTGGCCGACCTCGAACTTCGCCGCGAACTCGGGCGAGCAACGCAGCTCGCGCACGACGCGCTTCGCCGCGACGTTGGCCTTCTTGAACGCGCCGGCGACCGGCTTCGTGACGTGCTTGTCCTTCGCGTCGGTCATTCCGTAGACGAGGGCGGTGTAGCCGTCCTTCTCGACGGTGCGCTTGCCGACGACGACCACGGGGCCGGCCTCGATGACGCACACGCGCTTCACGGTGCCGTCGGGGGTGAAGTACTGGGTGAAGCCGATCTTCTTGCCGATGATGCCAGGCTGCTGATTCATGTTCGTAGCTCCTTGGGTGCCCCTTCAAGGTCCCGGACGACACACCCGGCCGTTGGCGTTCCGCACGACTCTTCGTGCCAGACCGGTCCTTGGGGCTGGACCGGGGGAAGTCCCCACGCCTCGAGCACTGTCCGAGGGGCGCGCACCATGGCAAAAGACCGCCCCCGAGTCAAGCGGCTGTGACGCAGAAAGAGTGCTTGCGACTTTAATTCGCGAGCTTCCCGGCGGCCATCGTGAAGCGCGCGTCGGCGGAGGCGGCGAGGGTCTCGTCGTGGGTCACGGCGAGCAGGGTCATCCCGCCCGCCGCGCGCTCGCGGAAGAGCCCGGCCAGATCGGCGCGCCGCTTCGGGTCGAGCGCGCTCGTGGGCTCGTCGAGGAGCAGCACCGGGGGCTCGAGGACGAGCGCCCTCGCGAGCGCCACGCGCTGCGCCTCCCCGCCCGAGAGCGACTCGGGCGCGGCGTCCCTATGGGCCTCGAGGCCGAGGCGCTCGAGCATCGCGTGGGCCGCGCGCGTCGCCGTCGTGGGGTCGTGGCCGCGCACGTGCCGGAGCGCGAGGGTCACGTTCTCGGTCACCGAGAGGTGCGGGAACAGGTTCGCCTCTTGGAGCACGAGCACCGCGCGCCGGCGCAGCGCGAGCCGGAGCGAGTGCGGCGAGGGCCCCGGTCGCAGCGGCAGGCCGGCGATCACGACCGCGCCCTCGTCGAACGTCAAGAACCCCGAGAGCACGCGCAGCAGCGTGCTCTTCCCCGAGCCCGACTCGCCCACCAGCGCCGCGAGCGTGCCGCGCTCCACGGTGAGCTCGACCCCATCGAGGCGGCGCCGCGCGGGCTCCTCGGGATCGCGCACGACGAGCCCACCCGCCCGGATCATCGCGCCTCCCGCGGTGCGCGCGGCAGCCGCTTCTTCTCGAAGCGCCGCGCGAGCCGCGCGAGCGGGTAGCTCATCGCCAGGTAGAGCAGCGCGCAGGCGAGGCCGGGGCGCCCCCACTCGCGCACGTCGACCGCCGTGATCGACATCTGCTTCGTGAGCTCGACCACGGTGATGACCGACACGAGCGAGCTGTCTTTCAGCAACGACACGAAGTCGGAGGTGACGTTCGGCAGCGCGAGGCGCGCGGCCTGCGGGAGCACGACGCTCCACACCACCCGAGGCCTCGACAGCCCGAGGGCGAGCCCCGCCTCTGTGTGCCCCTCCGGCACGGCCTGAATGCCTGCCCGATAGGCCTCGGCCTCGTACGCCGCGTAGTTCAGGCCGAGCGCGAGCACGGCCGCCGCCGCCGCCGGGAGCTTCAGCCACGGGGCGAGCCCGAAATAGAGCAGGTAGAGCTGGAGGAGCAGCGGCGTGCCGCGGAGCACCTCCACGTACGTGGCGGCGACTCCTCCGAGCACGCGGCCGCCGTAGGTGCGCGCGCACGCGAGCAGCATCCCGAGCGGCGACGCGATGAGCATGCCTCCGAGCGACAGCGCGAGCGTGACCGCGGCGGCCTTCAGGAAGAGCACGAGGCGCGCGAGATCGAACCTGGGCTCCGGGGCCTCCGGGAGGGGCGAGCCGCCCGCCGCCTCCGCGCCCGCGTCTGCGCTGCCCGCGTCTGCGCTGCCCGCGTACGGATCGCCCGCCGAGCTCGCGCTAAGGAACACGCCGGTCAGGGCGCGGGCCTGGTCGGCTGCGGTCCACGCGAAGATGACCTCGTCGCGCGCGCCGAGGAGCTTGGCCCGCTGGAGGATGGCGCGAAGCTCGCCGTCGCGCACCATGTCGGCGAGCGCCGCGTCCACCGCGTCGCGCAGCGAGGCCTCGTCGCGCTTCGCCGCGATCGCGTAGGCGCCGGTCTCCAAGTCGCCCGCGACGGCGAGGCCCTTGCGGCCGCGCGCGTAGCGGTCGGCGATGAGGTCGTCGAGCAGCACGCCGTCGATCCGCCCCTGCTCGAGGTCGATGTACGGCTCGAGGCACCCCTCGTAGGAGACGGGCACCGCGCCGCTCTCCCGGGCGATCTCGAACGAGCGCGTGCCGGCGAGCGAGCCTATGCGCTTGCCCTTCAGCGCGGCGCGGGTGCCCTCGAGCGGTCGGTCTTGCCGCGCGGTGAGGCGCGCGGCGAACATTTTGTAGGGTCGTGTGTAAAGTACACGCGATGAGCGCGAGCGGGTGAGCTCGAACCCGTTGAGGATGACGTCGAAGGTGCCCCGCTCGAGCGCGGGGATCAGCGCCGACCAGTCGTTCTGGACGAACTCCTCGCGCACGCCGAGGCGCTTCGCGAGGCCCTGGGCGAGCTCCACCTCGAAGCCCACCCGGTGGCCCTTCGCGTCCTCGTGCACGAACGGCTCGCCGCCCTGCACGTCGCCGCCCCACCGGAGCACGCCCGCCTTCTTCACGCGCGCGAGCCCGTCGGCGGCACGTGCGGGGGCCGAGAGCAACGCGACACCGACGACCGTGAGCAGCGCCAAGAGGGCGCGCGCGCCGACGCGGTGGGGCGTCGAGGCGCGCGCGGGGACGGGTCGGGGTGCGTGGGCCGTGGTGGGCGTCACGCGGAGAGCGTACGCGAGGTCACGGCGTCGTGTAGGCGCAGCGGAAGCCGAGCTTGCCGTACTTGTTCAGGAGGTGCGACGAGTGGGTGCCGCCGATGCCGTGCCCCTCGAACGAACCGTTCTTCGCCCACGTCATGGTGGACCCGAACGGCGTAGACGCCGTAGGCGCCGAGATCGTGCCCGTGATTTCCATGAGGCCGTCGTTCAGCGAGTGACCATTGCCGCTCCGCCCGCGGAGCCGGCCCGGCGCGCCGATGAACACGGCGTAGTCGGTGCCGATGAGGTTCGGGTACTCGTAGCTGTAGAGGAAGTTCGCGTACTCGATGCTCTGGCTCGCGCTCGGCGCGTAGGTGCCGCCCACGGCGCGGAGGCTCGCGTCGGTGGCGGTGGGGAAGCGGTTGCCCGCGTAGGTCGCCGAGCCCTGGCCCTTGGGCGCGGGCGTGGCGCCCCACGGGTAGCTGCTCGCGCCCCAGGCGGCGTTGTAGTCGGCGGTGGTCTGCAGGCGGCCGCCGTCCCAAATGCAGAACGCCTGCGCCATCAGGTAGTTCACGCAGTTCAGGCCCTTCGTGTCGAGGATGTCCTGACCGTAGGCCCGCGCGTTGTCGTTCATGTACTGGGTCTCGATGGCCGCGGGCATCCAGTACGTGTGCGTGCCAGGCGAGTAGTTGTAGCAGCCGGTCTGGCTCTGCGTGTTCGCCCGGAAGATGAAGCCGCCGAGGTGGCGGTACACGCTGGTGTACACGCCGGGGATCGGCGCCGCGTCGTTCTGCGAGCCCTCCGCGAGCTCGGCCGGCGGCGCCAGCGTGTTTCCGCCGAAGCTCACGGGGAGGTAGGGGTCCCACGCCGCCGCCATGGGCGCGTTCGCGGGGATCTTCCCGGCCGCGCGGGCGCTCTGGATGAACCCACGGACGTTGCCGCCGATGCGATCGAGGAACACGCGCATGCGGCCGGCTGTGACCCCGTATTTGCCGAGGTGCACGCCTGGGGCGCCCGGCACGGGGGCCGTCGCGCAGCAGCTCTCGTGCGTCGCGCCAGGCTGACCCACCTCGCCCCGGCCGCAGGTGTCGCCGCCGTTGCGGGCCGTGCAGCTCGCGCGCGCGGTGCAGCGAAGATCGTACGCGCACCCGTCGGACGCGCAGTCGGCGTTGACGGCGCACACCTTGGTCACGCCGCACTTCGGGGCGGCGGCGCCGCCGCAGTCGACGTCGGTCTCGGTGCCGTTCTTCACGCCGTCGGTCGGGCTCGGCGCCTGGCACACCATGCCGGTGCACACGCGGCTCGTGCAGTCGTTGGCGACGCCGCACCCCTTGCCGTTCGCGCACGCCGGCGCGGTCGGGCCGCCGCAGTCGACGTCGGTCTCGGTGCCGTTCTTCTGGCCGTCGATCGCGGGCGCCTGGCAGACGTTGCCGACGCACACGCCGCTCGTGCAGTCGTTCTTGTCGCCGCAGCGGAGCGCGTCGCCGCACTTGGGCGCCGCGGGGCCGCCGCAGTCGATGTCGGTCTCGGTGCCGTTCCGGGTGAGGTCGGTCGGGCTCGGCGCCTGGCATCGGAGGCCCTGGCCGTCGGCCTTGTCTTTGCAAACGCCGCTCGCGCAGTCGAGGCGCGTGAGGCACTTCTTGCCGTCGTCGCACACCTTCTTGCTGATTCCGCCGCAGTCGACGTCGGTCTCGTCGTTGTTCTGGACGCCGTCGGTGAGCGAGGCGATCGCGCACTTGTTCGTGGGCAGGCAGATCTTCGAGGGGCAGTCCTCCGGCTTCACACACTCCAGCGGCGGCGCCGAGTCGGGCACGCTCGCGTCGGTCGCGGTGGCGGTCGCGGTGGGGCCGGGCGGCAGCCCGGGGATGGTGCTCGTGGTCGTCGCCGTCGGGCCGGGCGTTCCTCCGCCGGACGGCGGGGTGTCACCGCACGCCACGGGGAGGGCCACGAGCAGGCCAAGCAGCACGAATCCGGTTGCGCGGGTACGGTTCACCAAGGAAGCCTCCAGTTCACGCGTGCCGTTCACGCGGGGCGTGACTCATGAGCGTACCGCGACTTCTGGCCTCGTGCACATCCTACGGGGGGCTCGGTCCCAGTGTGTGGTCGGGCTACGTTCGGCTCGAGTTGACACCCCCCAGGCCCGGTGGTAATTCGGCGCGTCCCCAGTGAGGCCTCTGGCCCCAAGACCGAGAGAGAAACGGAAGAACCACGCCATGAACACCCCCATCCTCGCGGCGCTCGAGTCGACGCAGCTCAGGCAACTCCCCGAGTTTCGCGTCGGCGACACTGTGCGCGTCCACTACAAGATCGTCGAAGGCGACAAGGACCGCATCCAGGTCTTCCAGGGGGTGGTGTTGAAGCGTCACCGCGCGGGCGCGCGCAGCACCTTCTCGGTGCGCAAGGTGAGCTTCGGCGTCGGCGTCGAGCGCATGTTCCTCTCGCACTCGCCCCGCATCGACAAGATCGAGATCGTCTCCCGCGGCGTCGTGCGTCGCGCGCGCCTCTTCTACCTCCGTGACCTCCGCGGCAAGGCCGCCCGCGTCCGCGACCAGAAAGACGCCTGAGTTTCCCGCGACGCCTCCCCGGCGCGCCTCCCGACGCGACCCACACACACCGTGCGGTCGCGTTTGGTCGTTTTGTGCGCGCGGGTTTGGAGGCTGTTTTCAGCCCCCGCGCGCAGGTAGCCGAGCCTCCGCCACGAGGGCGGCGGGTATCGGGGGCATGAAAAAGCCCGCCGCGAGAGGCGGCGGGCGGCGTCAAGGGGGGAGGCTTGGGAGAGGGCGCGCGAGCGCGCGAAGCGCCCGCCCCCGGGCTCAGGCCTTCTTCGGCTGAACCAGCTGCCAGCGCTCGCCGAGGTACGAGCCGATCAGCGTGAACAGCACGCCGATGGCGCCCATGATCACGTAGAGGAAGGCCGGCAGCGTGCGCACGGTCTGGCTCGCGTGGAGCAGGTAGGTCGACGGCAGCGCCACGAGGAACGCCGCGATCATCGGCTCGATGAACGTGCGGCCGGGGGAGATCATGCCCACGAGCAGTCCGCCCAAGAACCACACCGGGATGCACACGATCATGCCGTTGCCGCCCTCGAAATCGAGCGCGCGCACGAGCCACGGGAGCCCGAACACGACCGCGGCGGTGAGCAGCCCCTGCACGCCGAGGGCGATCAGCGTCCATTGAGGGCTGATGCCGTCCTGCTGATATTTGCGGTCCCCTTCATCGGCCCGGACCTTGTCCAGGGCCTCCATCTTCGACCCGCAGGACCCACAGCGGAGGGCGTCGGCGGGGTTCTTGGTGAAACCACACGAGGGGCAGGTGGTGAGCTTCGCGGCCATTGGCCTTAGCCTACACGGGGTGCTTGGAGGTGCGCAAAGGCTTTGCTGCTTCGGGAACCTCCGCGTGCGCTTGCTGTCCTTACGGTGTACCCTTTTTTGAAACCCGTGCTCGCTCCCCGGGGTCCTCTCCGTGACGTTCGCCGCCTCCCACGCCCCCGACTCGCAGGCGACCCCGCCGATCTCGGGCTCGGGGGGTGAGCCGTCGCTCGTCGACGAAGAGCTCGACCCGGAGCTCCTGGCCCTCCCCGATCCCCCGAAGCAGGGGCGCGTCGCCACGGCGCTGCTCCTCCTGCTCACCGCCTTCGCGTCCATCGCGATGGCCGTCGCGCTTCGCCGCGACGTGGCCTACGCGTTCGCCAGCCGCGTGCCCCGCGAGCTCGGGGAGCTCGCGCCGGGCGCGCTCGCGTCCGGGAGCGTGAAGGGCAACGAGCTCGTCCACCTGCAGGTCCGCGTGGGTGCAGCGAAGGCCATCCGCTACGAGCGCCCCTTCGAGTCGATGAGCTTCAGGCTCGCGCCGGTGGTGGGGCACCCCGACCTCTGGGTGGAGCTGCACGTCCCCGAGGGCGCCGAGTCCGGGCGCTTCGCCCCCCCGCGCGAGTTCTCGGGCCGCCTCGTGCCGTTCGCGAAGGCGGGCCCGAAGCACCGCGGGCTCGAGGCCTCCATCGCGGCCTCGACCGGCAGCATCGTCCCCGAAGGGGCCTGGATCCTCGCCGAGGGCGAGCGCCCCGAGAACGCCCGCTGGGCCGTCGCGCTCGTGGCGCTGTTCGCCGCGTTCGCCGCGTGGAACGTCGTCACGCTCACGAAGCTCCTCCGTCGCGTGCGCGAGTAGCGCTGCCGCCGCGGCCTCGAAGCCGGATCCCGCGCTTCGATCGCAGAGTCGCGGGTCAGCGCGCCGCGGGGCGGAGCTCGTTCACGTGGAGGGGATCGCGCTCCTGTGCGCACCGAGGCACGTTCGCGGAGCAGCGCGCGCGCACGGAGGGGGCGTCGTCGGGAGTGCGTCGCGCGAGAAAGCTGTCCCGTGCACGCGCGGAGAGCGCTGGCTCCGCGCCGAGCGCGTCGAGCGCGAGCGACTGGACGCGCAGGAGATCGCCGTCGCGGGGCTGGAGGGTGAGGCCATGCGCCGCCGCCTCGAGGGCTCGCGCGTGCGCGCCGGCGCCGCCGAGCATCACCGCGAGCGTGGCCCACACCGTGTCGTCCTGAGGAGCGAGCTTCGCTGTCTGCTCGAGGTGCGTCGCGGCCTCGGCCCACGCCCAATCGGCGCGCAGGGCCTCGGCTCGGACGCGGGCGAGCGCGGGATGCGGCCCGACCAGCTCCTCCGCCCGCCGCGCAGCGCCGAAGGCGGCCTCCCGCCGCCCCTGCTTGGCCTCGAGGTCCGCCAGCAGCGCCACGGCGGCGGCGCGCTCCGGCTCGGTCTGCGCGCGCCCGATGGCGAGCGCGAGCGGATACCGCCCGAGGTCGAGGTGCTCCTGCAGCGCGTGCGAGAGGCCTTGGGCCCACGCGAGCGCGCGCGCGTGCTCGGCGCGCAGCGGCGCGCGAGACGCGATCGCCCCGCCTCCGAGCGCCACCCAGGCCGCTCCGAGCGTAGTCACGGGCTGCGGCGGGCAAGGGTCGAAGGCGCGGGCGCGGTTCTTCGGGGACTCCGCGGCGAACGCCCGGCCCCTCGGCGTGATCGCGTCGGCGCAGGCTGCGCGCTGGAGCGGGAGGCTCCGGGAGCGGTGGCGCAGCGTCGCGCGGACCGTCAGCGGCAGGCTCGCGCCCTCGGGGACCGTCAGCCCGTAGCGCACGATCGCCGCGTCGCGCGGGGCGAGCGTGTTGTCGTACACCAGCGCGCGAAAGTCGTGGGTCTCCCGCTGGCGCAGCGCCTGTCCGTGGCTGCCCGCGACGTGGGCGAAGAGTCGGTGCGCGGTGGGGTCCTCGCCCGTGGCCGCGTGCCGCGTCCCTGCCTCGTGCGTGAGCACACCCCGCGCGTCGGTCACGACGATCTCGAGCCACGTGTCCTGCGCGTCGAGCACCCCGCCCGGGAACCGGTGGCCGACGCGCTCGTTCTTGACGACCACGTCGACCACCAGGCGCTCGCCGGGGAGGATCGCGATCGGCTCCCCGGTGACGAACACCTGCTCGCCGCTCGCCCGGGTCACCCCAGCGATGTCGATCGTCGCGGATTGTTTCAGAAAATCGGCAACGATGGCGCGCAGCTCGGGATCGCGCTGGGCGTCGGCCAGCCAGGTGTGGCCGCCGAGGAATGCGTGCGAGGCGAGCGTCCCTCGCTTCGCGCCCGGGTCGCCGGCGACCGCCGGCACGCGCGGCATGTGGCACGATCGGCAGTCGCGTTCCGGCACCTCGTCGACCCTCGCGGCGTGGCTCCCCGCGTAGGCGGAGCGCCGCCACGCGCCCGCCTCGTCTTGGCCGGGCAGGTGGTGGGCGTTGCCGGTGGCCGTGTCCAGGAAGGAGCGGTGGCACCCGAGGCAGAGCTCACCCTCCCGCAGCACGGGCCGCGCGACGGCCTCACGGTGGGCCCGCGCGCTCGCCGGATCACCCTCGCGGGGCACCGGCACGGGCGAGGGGTCGAGGTCGAAGCTGCCGTTGCCGTCGGCTCGCACGGCCGTGATCCCGTGACACACGCGGCACGAGACGCCCGCGTGCGCGCGGGGATCTTCCGGGCGGACCTCGCGGTCCATCGCCCCGTCGACCAGCAGCGCGATGTCGTGGCACGCGGCGCACATGCGGCTCGCCTGCTTGCCGCGCTCCGCGCGCAGCCGCTCGACGGCCACTCGGTACACTGGATCGTCGAACGACGCGAAGGAGTGCGCGCTGGCCTTCCATCCCGCGAAGGCGTCGGTGTGGCACTCGGCGCAGCCGTCCACGTCGGCGAGGCGTGTCCCGTCGCCTTGCCCGCGTGGCGCGACCCGGAGCTGCGCCGGCGCGAGGTCTGGCGCCCCCTCCGAGGGGAGCGTGGCGCCGAGGGGTGAGGCGGTGATCGCAGGGGAAGCGTCGTCCGGCCTCGGCTCGTTCGGTGTCGGCGACGACGCGCATCCCACTCCGAGGCCAACGCTCAGCAGCACGGCGCGCCCCAGGGATCTGCGGCGCGCGGCGCCTGCCCGCCCGCGCCTCACCGCGCGCTTCGCCGTCGCCGCGCGAGCCCGACGAGCCAGGCGAGGCCCGTCAGCGAGAGCGCTCCGGTGGCGCCGTCGGTGGAGCCCGCCGCGCACCCGCCGCACCCCTGCTTCTTCGGCGTCGAGTCCGCGCTCGGCGTCGCCGCGTCCGCGTCCGCGCCCGGGGTCGGGCCTGCGTCGACGCTCGGCCCTGGCGTGGGGCCGGGAGCGCTCACGCCCGTGGGGCCGACGCCCGACACGAGCGCGCCCGCCGCGGTCACGCCGAGCTCGGGCGCGTCGGAGCGAAGAAAAGATGCAAGCTGCATGTTGCGCGGCGCGAAGGCGAGGCCCAGCGCGGGCTTCGGTCGGGGGTCGCCCGTGATCCCCGACGGCGGGCCACCCCAGCGACCTCGCTGCGGGTGCTCGCACGCGATGGGGCCCGTCCAGGGGTGCCGCACGGCGTAGCGCGCCTGGAAATTGTTCGCGTACGGGCTCGGTTGCGAGCGCTCCTCCAGGCGGCCTCCCGCGCCGCGCTGCTCGCGCCCGCCCATGATGGCCGGGGCGGCGCGGAAGACGAGGTCCTCGCCCAGCGACTCCTTCGTGTAGCGGGCGTGGAGGCGCGTGATCACGAAGCCGCCAAGCCCGCCGCGGCGCGTCGGGCGGCCGGGCATGATCGGGCCGGGCTTGCCCGGCAGCGCGCTGGGAGGCCGCGGCGTCGGGCGCGCAGGAGCAGGGGCAAGAGCCGGTGCCGGGGTGCCGGCCGTGTCGATCACGTCGGCGCCGAGGGTCGCCAGCTCGTTGAACGTGAGCGCGGGCAGCGGGCACGGATCGCACGACCCCGCATCCCAGGCGTACTCGGTGACGACGGCTCTCGGGCTCCTCGCGACCGTGCGATCGAAGAGCGACGTGTAGAATGCACCGAACGACTCGCGGGCGTTCTCGGCCACGTCGAGGTTCGTGGGGATGGTCACGTTCGGGTAGTTCGCGACCTCGTAGCGGGTGTTCCTGGCGAGCACGTGGACGATCAGATCTTGGGGCCCGTTCGCGTTCATGAGGCCGAGCCGCACGGGCAGCGCGAACTTCTCGGAGTCGTAGTGAAACCGAAGGGGCGACAGGTTCGCCATGCCCTTGTCGAACGTGACCTTGGTGGCGTCGACCTTGGCGACGAAGAACTTGCTCCCTTGCTGCACATAGGGGCGGAAGTACGGCTCCGCGCCCGGCGGGATCGAGTACTTCTGCTGTCGAAGCCAGGTGTCGAGGCCACCGGCGTCCTTCGCCGAGAGGATGACGATCTCGTACTCGCCGACGGTGAACTGCGCCTCGACGGTGACGCCGAGGTCGGCCTTCTTCGCGGCGGAGGCCGGGGCCGCTAGCGGAATCCCGGTCACTGGCGCCGCCATGGACTCGTACTCTCGCTCCACCTCGCAAGGGTCCCGCTCCCAGTACTCGACGAGCCTCGGTGCCGCGAGCTTGTCGAGCTTCTCGAAGATGTCCTTCGGGAGCGTCTTGACGTTCTCCTTCTGCAGGATGACCGGGACGGGCACGACCATCGCGAAGTTCGCGGCGGGGCCCTCGTAGTTGTTCTGCATGGAGAGCACGGTGCGCGTGCCCTCCCGCATGAGCGCGACCTGCGTCGCGTTGTTGAAGAGCTTCGCGTCCGCGCCGCCCACGTAGAAGCCGCAGAACGCGGCGGCCGGCTGGGGACTCGCGAGCAGGGTCGCCCCGAGGGCGAGCGCGACGGCGGTGGAGACGAACGCGGACTTCTTCATGGGAGGGCAGCTCCGGCGGCGTGGTGGTGAGTGGCGACGAGACGGCGGTGGCCGCGGTGGCGCGCGCCTCACGGAGTGAGACCCTTCTCGGTCACGTAGGTCGCGAAGCTCCGCTGCGCGTCCTCGTCGCCGTGGTGGAGGGCCAGCACCTTGGGGGTGGGCAGGTGACGGAGCCAGGCGAGCAGCTCGCCCCGATCGGCGTGGGCGGAGAGGCCTCTCAGGCTCTCGATCCGCGCGCGGACCAGCACCTCCTCGCCGTCGATAGCGACCTTCCCGCCCGCCTTGGCCGCGTCTTGGATGCGCCGGCCGGGCGTGCCCTCGGCCTGGAAGCCCACGAACAGGACGACGGTGCTCGGGTCCGGCAGGCCGTCGATGAGGTGCCTCAGGATGCGGCCTCCGGTGCACATGCCGCTCCCGGCGATGATGAGCAGCGGGCCAGGCAAATCACGCAGCCTGGTGGAGTCGCGCCCCTTCTTGACGACGAAGAGGGTCTCCCAGTCGAGCACGTCGCTGTCGCCGTGGGCGAGACGGTCGAGGCTCTCGCGGTCGAAGATGCGTGAGAAGCGCTTGTACGTGTCCGTCACCGAGAGCCCCATGGGCGTGTCGAGCGCCACGGGGAACGCAGGGACGCGGCCGTCCTCGACGAGCTCGTTCAAGATGTAGAGGAGGGTCTGCGTGCGGCCGATGGCGAAGCTCGGCACGAGGACGCGGCTCTTGTTGGCGTACGCGTCGAGGAGCACGCGCTCCAGATCGGCGCGCACGTCGTCGTGCCCGTGGGCGTGCTCGCGGTCGCCGTAGGTGGTCTCGACGACGGCGACGTCGAGCGGCCGGGACGTGTCCCACGTGGTGTTCGGATCGCGCAGGATGGGCGCGTTCGGGCGGCCGAGGTCGCCGGACAGGACGACGCGCGACCGCGCCGAGCGGAGCTCCACGCTCGCCGAGCCGAGGATGTGCCCCGCCTCGTGGAACGCGAGCGTGACGCCGGGGAGCAGCGGGTGCGGCGTGCCGTACGGCGCGGGTCGAGAGAGCGCGTCGAAGCGCCGAAGGAACGCGCGCACCTCTCCGTCGGAGGCGCGCTGCATCTGCAGGCTGTCCTCGAGAGAGAGGCGGGTCACCGCCAGCGTCGCGGGGGTGCCGACGATCGGCGCGTCGAAGCCGCCCTCGAGCAGCGCGGGGAGGCTGCCGACGTGGTCGTTGTGCCCGTGCGTGAGCACGACCGCGCTCACGTCACGCGCGGCGTCGGGCATACGGAAGCCGCGGGCGTCGCGGCCCTGCGGCGCGCCGCAGTCGACCAGCACCGCGCGGCCGCCGAGCTCGACGTGCGACATGGCGCCCGTGACCGTGCGCCATGCCCCGAGCAGCGTGAGCTGGCCGTCGGGGAGCTTATGGATCTTCTCGCACGCGACGACCTCGGTCATGCGTCGAGCATCGCAGGGAGCGGCGCGCGGTGGAAGGAGGGATGCGCGCGTCGCTTCAGTAGCGAACGTGGACCGTGGTGCCCTTGTTGTCGGTGGAGGTGAACCCGTGCCAGCCCTCGGGCACGGGCGGATCGCTCCACATGAAGATGCGCCTCGCGTCGATGGGCGCGAGGTTCACGCAGCCGTGGCTGCGCGCGGTGCCGAAGACGTCGTGCCAGTAGGCGGCGTGGAGCGCGTAGGCGCCCTCGAAGAACTGCACCCAAGGCACGTCGCGGAGCTCGAAGCTGCCCGCGCCGCGCCGGAGCTGCTTGCCGTCCTTGTCGCGCGGCGGCTGCTTGTGCCCGGGCTCACCCCCACCACCGGGGCTCGGGCCGCCGCCGGAGCTGCCGCCGGAGCGCTCGTTCGAGTCCATCGTGGAGGTGATGTGCTTGTTCTTGATGCGGAACGTGCCCTGCACGGTGGACTTGGTCGTCTTCGGATCCCGGGCGCCGTCCTGCCCGGTCGACACAAGTGTAGCATACACGGGTTTCTTGCCCTCCCAGAGGACGAGCACCTGGTTCTCGATGGAGACGTCGATCCACTTCTCGCCCTTCGCCGCCGCGGCGGGCAGCTCCGCGGGCGGGCGGGCGACGTGGAGATCTTTGGACTTGAGCCAGCGCCCACCTACGAGCTCGCGCTCCTGGTCCGTGCCTTTTCCGCGCGCCTGCCCGGTGAGCTTCACCGCCGTCCGCGCCTTCTTCGTGCCGTCGTCGACACGCAAGAACGCCATGGGAAAGCCGAACCCCTCGAGCTCGACGCCATGGAAGCGCGAGGCCGTGTCGGGCTTCACCTTCGTGGTGGGGATGAGGCGTAGATCGACCGTGATGGCGAACGGGCGGTTCAGGTGGTCTTTGTCGGTGTTGAAGAAGCCCACGAACGCGAGGCCCGAGTGCCGCAGCACCCGGTTCGCGAAGATGGCGCCGGGCGGCACGGTGAACCCCGACACGTTGGGGATGTTTCGGCTCGTGCCCTCGAGCCAGAACGGGGGTGGATCCGCCTCTCCCTTGCCGCCGAAGAGCTCGGCCTGGGTCATCGCCGTGGAGAGCTTCTCGGGCTTGTACCCGAAGACCTCGACGTCGTTCGCGCCGAGCACCACGGCGTTGAGCTCCTCGCGCTTCTTCTCGAACTTGGCGAGGTGCTCCTTCAGGCTCATCTCGCTCTTCAGCTGCATGTCCTTCGTGGGAACGCGGAGGTACTGCGGCGCGACCGCCCGAACGAACCCATAGGCGTAGGGCAGCGGCTTTCGGAGGTCGGGGCGGACGCTGGACGCGCGCACGAGCGGCGTCTCGAGGTCGAGGGTCGCGCTCTTGCCGACACACACGTAGCCCGCCGGCTCGATGTGCACGAAGCCCCCGGGGGCCGGGCACTCCCCGTTCGCGATCGGCCCGCCCTTCCTCGGCACGATCGCGCCCATGCGCAGGTAACCGATCTTGCTCGACGCGGTCGTGGGCTTCTCGAACACGCTGGTCTGCAGGTCGAGCGCGGCGACGCACGCGCCGCTCGGGCACGCCGGGCCCCTGCTCGGCTGCGCCGCCGATCCGCTGGAGGTGGTCGCGCCGGTGAGGGACGCCGCCGCGACGGGCTCGGCGTCGTCGCCTGCGTCGGCCGCGCCTTGCGCCTTCGAGCACCCGGAGCAACCCGACGTCACGAAGCCGCCCGCGGCGGCGGCGGCGAAGAGCGCGAGAGACCAGCGCGAGGTGGCGTTCGGGAGACGGCGCACGACGCGGGTACCATGCTGCGCCGAGGCCCGCTTGGCCAGAAAAATGGGCCGGGTTTCGTGGTCGCGATGGTGGTACCGATCGCGCCGTGAGGTCCCGCGACGAGCACAGCGCCTTCCTCGAGCGGAACACGACCCGCGCGCGGGTGCCCCTCGTGCCCGAGCTCACGGTGCGGGTCGCCGCCGAGGTCACCCCGCTCTGGCATGCGACCGAGGCCTGGCTCGCCGAGGTGGGGCTCGAGCCGCCCTTCTGGGCGTTCCCCTGGGCCGGTGGCCAGGCGCTCGCGCGGTACGTGCTCGACACCCCCGCGTGCGTGGCGGGTCGCGCGGTGGTCGACTTCGCCTCGGGCTCGGGCCTCGTGGCGCTCGCCGCCGCGCGCGCGGGCGCCCGCTCGGTGCTCGCGCTCGACGTCGATCCGCTCGCGGAGAGCGCCGCGCGGCAGAACGCCGACGACAACGGGCTCGCCCTCGCCTTCGAGACCGCCGATCGGGTCGGCGAGTCGCTGCGCGGAGTGGACGTGCTCCTCGCGGGCGACGTGTTCTACGACCCGTCGGACACACCGCGTTTTGTCGAGTGGTTTCGAATGCTTACGAACGACGGGGTCCGCGTGTTGGTGGGGGATCCTGGCCGCGCGTACGCGCCGCGCGAGGGCGTGCGTGTGCTCCTCGAGGTCGACGTCCCGGTGCCGGAGGAGCTCGAGGGGCGGCGCAGCCTGCGCGCGCGCGTCCTCGAGCTCACCTGCCGCGACGTGAGCCCGTGACGGCTACTTCGGGGTGCTCTGGCCGAGGTAGGTGCGGCACTGCGCGCCCTCGGCGCAGGTGACGGTGGGCGACGCGCCGGTCTGACGGCGCACGTTGCAGGTGGCCTTCTCGTCGCACCGCGCCGCGCAGTCGGTGGAGCTCGCGCAGTCGATTTCGCACGACGAGCCCTTGCCGCACTTCGCGTAGCAAGACTGGCCGCTCGGGCAGGTCATCGCGCACGTGCGCCCGTCTGGACAGGTGCAGTCGGTGGAGGTGCAGGCGATCGTGAGCGCGCCGCTGTCGGGCTCGGTCGTGGGGATGGGCGTCGCCGCCTCCGAGCAGCCTGCGACGAGCGTGGTCGCCAGCGCCGCGACGGACGCGAGCGACGCCGCCGAGGCGAGAGACGAGCGGACGAGCGACACCGGCGCCTGACGAGCGAGCATCGAGGCGTTCTAGCGGTCGGGTGCCCGAGGGCGCAAGGGCCTACGCGCCGGTCGTCGCCTCGCCGCCCTCGGGCACGACCGCGACGTGGAGGACGTCCGGCGGTGCCCAGGCGCGGAAAGGTAACTCGGTGGCGCCCACGCCGCGCGAGATGAGCACTCGCCCCGCGGGCGTGGAGTGCTCCCCGCTCACGAGGACGCGCCCGACACGACCCGGCACCACGGGCGCGCCGAGCGGCGTCGCGACGTGGCCACCGTGGGTGTGGCCGCACACGAACAGATCGAACCGGTGTCCGCCGGCCGCGCAGGCGAGCAGCCCCTCGGCCGCGTGGCAGAGGACGAGCACCACGCGCGCGTCGCCCACCCCCGCGAACGCGGTGGTGGCGTCGGGGCGGCCCGTCCACGGGTCGTCGAGGCCCACGACCGCGACCCCGTCGTGTGGCGCGCCCAGTCTGTGGCACTCGTTGACGAGCACCCGCGCGCCGGCGTCGGTGAGCGCCGCTTCGAGGTGCGCGTGGGTGGTCCACAGGTCGTGGTTGCCGAGCACGGCGAGCGTGGTTCGTGCCCCGACGCCCGCGACGCGCCGGCCGAGCGCGCGCGCCTTCTCCCTCGACGCGTGGAGAAACACGTAGTCCCCGCCGAGCAGCAGCACGTCGGGGCGAGCCGCGGCCAGGAGCGCGAACGCTCGATCGAGCGTGTAGGGAGAGGTGGTGGGGCCAAGGTGGAGGTCGGACGCGAACGACACGCGGAGCGGCCTGAGCCCGCGCGGCCCGACGACCTCCGCGTGCACCTCGCGGACGTCCCGCGACCTGCGGGTCGCGCCCCAGACTCGCGCGGGCCAGCCGCCCACGTAGGCGGCGTCGAGGAGCGACTCAATCACGCCGCGGGCACGCGAATACCCGCCGCCCCGCCCCTCGCTCGACCACTTCACGCTGTACTCCCCTCGGTCGCGTCGCAGGCCGCTCGCCGGCGGCTCGCCTGCATCTCCATGCGCATCCGGGGTGGACGCCCGGCGTGCGCCGAGTATTCCAGGGGGGCGCTCGCCGCTCCCCTCCATGACCTCTCCGCGCTCCCACGTTCCACGCCCTGCGCGCTCCGCGGCGCTCGCTCATCGCGTCGTGGGCCTCGTCGCGCTCGGGCTGTCGTGTTCGTTGACGGCGTGCTCCGACGGCGCCGCAGGCGACCCTCTCGAGCCTGCGTTCGTGGACGCGCTTGACCCGGACGCCGGCGCGGAGTCAGGGGGCCGGGCGGACGCAGGTGCAGACGCCCCGCGCGACGGCGCTTCGCCGGAGGACGCGAGGCCGGAGGACGCGGGCCCGCGCGACGCCGGTGAGGCCGGCGCGCCGACGCCGTGGGCCACCTTCGGCGCGGGCATCGCGGCGCGGCAGACCGGCCTCGGCGGCGGCGGCCCGCGCGACGTGGTCGTCGTGTACGGGGGCTTCGGGGCGACGTCGCTCCATGTGCGCGCTCTGGTCGACGAGCTCTTCGCGCGCGCGTTCGCGGCCCGAGGGGCGGCGTGGCTGGTGGCGGTGAAGGGGCCCGACGATCCGGCGTACCTGCGGCGCGCGGACATCGCCAACTCCGCGCTCGCGGCGGACCTCACGCGCGGCGGGTACGGAGCGGTGACGCTGCTCGCGCACTCGAGCGGCGCCTACGTGGCCGAAGAGCTCATCGGTCAGCTCGCGCCGACCTCCGGTGCGCTCGCGCGGGTGCGCTACTACGTCCTCGATGGCGCAGCCCGCGACCTCGCGCCGCACCGGGCCTCCCTCGGCTCGCTCCGGTTCGTGTACGCGAGGGACGGCGCGCTGCTCTCGCGCAACGCCTCCGCGATGCAGGCGGCGGCGGCCGCGGCCGGCGGGGCGCCGTTCGAGGTCCGCGCCACGGGCTCCGGCTGTCTGGCCGCGGACTGCCTGCACGACGCGGTGATCATCGCGCGCCCCTGGAGCCCCACCACGTTCGACGTGGCGCGCGACTACACGCAGTTCACGGCCGACCGCCCCGTGGTGACGAGCTATCTCGTTCCGTAGCCGGGGCTCGAGGGTCGCTCGCGCGCAGGTGTCCGAAACAGTTGACATCCCGGACCAAGAGCGTAGGTTGCACCTCGCTGACGCGCGGTGGAGCAGCCTGGTAGCTCGTCGGGCTCATAACCCGAAGGTCGTAGGTTCAAATCCTACCCGCGCAACTAAGAAACCCCGGTGAAAGCTGGGGTTTTGGCTTTTTGTGGCCCAATGCTCGGCCCAATTCCCCCCCGAAGAGAGGGCGTCAAGGGCATCGAGCGACGGCAGGAGCGGCCCGGCGATGGGGAACGTGCGCCGTTCGGGTTCGCTCTTCTGAGCCTTGACGGTCCGTGTCGCGTCGTCCCACGCCCCCGTGGAAGCCCGCCTCTTCGGAGCTCGCTCCCGCCAGCGCCATCGTCGACCTCACCCGGCGTGAGGCCGACCTCGCGCTCAGGACGATCTGGCGCAGTGGGCCGCGTTCCGAAAGAAGCTCCCGAACATAGTGCTAGTTCATTCGACTCGAGCGATCAGTGCTCCAAATATAGCCCATGTCTCGTGGAGCCTGGGTCGGGCGGCTGGCCGAATCCATCATGTGCGGGATTCGCTCATCGTCCTCGTGGACGGAGACGGCGCCTGTAGAGGTTCGTGCAGGGGGCCGCCCGGGATTCCTGGGGGCCAACTCGGGATATCCCCTCCGCAGCTCGTAGAACGAGTAGCCGAAGAAGGCCACGAGCCAGAGTGTCATGAACAGACCACCTGAGAAGATGTTCGAGTCACCCATGTTACTTCTCCCTTCTGGCGAGCTTTGCGAAACAGCCGAGCGACAGGATCGACGGCACCCATGACGCGACGAAGAGGCCCCCTTCTTTGTTTGGTGTGCCGAGTGGACCGAACCACAGGACGATCGAGAACAAGACCGAGAGCGCGGCGGGCGTGAGGATGAGGTAGTCCGGGCGCTCGAACAGCGCAGGTCTCGGCGGGTCTGGAGCGTAGGTGAGTGTTGTCGACTTCAATGTGTGCCTTCCCTTCGTTGTTGGACTCGTCGGTCGGTCCGCGCGTGAGGCGCGCCCCTCGGACCCGCCCACGAGAGCGATCTGCGCTCGTGAGTCGTGCTCCGAAACCGCGATCCCCGCTCGAACCGCGAGCGCCCTCCCTGGACCGCCGCTGTCCGAGCGCCCTCGCTCACCCCCCCCGGTTCGATCCACGCGGCGACGGGTGAGCGCTCCTGATAAACGTTCAAAACGTTCATCCATCTGCAATTTCGTGGCATCGCCTGTTTGATGCGTCGCTGCGCTACAAGGTTGCAAAATAAGTCGCGGTGGCTACGATCTCGTCATGTTTGGGGTCCATGAATCGTTCAAAACGTTCAAGGAAGAGCTCTCTCCGCGAGAGGTCGCGAAGGCGCTAGGGGTGAGCGAGTCGGCGGTCAAGCGATGGTGCGACGACGGCCTGCTCCCGTTCGAGCGCACCCCGGGCGGGCATCGTCGCGTCCCGTCCCACGCGGTGCTTCGCTTCGCGCGCGAACATGGTCGCGGGATCCGCGACGGGTCGGTGCTGGCCGCGGCGGCGGCCCCTCCAAAGCCAGCGGGCGCCGCGCGGGCCGCGCTGCTCAAGGCGCTCCTCGCCGGCGACCGCCCGGCCGTCCTGGCCGCGCTCGAGTCTCACTGGCTCGGGGGCCGCACGGTCGACGTGCTCTGCGATGAGCTCATTGCCCCTGCCTTTGCCGAGATCGGCGAGCGCTGGTCACGCGGCTCGCTCGAGATTTACGAGGAGCGCAGGGCGATCGAGCTCGTCCGCCGCTGCCTTGACGACCTCGGCGCGCGGCTCGCTCCGCTCGGGGAGCGCGCTCCGAAGGCGATCGGCGGGACGCTGGAGCACGATCCTTTCGCGCTGCCCACGACCATGACCGAGCTCGTCCTGCGGGATCGCGGCTTCGACGCGAGGTCTCTCGGAACCGGTCTGCCCGGGGCGACCATCGCGCGCGCGATCGCCCGCGTCGAGCCGCGGGTCGTCTGGCTGTCGGTCGGGGCCTCTGAAGACGAGCAGAAGACCGTCGCGGAGTGCAGCTTGCTGGAGCAGGCGGCCAAGGCTTGCGGCGCGGCGCTCGTCATCGGCGGCCGAGCCCTCGTCCCTTCGCTGCGCCGTCAACTTCGCTACTCCGCGTTCTGCGACGGCATGCTCCAGCTCGCCTCCTTCGCCGATGCCTTGGTTCCGCGCCAGGGTGGGGCCACCCGCTGAGCGGCTCGCCCAGGGCGCCCTACTGAACCAGCGGTGGCACGACGGGGTCCGCCGGAAATCCTAAGAAGTGGAGCTTGCGAGTGGCGACGCCCGTGGTGTCCCCGACCTCCCCCACCACGACGAAGACGTGGCTGCTGCCGAGCGCGATGGGGGTGCCGGCAGAGGTGGCCGCCACGGCTGACGCGAACGAATAGCTCGGGATCCCCGGGAGGGCCGGGTTCATCGACAACGTGTCGCTCGTCAGGTTGACCCCGGCCAGGACGACTTGCGGCGTGACCGGATCGCCATAGGCCACGGCGGCGGCCGCGAAGGGCTTGAACGCGCCGCCACCCGCGGCGGCGACACCCGCATTGACCGCGAGGGTGCTGGCCGCGCTCGTCGCGTGAACGAGCTGCGCGCCGAGCTGCGTCGGGCCGACAGGTCCGCGACTGATCGTGCGAACGGAGAGCCTCAGGTGGCCTGTCGCCGGATCGTAGGTCGGGCCGCATTTCGCCGCGGCCAGGGTCGCGTCGGTCAAGCCCGCGCTGCAGCCCTCTGCGGCCACCACGTAGGTCGTCTCGACCGCGAACGTCCCCGCGGGGATCGCCCCGAGCTTCACGAAGTCCACGCCCTCGACGGGGAGGGTCCCCGCGTCAGGGTACCCGCGCACGAAGAGGTCACCGCACGACGTGTTCGTCACGCCCTTGGACGCCAGGAGTTGCGCGTTCATCGCGTAGAGCTCGAGGCGTGTCGTGGAGAAGTCGACCTTCGCGGGGAGCACGCCGCCCGTGCCCGGCAGGTAGCCTGCGATAGGGAGCGGAGGCGCGGCCTTGTTCGGGATGGGCGGGACCGGCAGGAACGGATTGCTGCCGTCGGGGCCTGCGCGGAAGCAGATCCGCATCGCCCCGTTCAGCGCGGCGGCAGCGCCCGTCGAGCCCTCGAACGCCGGCCCGAGGTAGTTGGCCGCGTTCACGAAGATGAGCTTCTGCGACGACGGCGGAAGCGTCACGTCCGGAAACGTGGCGTCTCGGGGCGCGCCGTCTTGCGGAGGAGCGGCGTCTGGGGGAGAGGCGTCTTGGGGAGGCGCGGCGTCTTGGGGGCGCGCGGCGTCCTGGGGGCGCGCGGCGTCGAGCTCCGAGGCGCTCCCGTCGGTAGCCGGCGCAGGAGGGGTTCCGTCCGCGCCTCCGTCGAGCGGATCCGCGGGGGTGTCCGAGCAACCGTAGAGCGCGGCGCCCACACCCGCCGTCGCCGTGAGGAGCGCCAGCACCGACGAGAGTCTGAGTTGCCAACGTGTCGATGTCATTCGGGTGTCCCTCGGGATGGGCCGTCGCAGCTGAGCCATGCCGGGAGCGTAGCGCGTGTCCGCCGTGCCGGGGTAGCTCGCCGCCATTCTTTCTGGAATGGTTACGAGCAGGGAACCTCTCGCAGCAAGACTCGGCGGACCGCAGGGGGACGGCCACCGCGGAGCGAGCGCTCAGCGCGCCGACGCGAAGGTCTTGGTCTGTGTCGGCCGTTCGTGCCGATTCGGCCCCAGGTCACGATCAGCTCTTCTCCGTGAGCCTTCCAGCCTTCGCGGCGCGGATCATGACGGCGAGGGCTCGGTATCCCGTACGGTTACCTTCCATGGTGTGGACGGGCCCGACGGCCGACCCGAGCGTCCACAAGCGCTATCGCCTTCGCACAGCGTCGGGGCCGCCCGACGACGTCACTGACTCGGCGGACCGCGGGGACGGCCACCGCGGAGCGAGCGCTCAGCGCTCCAGCCTCGGGCCGTACCGGAGCGTTCGACCCTCGGTACCGACGAGCCACAGCGCGCCTCCCGGACCGCCTCCGAGCGCGCCGGCGAAGAGACTCCGCGCTTCACGAACAGGGGCCAGCTCCCGACCGTCCCAGTGAAGGACATGCCCCGGGGTACCGTCCGCGTGCGGCGGTTTGAGGAGCCAGACGTCATCGGCGCCGCGGCTGCCGATGACGTGACGCCCTCCGATGAACTCGTGACGCCAAGCGGCGCCGTCGAAGTGCCACCCCCCCACCCAGATGTCGTCTGGCGCCTTGATCCAGAGCCCGTCGTTGGGTGTCGGGCCGTGCGGAAGCGTGACGAGCTCGTCGAGTCGGCCCCCGCGCGAGATCTTCAGCTTGAGTGCGGGCTCCTCGTAGCAAATCGCATGGGCCAATCTAAAGATAGGATCTAAATTTCAGCAACGCCCGGACGCGTCCCCCAAACGCATGACACGACCCCCGCGGGCGTGGGGCCGACGGCCGCCATAGGGGCGGGCGGAAGTGTCCACGTGTGTCGCAGCGGTGCTCGACGGTCGCAGCGATCCGGACTCCTCGGGGGCACTCAGTCCGCGGCGCCGTCCCTCGGTCGCGGGGTGCCGGGCCACTCCAGCGACTCGGGGACGCGGCTCACCCCGCCACCGTCGAGAGGCGGGAACTTGCTCTCGACCGGTAGCGGTTCCCCGCAGGGCCCTCGCGTGATCACGGGCGGCCTCGTGCCGAGGCAGGCAGAGCCCGACTGATGGACCACCACGCGCTGCCCCTTGTGGCACTCCCAGACGTACACGTCCTCCCCTGCCTCGGTCCCCGTCCGGAACTGGCGATCGGGAGGGGCGTCGGGGGCTCCGGCCACGGACCATGGCGGCCCTCCGCAGGCGATCAGCGCGAGCCACCCGAGCCGGAGGAGAGTGGTGGGGGATCCCTTGCGCATGGCCCGAGGGTAACGCACCCCGACCGCCCCCGCGCCAGCGTCGCGCGGCGCCTGGGCCGCTGGCCCACTCGCAGCTACGGGCGAACCGCGTGGTCGACACGCTCGTCATGAACGTCGACCTCGCGCCCACCTTCGCGGAGCTCGCGGGGGTGACGCCGCCGCCGGGCACGAAGATGAACGGCAAGAGCCTCGCAGGGCTCGTCACGGGCGCCAGCGGAGAGGTCTCCCGCGCCCAGGTGCTCACGGAGTGCTGGGCCGGCAGCGGTCCCGGCCCCGACACCCACGCTGCCGTCCGCACCGATCGCTACGAGTACGTCGAGCACTACGAGGACACCTCCCGCGCGAAGGTGCGAACGCACTCGGCGGGGGGGCGAGGACGTCGAGCTCTACGATCTCCAAAAAGACCCGAACGAGATCGACAACCTGCTCCGCGTGCCGGACGCGACGCTCGCCCGCCTCGGGACCACGCGCGCCGATGTCGAGAGCCAGCGCGCCGCGCTCCGCGCCGCGCTCGCGAGTCTGCGCGTAGAGTAGGGAGTCCATTCCGGCCCCGTGGCAGCCCCCGCGTGTCATACTGAGTCACCGCAGAGGAGACCCTCATGACGATGCGTCGCGCGCTGCCCTTGTTCCTGACCGCCGTGCTGATCCCCGCGTGCAGCGTGGCAGCGGAGCAGCCCGCGGCGCCGCGACCGCCGGCCGGGGCGGACGGGGCCGCGCCGCTGCCCCCTGATGCTGGCGACGCGGGGCCGACCGCTACAGCAGCTCCGGACGGGGGGGCCGAGGCCGAAGCGCTCCGCCGGACCCTCGAGCCGCTGATGGCGCTCCATCTGAACTCGGGGACAGAGGCCGAGAAGCCCTTCGGCATGGTGCTGCGCGTGGAGTCACCGTCCGTCAGCTCCACGTTCGCTTTCGGAGCACTGACCCCTACGGAAAAGCAACCCGTCACGGGTCACGAGCGCTGGGTCATTGGGTCCGTCTCCAAGGTCATCACGGCCTTCATGGTGGCGCAGGCGGTGGAGGAGGGACGGCTCCGCCTCGATGCTCCCCTCGGGACCTACCTGCCGCCGGACTTTCGCGTGCCCAGTGGACCTGGCGGCGGCGTACTCATGCTCCGCCACTTGCTCGCGCACACGGGCGGCCTGCCCCGGTATCCCGCAACGCTGGACCGCTCGCTGGCCACCGCGCAAGGCGTCGCGGGCATGACCGCGGCGTGGCAGTCCTACACGAAGGAGAACCTTCGCGAAGATCTCGCGACGACGGAGCTCAGCGGCGAGCCGGGCGCCCGCTACACGTATTCAGATTTTGGTTTTGCGCTGGCCCAGCTCGCGCTCGAGCACTCCGCTGGAGAGGCCTACGCGACACTCCTCAAGAAGGCTCTCGGCCCGCTGGGCATGACGAACACCGTCGCGCCCGAGGAGCTGCCTCCCGGTGCGCCGGGCCTCATGCCTGGGCATAGCGGGGCTCGCTTCCAGCCGGCCGGCGTGGTGGCGCCCCGAGTCTTCACGGGCGACGGGTTCATCTACTCGAGCGCGGCCGACTTCGGTCGGTTCTTGCGCGTCTTGGGTCGCCTCGACGCCGCTCCGTCGCCGGCCATCGAGCGGGCCATTCGCGCCATGGAGACTCCGCGGTTCGCGCACACCGGCCCCGGTGGCGTGGCGGTCGACCAAGGCCTCGGCATTGGAATTCTCCCTCGCGGCGTCGCGACGCTCTACAAGAAGAACGGCGTGTCCACGGGCACGAGTACCTGCATGATTTACGAGCCAGTGCGCCACGTCGCCGTGATCCTCGGCGCCAACGGGGCGCCGGTCTCCACCCCCGCGGCGGGGGTGGTGCGCCCGCCCGCCGGCCTGCTTTTTTTGTCGCGCCCCCGCCCGCCGGGGGCGCACCACTCCCCCCTTTGCTTACGGGGCACCCCCGCCGGCCTTTTCCCGCCCGCCGGCCCGCGGGGGCCCACGGCCCCCCCCCCCCGGCCGCCGCCCCCGGGGCGCCGCGGCCGGCCTTCCTCCGCCCCCCCTGCCCGCGGGGGGGGGGGGGCCGCGGGGGGGGCGCCGGGGGGCCCCACGGACGCGCGCCCCCCCGCCCCCCCCCCGGGGCCCCCCCGCTCTGGGGGCGCGGCGGGCGGGGGGGGGGCGCTGGGGGGCGGTCGCGGGCGGGGTTGCCGGGCCCCGGCCCGGGCCCGGCCCTCGGCCGGGTGGGCCGCCCGGGGGCCCCCGCGGGGGGGGGGCGGGGGGGGCGGGGGGGGGCGGGGGGGGGGGGCGCGCCGGGGCGGGGGCCCGGCGGGGGGGGGGGCCGGGGCCGCGCCCTGCGGGAAGCACCCCGGGCGGGGCGGGCCCCCGGGGCCGCGGGTGCGGCCGCCCCCCCGCGCGCCGGGGGGCGGGGCCGGGGGCCCCGGGGGGCCGGGGGGGGGGGCCGGCCCCCCGGGGCGGCGCCGGGCGCCCCCGGCGGCGCCCGGCGCGGGCCGGGGCGGGGGCCGGTCCCGCGGGGGGCGGGGTCGCGGGGCCGCCCCGCGCGCGGGCCCCGGGGGGGGGGGGGGGGGGGGGGGGGGGGGGGGGGGGGGGGGGGGGGGGGGGGGGGGGGGGGGGGGGGGGGGGGGGGGGGGGGGGGGGGGGGGGGGGGGGGGGGGGGGGGGGGGGGGGGGGGGGGGGGGGGGGGGGGGAAGGGCGGCGGGGGGGGGGGGGGGCCGCGGGCCCCCCCCCCCCCCGGCCGCCCCCCCCGGGGGGGGGGCCCGGGCCCGGGGGCGCGGGCGCCCCGGGGCCCCCGGCCCCCCCCCGCCCCCGCCCCCCCCCCCCCCCCGCGGCCCCGCCCCGCGGGGGGGGCGGCCCCCCGGGGGGGGGGGGGGCGGGCCCCCGGGCCCCCGGGGGGGGGGGGGGCCCGGGGGCGCCGCGCCCGCCCCCGGGCCCGGCGCGGGGGGCCCCCCCCGGGGGGCCCGGGGGGCCCGGCCCCCCCCCCGCGCGGGCCCGCGGCCCGGCCTTCTCCCCCCCCCCCCCCCCGGGCGGCGGGGGCCGCCGCCGGGGCGGGGGGGGGGGGGGCCCCCCCGGGGGGGGCCGCGGGCCCCCCCCCGCCCCCCCCGGGCCGGGGGCGGCCGCCGGGGGGGGCCGCCCCCGGGGCCCCCCCCGCCCCCCCCCCCGGGGGGCCCCCGGGGGGGCCCCCCCCGCCCGCCCCCGCCCCGCGGGCCCGGCGGCGGGCCGCCCCCCGCGGGCCCCCGCGGGGGGGGCGGCCCCCCCCCCCCCGGGGCCCCCCCCCCCCCCCCCCCCCCCCCCCCCCCCCCCCCCCCCGGGGGGGCCCCCCCCCCCCCCCCGCGGCGCGCGCGCCCGGGGGGCCCCCCCCGCCGCCCGGGCCCCCGGCCCGCCCCCCCCCCGCGGCCCCCGCCCCGCCCCCCCCGCCGCCCCCCCCCCGCCCCGGCCCCCCCCCCCCGGCCCCCCCCCCCCCCGGCCCCGCCGCCGGGGGCCGCCGGGGGGGGCGCGGCCCCGCCGCCCCCCGGCGCCCCGGGGGCGGGCCCCCCCCGGCGCGCCCCCCCCCCCCCCCCGCCCCCCCGCCCCCCCCCGGGAAACTTCCCCCCCCCCCCCCCCCCCCCCCCCCCCCCCCGCCCCCCCCCCCCCCGGCCCCGCGGCCCCCCCCGCGGGGGGGGCCCCCCCGCCCCGGGGCCCCCCCCCCCCCCCGGTTCCCCCCCCCCCCCCCCCCCCCCCCCCCCCCCACCCCCCCCCCCCCCCCCCCCCCCGGCCGGGCCCCCTTTTTTTCCGGCGGGGGCCCGGCGGCCCCCCCCCCCCCCCCCCCCCGCCCCCCCCGGCCGCCGCGCCCCCCCCCCCCCCCCCGCCCCCCCCCCCCCCGCCCCCCGCCCCCGGGCCCCCCCCCCCCCCCCCCCCCCCCCCCCCCCGCCGCCCTCTTTCCCCCCCCCCCCCCCCCCCCCCCCCCCCCCCCCCGGTGCCCCCCCGCCCCGGGGCCCCCCCCCCGGGGCCCCCCCCCCCGGGGGCCCCCCCCCCCCCCCCCCCCCCCCCCCCCCCCCCCGCGCCCCCCCCCCCCCCCCCCCCCCCCCCCCCCCCCCCCCCCCCCCCCCCCCCGCCCCCGCCCCCGCCCCCCCCCCCCCCCCCCCCCCCCCCCCCCCCCCCCCCCCCCCCCCCCCCCCCCCCCCCCCCCCCGCCCCCCCCCCCCCCCCCCCCCCCCCCCCCCCCCCCCCCCCCCCCCCCCCCCCCCCCCCCCCCCCCCCCCCCCCCCCCCCCCCCCCCCCCCCCCCCCCCCCCCCCCCCCCCCCCCCCGGCCCCGCGGCCCCCCCCCCCCCCCCCCCCCCCCCCCCCCCCCCGCCCCCCCCCCCCCCCCCCCGCCCGCCCCCCCCCCCCCCCCCGCCCCCCCCCCCCCCCCCCCCGCCCCCCCCCCCGCCGCGCCCCCCGGCCCCCCGCGCCGCCCCCCCCCCGCGGGGGCCCCCCCCCCCCCCCCCCCCCCCCCCCCGCCCGCCCCCCCCGCCCCCCCCGGGCCCCCCCCCCCGCCCCCGCGGCCCCCCCCCCCCCCCCCCGCCGCGCTGAACACCGCGTGTTGCGCCGCCTTCATGGCCGCCGCCGAGGCCGCTGGCGTCAGAGATCTGAGAAGCCTGGAGGGGGACTGCAAGGCGCCGTTTTGAGCGCCGCGGGGGCTCGACTCTGAAGGGGGGACGTTGGGGCCGAGGGGGCGGAGGTCGAGGCCAAGCTCGGGCTCGCGAGCGGACGAGCTATCTCACGCGGAATGAGCGGAGAGCTCTTCCGCGCTCACAGCTCGCAATTTGATCCCACGTCGTCTACGGTCCCTGGAGCGCAGTGGAATATCACGCACTCGCTGATCCTCATCGCAGGAGTCAAGCTCCCGAACGCGAAGCGGGTCGGCCCCGTCTCCGGACTCGTCGAGCTGACATACGAGTTCGAGACGCACTGAGGGCAAGACGGCTGGCTTCGTGCGGGGGTGCGTCACATGGGCCCGAAGCGCCGACAGCGACCGACGGCCACGTTCGGGGCGCCTCGTCGGCCACGTCCCGGCGTCGCCCAGGGGCGAAAGCCCAGCGGAGCCCTCACGGAGGGGGACACTTCACCAGCGGCGTGAGCGGTGAGAACGCCTTCGCGGGTGCGCGTATGGCGTCGGTCTCGGCGAGCGCTTGAGAGAGCGCCGTCTGGATCTGGGCGAAGGTCTGGTCGAGCTTGTTGGCCGGGGTGGACGTCGCCGCGCAGAGGAATTTCGGCCGCCCGCAGATGTCGACGGTCTCGCAGCCAGGGGCCGCGGGCGCCGACGGCTCGAGCACCGTGTCCCCGTAAAGCGCGACCCCGCCTACCATCACGAGGGTGACCTCCCTCGGGCTCGCGGTGACGACCGCGTCGTAGGGGGCGCCCACGTTCCCGCGGAAGACCGAGATGTCGGCGAGGTAGCCAGGGGCAATTTTCCCGAGGCGGTCGTCGAGCGCGAGCACGGTGGCGCCGTTCGCGGTGGCCATGGTCACGAGGTCCCTCGAGGTGAAGCGCCCCGCCCAGCGCGTCGTGCTCCAGTTCGACGCGAACCGAAGCTCGTCGAGCATGTTCTGGCTTCCGCCCATCGACCAGTCGGGGCCGAGGGCGATGAGCACTCCCGAGTCGACGGCGAGCGGGATGTTGGCCGTGGCGCCGTACAGCGACAGGTTGGACTGGGGAGACCACACGAGCTTCATGCCCGTCGCTGCCATGCTGAGAAACTCGTTCGCGCCAAAGGCGACGCCGTGGGTCAACGTGGTCTGCGGGGCGTAGAGGCAGCCGGGCGGCGTCGAGACACCCAGACGCGCGAACTCGTTGAGGCTCCGAGCGTCGACGCCCTCTCCGCAGTGCGCGATGAACGAGGTGGTTCGCCCGGACGCGAAGTTCGCGCAGACGGCGTTGGCGTCGCTCGGAGGAAAGAGCGCGCTCGTCTGGACGGTGTCGGTGCCGAGTCCGTTCTGCGAGACGTCCACGGAGCGGGCGAGGCTGCCAAAGCAGCCGGCGCTCGTCCCTGGGAGGCCGACGATGCTCGTGGTCCCGGACACGAGGCCCTTCAGCTCACCCCACTTGTCCATCTCGCAGCGCAGGCTGCCGGCGGCGGTGCCGTACACCGTCGCGGCGCACCAGGCGGGCTTGCCCTGCGAGTCGTTCGCGAGGCAGTGCTTCACGTCGAGCATCTCGTGATACCCGGGCTCGTTGGTCCACTGGTCGTGGTTCTGATAGGACATGATCGGCGCCCAGTCGTCGGCGTCGAACACGTCGAACAAGATGTGGTTGTGCGTGTCGATGAGCCCTGGCGAGATGACGCCCTGGGTCTCGATTCGCGTGGCTCCCGCCGCGTCCGGGTGGCTCGAGCACGTGTTGCCCGGCTCCACGCACTGGATCGTGTCTCCGACGACGAGCACCTCGCCGGTGATCGCTCCAGTCGCCGTGAGGATCGTCCCCGCGAGCAGCGTGCGCCCGGGGAGGCCCGGCACGATGCTGGGCTCGGGAGGCGGACCGCCGTCGCCACCGTCGCCTGGGCCGCCGTCCGGCGCCGTGGAGTCAGCGCCGCCGTCCGGCGCCGTGGAGTCAGCGCTCGCGTCGGGGCTGCCCGCGTCGCCGGCGTCGGGCGCCGCGCCGTCCTTGGCGGGTGTGGCGTCCGGTGGCGTGGCGTCCGAGACGCTCGCGTCCTCGGAGGGGGGCAGGCCCTCCGACCCACACGCGGTGGCAGACGCAGCGAGGATCATCGCAGCGATGATCCCAGCCCACCTAGAGGCGTCGCGAAGTCTCGGCACGAAAAGAGCGTACGGTGCGACAACCGCCAAGAGAAGCTCGCCGATTCACCCCTCGGGCTGTTCGGTCCCGCGGCCAGCTACCGCCACTGCGAGAATGCAGGCTCGCAGAAGCCCAAACCTGGCAGCTGCTCACCCTTGGTGAGGTACCGCCACCGCGAGGGGCATCGAAGGCGTGGGCGCGGCGGGCGGGCGAGTGAGCGAGGCCCGCGCCGCCTCGAGGGCGACGGTGAGCGCGAACGCGAGGTCGGAGAGCGGCCGCTCGATCTCCACGATGCGGGCGCCCAGGCGGTCACGTTGAGCGAGGAGCCGCCCCAGCTCCGCGAGCTCCGCGGGGCGCGCGCGGGGGCTCGCGTCGTTGTAGCGCTCGACGGTGGCCTCGAGCTCGGGCTCCACGGCGAGGAGCGCCGCTCGCGCCGCGTCGCGCGCGTCCGCGTGCTCGGCCTCGGCGGCCGCGAGCTGACCGGCGAGCGCCTCGATCTCGGCGGGGAGGCCACCGAGCACCTCGCCAAGCTCGCGGGCCGAGAGCTCGCGAGCCTCGGCCGTCGGGAGACGGGGGGGCGCGCCGTCGCGCTCGGCGCGCGTGAGCAGCAGCGCCGAGTGGACCGCGCGCGTCGGCGAGGCGTACGACACCACGGGGGGGAAGGGCGCGGTGCTGTTCACGTCGATGACCGTGCGGAACAGCTCGGTCCAGGAGTGATCTTCGCCATAACCCGTGTCGGTCATCCCCACACTCTCGACCTCGGGATCGAGGAGGTCGGGGTAGCGCGCGCAGAGCGCCTCGAGCTTCGCGGGGCCCGCGTTGATGCGCTGTCGGCTCGGGCGCGAGATGTGCCCCGGCGCGCCGAGGGGCCGGCCCAGCCGGGAGAGATCGCACGGGGCGCTCGAGCCGTCTTCCAACTCCTCGACCTCCGTGGAGAGGAAATCGTCGGCGCCGAGCTCGGCGGCGGCGGCCTCCACGATGGGGCGAGGCGAGGCGCTGCTCAGAACGACCCGGAGCCCCGGGCAGCGTGCTCGGAGCCAGTCGAGATCGGCGCGATCGAGGGTCTGGTCGGCTGCGTGGCGGCGCAGCACGCGCGTGGCGAGCTCGCGCACCGTGGCCCGGGGGAGCGCGGCGAGCTGATGGAGGAGCGCGTGCTGCGGCACCCGCTGGACGGCGCGCACGGGCTCCGGGCCAAAGCGGCGGAACGTGCTGCGGCGCAAGGAAGAGGCGCCCCACGCGAGCTTGCCCCACACGAGGTAGAAGAGGCCTGGCGGTCCCCACAGCGCGACCGCCCGCGCGAGGTAGCGGAGACTCGAGAGCGGGCGCGAGGGCGCCAGGAACATTCTCCCAGGCGCGCGTGTGGGCTCGAGGTCGGCGAGGTATTCGGGCCCGTACCCGAGGTGCGCGGCGATCTCCCAGCCGAGCAGCTCGCCCATGTTGCGGTCGAGGTGCACGGTGCGGTCGAGGTCGAGCACGAGCAGGCGCGTGCTCGTCGGCACGGCGCGGAGGCACAGCTCGCGGAAGTCGATGGGCGCTCCGTGGACCCGAAAGCGCTCCACGAGCCTCGTGTGGACGCCGGCGCCCGAGTGCGCGCCCCGGCGTGACTCACCAAAGAGCGCGCTGCGTGCCGTTCCCATTCCCACACGGTAGCGCCGGCGTCCCCGACCGAGGGTCACACGTCCATCAGACGAGGCGCCGTACGCTGACGAAGCTGTGACAGCACCTCAGGCAGTGTTCACTCGGGTGGAAGACGATCTCGGGGGGCGCGTTTGGCGTGCCGCCGCCGGCGCCGGCGCGAGCTTCCCGGCCGCGTTCCGCCCGCTCCATGGCCCGTTTTTGCTGGTGACTCCCCAGCCGTCGGGGTACACTCCCACGCCTCCAGGCCCATGAACCTACACCGTTGTCGACTGTTCGGGCGGGCAAGGCTTGCCAGAGGGACGACGGCGCAGGATGCCCCTCGGAGCGCGCGAGGCATCGCGCAACGGAACCATCATGCGCATCGTTCTGCTGAACAACACCAACAACATTCTCTTCTCGACAGCTCGCCACCTCCGCGACCAGGGTCACGACGTGACCCTGTTTCTGATGGACAACGAGATGGCGGATGGGCCGCACTTCCACCCCTCGTGCGACACCTTCGACCTGGACTACCAGAACTACACGCGGGAGGTCCCGTGGGGGACGGCCAGCCGCTTCTCCTCGTACGACATGGACACGGTCGCTCGCGACCTCGAGCCCTTCGATTTCTTCGTCGGATCGGGCTCCGCGCCGGCGTTCGTCGCGCGCGCCGGCCGGGTGCTCGACGTCTTCATCCCCTTCGGAGGCGACCTGTGCGAGGACGCGTTCCGCCCGCCGAAGTTCGACCGTAGGAGTCTCCGCTCCCTCGTGGCCTATCCATACTGGCAGCGCCGGGGAATCGTGGAGAGTCGCGCGGTGTTCGCGGACATCTCTCCCTCCTACGTCGAGCCCGCCCTCGCCAAGCTCGGCTACAAGGGAAAGCGCGTCTTCGCCTCGCCGCCTCTCCCCTATGCTCCGCTCTACACTCCCGAGGTCCTCAAGGCCAGGACCGCCTACTGGCATCCCCCCGGGCGCCTCCGCGAGCGCACTGACGTGCTCGTCACCTCGCCTTCGCGCCACATCTGGAAGGGCGCGAGCTCCACGAACTGGTCGAAGGGCACCGACAAGCTCATTCACGCCGTGGCCGCGGTGAAGAAGCGTAGGCCGAGCGCGCGGGTCGGGATCGTGTTCTACGAGTACGGGCCCGACGTGGCCGCCTCGCGCGCCCTGGTCAACGAGCTCGGCCTCAAAGACGACGTCCTGTGGCTGCCGCGATCGAGCCGGAAGGACGTCATGGTGAACCTCACCCTCACGGACTTCGCCTGCGGCGAGTACGGGCCTGACTCCTGGTATATGGGCGGCGTCGTCGCCGAGGTCCTCTGCATGGGCAAGCCCCTCTTCCACCGGCGGGACGACGCGTTGTTCTCCCACCTTTACCCGGAGATGTATCCCATGATCGACGTTCAGCGTCCCGACGACATCGCGCGCGCCCTGGAGGGGTTCCTCGATTCACCCGAGGAGTACCGAGACATGGGCCGCCGAGCGCGGCTCTGGTTCGAGAAGCACATCTGGGGGCACTCGCTGGAGGCTTTCGAGAGCCTCATCGAGCGCCGATGAGCGCCGATTTCTCTTATGCCATGCTTCGCTCCGAGCTCGCAGCGGTGTGCGCAGCGGGCTACAAGCCCTTGCGGTGCGTGGACTACCTGGAGCACAAGAAGGACCCGGGCGACGACCCACACGTGCTCGTGATGCGCGTCGACATCGACCTCTCGCTCGCCAAGACGGCCATTCTGCTCGATCTCTTCGCCGAGCTCGGCATCAAGGCGACATTCTTCGTTCGGCTTCACGCGCCCGAGTACAACCCCTTCTCCTTCGAGGGGTACCGCATTCTCAAGCGCATCGTCAGTGAGGGGCACGAGCTCGGGTATCACGCCGAGATCATCGACCAGGCCAAGATCTGGGGAGAGGACGCCGGCGCCTGCCTACGGCGCGACCTCGCTGTCCTCGGTGCCATCGTGGGAATGCCCATCGTTGGGGCGGCCTGTCATGGTGGGCTCACAGGCAACAACAACCTCGACTTCTTCAAGGAGAACGATCACCGCGCGTTCGGGCTCTTGTACGAGGGCTACGATCGCACTCCGGAGTTCAATCTCTTCCACGAGAGTCGGTATGTCTCGGACAGCGAGTGGACTCGCTGGAAGGCGTACGACCAAGGCGTGCGCTTGGAGGGAGACGTGCGGGCGCCGAGCGGTCACCTCGCGGACCGCCCCAGCGTCCTTCACCTGCTCCTTCACCCGGACACTTACTACCACTCGCATTTCTACGAGCGTGAGAAGTGAGCCCCCGCGTCGTCGCCATTCACCAGCCGGACTTCTTGCCTTGGCTCGGATTCTTCGTGAAGATCGCGAAGGCGGATGTGTTCGTCGTGCTCGACCACGTGGAGAACAACCCTCGTCGCGCGTTCCTGTGCAAGCGAGTGAGCTTTCAGCTCCCGGGGTCGGTGGGGTTCCTGGGCCTCGTGCTCGAGCACCCCTCCGACGGGCGTATCAGTGTGCCGCTCTCCGAGATGGTGCTCGCCCCGGAGATGGAACGCAATCTCGTGAAGATGGAGCGCTCGGTCGAGCAGGCCTACAAGCGCGCGCCCTTCTATTCCGAGGTGTTTCCCCTCGTTGCCGACTTTCTGCGCTCGGGGGAGCGCCGCTTGGTCCAGCGAAACATGATGTTCATCGACCAAGTCCTCGAGCGCCTGGAGATACGCCCGGAGCGAGTGTACTCGAGCGGGCTCGGCTCCACCGCCCGCGCGGGCGAGCTCGTCGCGGAGCTGTGCGTGCTCGCGCGGGGTGACGTCTATCTGAGCGGCGAGGGCGGACGGGGCTACCAGTCTCCGGAGTCGTTCGCGTCCCGCGGCCTACGCCTCGCCTACAACCACTTCACGCCGCGCGAGTACCCCCGCTTCCAGGGCGTCTTCGCCCCAGGCCTTAGCGTGGTGGATGCCCTGATGAACCTCGGCTTCGCGGGCACCGCGGCGCTGATCGCCGAGGAGGTGACCCTCTCCGAGGCCAGGGCGAGGGCCGTGGGCGAGGCCGTGCGCCCCTGAGGCGCGTTCGCTCACTTGAGGGCGGTCGCGCTGGGATGGTGGCGCTCACCGGGCGCCTTCGGTTCTCTCTCGGCCCCTTGCCCGCGCGCCGGACAAGGGACGGTGACTCGAAGGTGCACGAGCTGATGCACGCGAGCGACAACGTGAGGGTCTGGTCGGCCCCGTCGGAGTCGACGACGTGAAAGCCAATCGATTGATAGAAGCGGAGCCCCCGCGGGTTGGAGACGGGGCACTTGAGATCGATGGAGCGCAGGCCGAGGCTCCGGCAGTGCTCGATGCACATCGCGAAGAAGTCTTTGCCCACGCCGAAGGCGCGGTGCTCCTCGGACACGAAGAGCAGGTGCACGTAGTATGCGGTCGGGATCTTGCCCGACGCCATGCAGAAGCCGACGAGCTGCTCGTCGCGAAAGAAGCCGAAAGAGTACTCCCACTTCTTCTCGAGGTCGGAGGTGAAGTTCGCCTCGCGCCAGTCGCCGTGCTCCCAGCCCCCGATGAGCACCGTGAAATCGCGCGCGTGCGCCTCCACATAGGCCTTGGACAAGCGTCGGAACTCGGTCTTCATGCGGTGCTCCCTTCGGTCGCGTGGCGGAGACACGCCGCTCGTCGGCGGCGCCTCGCATGTTCGTGGTCGGCGGTGCGCTCGGGCGGTGAGCCCCGCCGCGCGCGGTTGTCCCGCGCCCGTGAATGGTAGTCGATCAGGAGCATCCTTCGCCTTTCGACGCGCCCGCGGACGACTCGCGGAGCGCGTCGCTACGCTACCACGGTCCCGGTGGCGGGATCGGCTCTCGCGCCCAACGGCCACCGAAAGTGAAGACGAGAGCCCGCGGGAGCGCGGGGCCGTTGGCCAAGCGAGGGAAACTCAGCTACTCCTGCCTACGAGAACTCAGGGAGGATTGGTAAATGAAGCGTACTATTGTCTCTATCCTTGGTGTGGCGCTCGCGGTGGTCTCGGTCGCGTGCAGCAGCGCCGCGGACGACGTGTGCACGAAGAACAGCCCGTGCGGCAACGACGTGCCGGCCACGCAAGCCCAGAAGGACCAGTGTCTCTCGACTCTGAAGGCGAACGAGACCAGCGCTTGCTACAGCGAGGGCGTCTCCTACCTTCAGTGCCAGCAGAACAACATCGTCTGCGGCGGTGATCAGAAGACCGATCCGAAGCTGTCGGCGACGCAGATCGAGAACAACTGCAAGAACCAGCTCGCCGACTACCGCGCGTGCTGCACGAAGAACTCGTCCGCAACCGCCTGCAAGTAGGGCCCGCGGTCGCGCAGCGCGACTGGCTACAGCAGGCCTTGCTCGCGGTACCAGGCCGCGGCGTCCCGGAGGGAGCTCGCGGCCGGCCGCGACCGATACCCGAGCTCCCTCGCGGCCTTCTCGCTCGAGACCGCGACGCGAAGGCACGACTGAATGGCCATCTCCTCGGTGAGCAGTACGGGCGTCCCGCGCAGCGTGCCGAGCGCGTCGAGCGCGCGCCCGAGGGTGCGCATCACGGGCGCTGGCAGCTTCGCGATCGGCGCGTGTCCGCCGACCTCCTTGGCGATTCGCCCCATGAGGTCGCTCACCGACATGGGCTCGCCGGCGAGAGCGTAACGTTCGCCCGATCGGCCACGGAGCGCGGCGGCGAGGTGGCCATCGGCGACGTCGCGCACATCGCAGATCGTGCGCATGCCGTGGGTCGAGAGGTAGCCCGCCGGGCTCCGGGTGGCGCGGAAGAGGGGCAGCAGGTTGTGCTTGAAGTCCCAGGGGCCGAAGATGGCCGTGGGGTGGGTGACGACGACCTCGAACGCGGGGGTCGCGGCGGCGAGCGAGATCTCCTCGGCGAGCCACTTGGTGTGCGGATAGACCCAGCCGAGGTGAGCGAGGTTGTAGGCGCAGGTCTCGTCGATGGTGACCACCGGCCCGCTCGTGGCGGCGAGCGGCTTGCCGAGGGTGGAGCCGCTGGAAGTGAAGATGAACCGGCGCGCGCCGTTCGCCTTGGCCCGCTCGAGCATCACCCGCGTGCCCTCCACGTTCGTGCGGTGCACGTCGGCCCACGCGGCGCGCGACATGCGCACGTCGGCCGCGACGTGGAAGACGTGCTCCGCGCCCGCCATGCCGCGGTCGAGCGCCTCGACGTCGTGCAGATCGCCGCGTATGGGCTTCACCCCTAGCCCGACGAGGCCGCCCGGGAGGGCCGCGCCGCGGACGAGGGCGGTGACCTCCGCCCCCTGCTCGCGCAGGGCGCGCGCGATCGCGTAGCCCAGAAAGCCCGTCGCCCCGGTCACGAACGTCCGCTTGCCCGTCCACTCGCCCATGGCGCAGCCTACCACGCGCGCCGCGGAGGCGCGGCGCCCGGTCTCGCGGGCCCGAGGAGGCCACGCGGGCTGCTAGCAGCCCGTTGATAAACGGACCGAGCCCGCGCGTCGTCCGCGCGGCATCGGGCAAGGCGCGATCCGAGGAGCCCGCGGAGCCTGCTTTTGCAGGTGAGCAGGCACCGGAGGATCGCAACGCAGCCCGTGCCGATGCGGCGGCGCGGGGGCGACGGGAGTTTATCAACGGGCTGCTACGGCACGGCCGTGCCTTCGTAATAGGTGCGCGCGAGGGCGGTCGCGTCTTTGCCTATCTGCGAGCCGAGGCGACGCCCCACGAAGTCGTCCGGGGAGATGTGGATCCCACCCCAAATGCGCGACTGACCGGCTTGATCGGCTGCGTCGTAGTACGAGGCCCACTGGAGGTGCACGTCGGCGGTCGGACCGATCTCGAAGACGAGGTATTTGTCCTTCGGGCAGACGGCCTCAGCGAAGCCGCCCGGGAAGAAGGGACTGCCCGTGAGCGCGGTGAGCACCTCGGCGCTGGCCCGGCTGAAGGTGCTGTGGCCCGAGATGAAGCCGGGGAAGCCGGGCGTGACGAAGTTTCGGCGCTGGTAGGGCATCCAGTCGACCCCGCGCACCCAGCCGACGCCGGAGAGCTCGGTGGTGTGATCGCCGGGCTCGCCGCGCCAGGTCTTGATGGCGATCTGGCCTACGAAGAGCGACAGGTTCGCGTGCCGCTGGCCCGGGGCCGCGCTCTCCTTGGTGATGACCTCTACGAGGCCCGGGACGAGGGGCAGCCCCTCCGGCGAGTAGGCCGCGCCCGAGGGATCGCTCGACTGGCCCTTCTGCGACATGTAACGCACCCACGCGATGGGGCGTGCCCGCGCGGTGCGCCGCTTGATGTCCCACGCCGTAATGGCGGCGTCGTGGACGGCGCCGTTGAGTGCAAGATACACATGAACGTCCCAGGACAAGGGATCGAGGTCGGGCCCCGCGCCGAAGAGCTTGCGCGGAGGGTTCGGCGCGTCGGCGACCGAGTTCGCGAGCACGTTCCAGTGGCCGGGCGGCGTCTCGGACTTGGGGCCGTCGGCCCAGAACTCGGCGAGCACGCGGCCGAAGTCGCCGCGCTTCGCCATCGCGGGCGCGTACGGTTGGCCGGTCACGGGGTTCTGCGGGCGGCCCTTGCCGTCGTTCGTCCCGAGGGGGTTGTTGCCCACCGCGCCCGGCGAGGTGTCCATCGTCTCGCCGTCGTTCGGGTCGAGGAAGCTCGAGGTGCGGAGCACCTCGACGACGAGGGGCTTCAGCTCGGGCGCGAAGTCGGGCGCGGGGCCGGGGTCGTGCCACGGCACCGAAGCCGACGCGCGCTTCATCGCGAAGGGGCGCACGCCGCCCCAGCCGGAGCCGATGTACTCCTGCACACCCGCGGGCACAATGATGCCGTTCTGGGTGGCGGCGACCGAGAGGTTGAGCGGCTGCCACGCGCCCTTGTCGGTCATCGTCACGCCCGGGGCGTCGACGACGAGCGCGGGGTTCAGCGAGGTGTACGGCGAGAGATCGGCGTAACCCCCTGCCTCGTTGGAGCCGTCGGCGTCCCCGGCGGCGAGCACGGCCTTGGCCACACGGTTGCCGAGCCCGCGAGGGGTGTCGCCGAACTCGCTCGTGTCGGCGGGGTCGTAGCCGAGGTCCTTCATGACGGCGCGGTAGCAGGCGACCGAAACGTCGCCGCCGCTCGCCTTCTTGTAGCGGCGCTCGAGCACGCGGAAGGCCGCGTAGGAGATCGCCTCCTTGCGCGCGGCGGCCACGTCGGCGGCGGTCTGGCGCTCTCTCAGGAACACGCCGTCCGCGGTGGTGTCGTAGGCGGCCCAGGCGTCCCACATGGCGGCGGAAGAGTGGAACAGGTTCCGCGCGTGGACCGTCGGGCGGGGAATATCGCGCCGAATGGACGCGACAAGCTGTTCGTTCCAGCGCCGCGCGATCGACTTGGTGGCGCCCTCTGCGATGACCGCCGGCGGGCACACGGCCTGCGGCGTCTCGCCGTCGGGGCCCGCGTCGGGCGCGGGGGCGAGGATGCGCGGGAGCTCCCGGTCGCCGAAGTGCGCCACGCCGCCCGCCGCGAGCGCGGGCGAGAGCACCTCCCCGCCGACCGCGATCACGTCGCCCTCGGGGGCGATCCACGTGGCGTGGAACGACTGCACCTTCACGGTCGGCTGCGTCAGGGTGGGGACGAGCTTCGCGCCGCCGAGCTTCATCTCGTACACGAGCCCGCGCTCGCCGGCGGCGAACACGCGGCTGCCGCGCGCGAAGACCCCCTGGATGAGCGCCGTGTCGGTCGGCGAGATGTCGCGCACGGTCTCGGTGGCCGCGTCGATCTCGAGGGCGCGCCCGTTCGACGCGCCCCCTACGGCGTATACCTTGCCGCCCGTGCCGTGCACGGTGAAGAGCGTCTCGGTGACGCCGCTCGGGACGACCTTGAACGCGCCGCCCTTCTTCTTATGGAGCACCGTGCCCGCGCCGCCGACGGCCCAGACGTCGTCGCCCTCGCCCCACACCTTGAAGAGCCCCGGCGACTCTCCCTTGTCGGTCCTCGGGAGATCGTCCGGGAGGCGCTCTTCCTTGAAAGACGTGCCGTCGAAATGCCAAATGAAGCCGTCGCGCCCGCTCGCCCCGCCCACCGCGTAGACATCGTTGGCGGCGAGCGCGTGCACTCCGAAGATGGTCTGTTTGGCGAGCCCCGGAGTGGGCATTCGTTCGAACTTGCCGGCCTGGTACCGGAGCACCATGCCCGAGGCGCCGGCCATGAACACAGGCCCGCCGGGCAGCGCGTTCACCCACCAGAGATCCCCGCGCTGGCCGGTGGCCAGTGGAGTCCACGCCGTGCCGTCGAAGTGATGGACCGCGGGGCCGGCGCCCTTGTCCGCGCCGACCACATAGACATCGCTGCGCGAGGTGCCGCTCACCGCGAGGAGCGCGCTCGGGAGGCTCGTCGCGACGTCGCGCCACGCGCCGGTCGCCGGCACCACGACGACGTCGGGGGCCGCGTCGGGCTGCGGCTCGGTGGGGGTGTCCGGGCAGCCGCCGAGGCCTGCCGCGAGCAGCGGAAGCGCGCCGAGCGCGGCGAGCCGGATGGACCACGAGAGCTTGGCGCGGAGCCTGTAAGAGCGGAGCATGAAGCACCCAGGGTAGCAAGAATTGGCGAAGGGTTGAGCCCGTTGAAGCACCGCTCGTGCCAGCCCGTAACCCCGCGAATCGGCGCGGGTTCACCGTCGCGACGTATGTCATCGTGTGCCATCGCGGGGTGGGGGAGCACCCGCTCGGGGTGAGGCGGTCAGTCGAGCTTCGCGCCCTGGGCGACCCAGCGACCGAGGGTGTCTCGCTCTTCCGGAGTCATGCCCGTCTTGTTGGCGAGGGGCATGGTCTTGAGGACCGACGCCCGCTCGCGGATACGCGGCGCGAGCTGCTGCATGCGCTCGGGCGTGTCGAGCATGATGCCCACGGGCGCCGCCTTCCACACGTCGTCCGTGGGGTTCTGCGCGTGGCACGAGGTGCAGCGCGCCTCGATGATGGCCCGCGCCTCGGCGAAGCGCACGGGCGTGGTGTTGGTCGAGGGGGCGTCGTCCCAGCGCGCGGTGAGGACGTAGGTGCCGAGCAGCCCCGCGATCACGACGCCCACCGTGATGGGGAACCACGGCTTGAACACGAACCGCACGTTCATGAAGTGGCGCACGAGAGCGCCCGTGGCCATCACGACGAACAGCGCCGCCCAGCTCCACTTGGCGCCGGTGACGGCGGGGAAATGGTTCGACACCATGATGAACAGCAGCGGGAACGTGAGGTAGTTGTTGTGGATACTCCGCTGCTTGGCCTTGAGGCTCAGGGTCTTGTCCTGCTCGCGGCCGTCCTCGGTGGCCCGGACGAGCTCGCGCTGCGAAGGCACGATGGTCATCCACACGTTGCCCGTCATGCAGGTGCCCATGATGACGCCCACGTGGAGGAACGCGGCGCGCCCGCTCATGGCGTGCGTGAGCCCATAGGCCGCCGCGAACAGCCCCGCGATGGAGAGAGCCGTGGCGGCCGGCGCGCTGACCTTGCCGAGCGTCTTCCACAGAAGGTCGTAGACAACCCACGAGACGAGGATGCTGCCGACGCCGAGGCCGATGAGGGCGTGTGGGTGCAGCTTGGCGATGCTCGGATCGCCCATGAGCGACGCGCCGCCCATGTAATAGACCACGACGAGCAGCGCGATGCCGCTCGCCCAGGTGGTGAAGTTCTGCCACTTGAACCAGTGCAGCACCTTGGGCATCTCGCCGGGGGCGAGGAGCTTCTTCTCGACCTGGTAGAAGGCGCCCGAGTGGAGCAGCCAGATCTCCCCCTCGTGCAGCTTGGTGCGGCCGGGCACCTTCTCGAGGTTTCGGTCGAGCCAGTTGAAGAGCAGCGAGTTGCCGATCCACATGATGCCCGCGATGATGTGGACCCAGCGGACGACGAGATCGGTGATCTCCCTGAGGTGTGCGCTCACGACGGTCTCCTTGACGGCAGGCTTACTCGGTAGGGGCGCACAAGGACACTGGGAAGCGCGCACGGCGTGCTGGGCGCTGGCTGAGCCGCAGCGTCGGGGCCTCGCCGAGCGCCTCGCGGGTCGGCCCTGGTCGGGCCTCGACGAACAGCCAAAGTTGTGAAAATATGGACAAATGCGCCTTCGCTTCGTCGCCCTCGCCGCCGCCTTCGTGCCCTTTCTGCTGCGGTGCTCCAGCACCGACGCGCCGGGCGGCGCGACGACGGCTGACGGGGCCGTCCCCACCGCGTCGACCCCGCCGACGGGGAGCACTCCGCCCACGGCCACGGTGACCCCTGAGGGCGGCCCGGCCGACGCGGGCCGCGACACGGGCGCGAGCGACGCGTCGTCGGAGGAGGACGCCGAGCCGCCGCCGCCCCCGCTGCCCACCACGAGCCCCGGGTGCGGGCTCGCCGCGAGCCCGAGCCCCGCCGCGGGGGTCCGCAAGACGGTGACGGTGGGCGGCGTGGCGCGCTCGTTCGTGCTCTTCGTGCCGGCCGGCTACGACCCCACGCGCGCGTACCCCGTGGTCCTCGTCTTTCACGGCATCGGCGCCACGGGCGCGCAGATGGCGCAGTTCATCGCCATGCAGACGTACGCGGCGGGCGAGGCGATCGTGGCGTTCCCCGACGGTCGCGGTGGGGCGTGGGATCTGGGCGGCACGACCGATCTCGACTTCTTCGACGCGCTCACGGCCGATCTAGAGAACACGCTCTGCGTGAACCCGCAGCGCGCGTTCGCCGTGGGCTTCAGCTACGGCGCGTACATGACGAACTACCTCGCCTGCAACCGCCCGCGGACCGTGCGCGCGATCGTGGCCGCGGCCGGCTCCTTCGCAGGGACGGGGTGCGGCTCCACCGCGGCGCTCGTCTACCACCGCGCCGACGACAACGACGAGCCCGTGGCCAATGGCCGCAACGCGCGCGACGCGTGGCTCTCCTACAACGGCTGCGCGTCCACATCGACCCCGTCGCCCGCCCCGATGGACGGCCTCGGCTGCGTCACCTACGACGGCTGCGCCGCCGGCACCCCGGTCGTGTGGTGCGAAGACCGCGGCGCGAGCGCGTACAAGCACGACTTCCGCGACGTGTACCGGGTCCCCGCGTGGAACTGGCTCAATCAGTTCTGATCGGACCGCCGGTGGCCCGCGCCTCGAGCTCCGCGCGCGTGACGTAGAGGAGCGCGAGCGAGCCCTCGGCCTCGACCGCGACGCTCGCGGTCGCCGCGCCTCGCGCGAGCGCCTCGTCGACGCGGCAGCCAACGGCGAGGGCGCCCATGAACGCGCCCGCGAACGCGTCCCCCGCGCCCGTGGGATCGACCTCGCGCGCGGGTCGGGCGCTCCACGGAGTGAGCGTGCCCTCCCTCGCGTCGAAGAGCACGCCGCCGGCGGCGCCGCGCTTGTGGAGCACGTAGCGGACGCGGCCCACGGCGAGGGCGCGGAGCGCCGCCTCGGGGTGCTCGTCGGCCCCGGACAGGCGAAGCTCCTCGCGGCTCGCGAAGACCACGTCGACGCGCGCGAGCACCGCCCGCCACGCGTCGAGCGAGCCGTCGGTGATGGGCTCGCACGGATCGACGGAGACGAGCCGTGTGCCGTCGCCGAGCGCGTCGGTGAGCGCGCGTTGTCGCGGGAGAGGCATCGGCGCCACGTGCACGGCGGGCGCGCGGAGCCACGAGGCCGGCACCGCCGTGGGCTCCGGCGAGACCTCCGCGTGCGAGGGCCGGCCCGCGCGGTGGAGCATGCGCCGCCCGCCGTCCTCGTACAGCAGCCACACACGCGCGCCCGGCGTGCGCAGCGTGGTGAGGCCTTCGAGGGCGACGCCACGCCCTCGGAGGTCGTCGAGCGCCGCGCGTGGGTAGTCGCTCCCGGCGATGGTGACGCACCCCGCGCGTGTGCCCCACGCGGCGGCGGCGAGCGCCGCGTGCAGGAGGGCGCCGCCCGGCTGGGCCATACGCGTCGTGCCGTCCTCGAACACGAGGTCGTCGACGAGGAGGTTGCCGATGAGGACGAGGTCGAGTGGGCTCACGCCGGCAGCGCCTCGAACGCGCGCGCGACGGCCGTCACCGCGTCGGGGTCGAGGGGCGCCGCCCACGCGCCGCCTTGCTTCACCGAGGAGCCGACGATGAAGCCGTGTGCGCGCGCGTACTCCGCGAGGTTCGCGGGCGTGAGGCCGGACCCGACGAGCACGGGGAGCGCCGCCGCGCCGATCACCGCCTCGACCTCGCGCGCGGAGGCCGCGTGGCCCGTCGAGGTGCCCGTGACGATCACGCCGTCGGCGCAGAAGAACTCGGCCGCGTGGGCGGTCTCTTCGATTGATACATCTGATGTAATTGCGTGGGCCGAGTGCTTCTTCTTGATGTCGGCGTAGACGCGCACGTGCTCGGCGCCGATGGCGCGGCGGTAGCGGAGCAGCGGCCCCGCGCAGGCCTCGATGACGCCCTCGTCGGCCACGTGCGCGAAGGCGAACCCCTCGACCCGGACGAAGTCGGCGCCCGCGGCGAGCGCCACGGCGAGCGCCTCGTGGTTGGCCCCGGCGAGGATCTGCACGCCGAGGGGCACGCGCACCGCGCGCCGCACCTCGAGGGTGATCGCCGCCATGGCGGCCACGATCTCCGGTCCGACCGCGCCCTTCAGATACGGGGTGTCGTGCATGTTCTCGAGCAAGAGCGCCGTGAACCCGGCGTCGGCGTACGTGCGCGCCTCGGCGACAGCCCGTGCCGCCAGCACGTCGACCGGATCGCGTGACCTCGCCGTGCCGGGCAGGGCTCCCACGTGGAGCATGCCGATGAGGGCGCGCGGCCGCCCGAAGAGGCTCTGGAAGTCGTCGAGTGGGCTCACGGCGCGACCGTAGCGCGCGGGCGGCGGCGGGTCTACGCGTCCACCTCCGCGTCGCGCCCGAGCGCGCGCTTCGAGTAGGGTGGGGCCATGCCGTCGCCCCCCGCGCCCCCGACCACGTCGCCCCCCGACGCGGAAGATCCGTTCCTCCTCAGCGACGAGGTCGTCGAGGCCGTGGCCGCCCTGCGGCCCGTGACCGCCACCTTCTGGGGTGTCGCCGGTCACGATGGGGAGTGGGACGATCTTCGCCCGGAGGGCCATGAGCGCGCGCGCGCAGCGCTCGCCTCGTTCGAGGCGCGCGCCGCGACCGCGGCCGCGGGCGCCGCGCGTGACGGCGATCCGTGGCGTCGCCTCGCCGCCGACGTCCTCGTGGACTTCCTCCGCGTCGAGCTCGGCCGGTACACGCACCGAGATCACCTCACGGATCTGAACACCCTGGCCTCGCCGCTCCAGCTCCTGACCATGGCCTTCGACGTGATGCCCTCCGGGACCCCAGAGGCCTGGGAGGCGCGCGCGAGCCGCCTCGAGGGCCTCCCCGCCGCGCTCGAAGGGTACCGAGCCACGCTCGCGCTCGGCCTCGCGTCGGGAGAGGTCGTCGCGGCGCGCCAGGTGCGCGCGGTGCTCGCGCAGTGCGCCGTGCACGCCGGTCACGCGTCCTTCGTGCGTTCACTCGGTCGGCAGCTCGCGGAGTCCAAGCTCGACGACCCCTCGCTCAGCGCGCGCGTCGAGGCCGCGATCCCGCGGGTGTGCGACGCCTTCGCCGCGTTCGCGGCGTGGCTCGGGGAGACCTATCTGCCCGGCGCGCGCGAGGCGGACGGCGTGGGCCGCGCGCGCTACGCCCGCGAGGCGCAGCGCTTCCTCGGCATGAGCATCGACCCCGAGGAGACCTACGCGTGGGGGTGGCGCGAGATCGCCGCCCTGCGAGAGCGGCTCGGCGAGGCGGCGGCGCGCCTGTCGCCCGCGGAGTCCGTGGCCGAGGTGCTGGAGCGCCTGAAGGCTGCGCCCGACTACGCGGCGCCGAGCCTCGAGGTGTTCCTCGAGCGCATGCGGGCTCGCCAGCGAGAGGCCCTCGACCAGCTCGGGGGCGTGCACTTCGACGTGCCCGCGCCCGTGCGCACCCTCGACGTGAAGGCGGCCCCGCCCGGCGGACCAATAGGTGTATATTACACGGCTCCCTCCGAGGGTTTCGCGCGCCCGGGGTGCGTCTGGTATTCGCTCGGCGACGCGGCGGCCTCCGGCCCCGTGCCGATGTTCGATCACGTCGCGACCGCGTACCACGAGGGTTTCCCCGGGCACCACCTCCAGATTGGCATCCAGCTCTCGCTCACCGACAGGCTGAGCCGGCTGCACCGCGTGGCCGAGGGGTACTCCGGTTACGCCGAGGGGTGGGCGCTCTACGCGGAGGAGCTCATGGCGGAGCTCGGCTACTACGAGCGCCCCGAGTACCTGGTCGGCATGTTGTCGTGTCAGATGATCCGCGCGTGCCGCATCGTGCTCGACATCGGGGCGCACCTCGCCCTCCCCATCCCCGAAGGGCAGCCGTTCCATCCTGGCGAGGCGTGGACGTTCGAGCTCGGCGTCGAGATGCTCACCGAGCTCGGCGGGCTGCTCCCCGACCGCGCGGCGTCCGAGATGGTGCGGTACCTCGGCTGGCCGGGGCAGGCGATCGCCTACAAGGTGGGGCAGCGCGTGTTCCTCGAGCTGCGCGACGCAGAGCGGGCGCGCCTCGGCGCCGCCTTCGACCCGAAGGCCTTCCACGCGAAGGTGCTCGGCTCCGGGAACGTGGGCCTCGACCGCCTCTGCCGCGGCGTGACGGGCGCGCGCCCCTGACGCTTCTCGGGCGGGCCACGGGCGTGGTACGACGCACGGCATGGCAAACCCCACTGCGACCCTCGAGACCTCGCTCGGCACGTTCACCATCGAGCTTTTCACTACCGAGATGCCCATCACGGCGGGCAACTTCATCAAGCTTGCGAAGTCTGGGTTCTACGACGGCCTGCACTTCCACCGCGTGATCGCGGGCTTCATGTGCCAGTTCGGCTGCCCGCACAGCCGGGATCCGAAGAGCTCGCGCGCGGGCACCGGCGACGGCCCCGACGGCACGATCAAGGACGAGCACCCCGCGAACGCGAAGTTCTCCAACGAGGTCGGCACCCTCTCGATGGCGAACACCGGCCGCCCGAACAGCGGGAGCTGCCAGTTCTTCATCAACACGAAGCACAACGCGTTCCTCGACTTCTTCACTCCGGGCAACTCGAAGCACCCTGTCTTCGCGCGCGTGACCTCGGGCATGGACGTCGTGAAGAAGATCGAGACCACCCCCACCGACGCCGACGACCGCCCGCGCACCCCCGTGCAGATGATCCGCGTCACGGTGCAAGACGCCTGAGCGCTAGACCCGAGAGCAGGCCGCGGCCGTTCGCGCTCGCCGCCTCGGCCCGTCGCCGCCGTCAGCGGAACGTCGCGCTCGCCGCCTCGGCCCGTCGCCGCCGTCAGCGGAACGTCGCGCTCGCCGCCTCGGCCCGTCGCCGCCGTCAGCGGAACGTGTAGGCAGCGCCCAGCCCGAAGAGATCGGCGCTCGCCGAGTACGTGCCGCCGTTCACGGCCTCGAACGGCGCGTTGCCCTTGATGGGGTTCACGCGCGGGAGCTTGGCCGTGCGCGGATCGACCGCCTCGCCGGACGCGAAGATGTGGGCGTACACGAGGTCGAGCCGGAGACGCGGCGACACGTGGAGGCCCGCGCCGAGCGAGGCCGTCACCTTGGCGAAATCGAGCGACGAGAGCGAGAGGTATTCCGCGGGTACGCCGGAGGTCTCGTAGGTGACGCCCGCGCGCAGATCGAGCGCGCGGTCCTGGACGGTCACGCGCCCCTCGCCGCCGAGCCGAAAAGAGCTCGAGTCGGCGAAGCCCCGCGGGATGGTGATGGGCGGCATCGCCACCTTGGGGGGGAGCCCGGTGATGCCGTCTAGCGAGATGCCGCGGGGCGTGGCGGTGATCGCGTCGTGGGCCGACCAGAGCTCCCGCACGTAGGCGGCCTCGACCCGCAGGTTCGGCGTGGGCCGCGCCTCGACGCCGAGGCGCACGATCGCGGGCAGCACGAAGCGCACGTAGGCCTCGTCGCCGCGGATCTGCGCGGTGTCGAAGACCGCCGACGTGGGCAGGCGCACGGTGATCCTGGCGGTCGAGTCGATCACCGTGGGGAGCTGGCCGCTCACGCCGATGCGCAGGTACTTACTGGGCACGAACGTCGCGCCGGCGTTCATCGTGGGCGCGAAGATGGGCCCCACCTTGAGCTGTGCGGCCGCGTCGTACTCCGGCTGCTCGGGCGCGCCGATGAGCCGATCTTGCGGGCTCGCGCTGAAGGTGACCTGCGACTGGAAGACGCCGACGAGGGCCATCGCGCCGAGCCCGAGCCGGAGCTCCTCGAAGGGCTTGTAGGCGACCCACGCGCCGGGCACGGCGAGCACGCTGCCGTCGAAGGATCCGAGCGTGTAGCGCGCGGGCGAGGGCTGACCGCCCACGGTCTCGGCGTAGCTGTTCAGCGCCACGTACGGGGCGATGAGCCCGGCCGCGACGGTCCACTCCTTGTGGGCACCGAACGCGTACGAGCCTGCGATCGTGGGCAAGGGGATGAACTGCGAGTTGCCGTTCACCGTCGGCGACTTCACGCTCCGGTAGGTGCCGTCCGCGTCGAGGATGAGCAGCTCGCGCTGGTGATCGACCGAGAACCGCAGCCACGCGAAGTCGACGAGGGCGCTCGTGCCGGCGTCGGCGAGGCCCGCGGGGTTGTACCAGATGGCGTGGAGGTCGTCGGCGCCCGCGACGTACGCGCCCGCGCGGCCCATGGGGCGCACGCCGCGATCGGAGAAGTAGAGGCCCGCCGCTTCCGCTTCGGTCGCCCACGCGCTCGCGCCGAGCGCCGTAAGGCCAGCGAGGCACGCGAGCGTCGCGCGCGGTGCGCTGGAGACGCGCGCGCTCACGGCGCGGCGGTCGCCTGTCGGATGACCTCGTACACCTGCTCGAGCCCGCTGCCCTTGTCGAGCAAGAAGCCTCGGAGCTCGGTCGCGATGTTCGCGTAGTCCTTGCCTTCGAGCTTCTCGGTGAGCGTTGGATCGGCGCGGTTCACGTCGGCGACGACGTCGATGACGACCTCGATCGGGGCCGGCCGGTTCGGCTCTGGGGGCGTCATGAGCTTGCGGAGGGCGACCGCGATCACGCGGTTCGGGTCGACCTCGCGACCGCACACCTCGCGCCCCTCGGCGTCGCGCGCTTCTGCAAATACGCGGGTGAGGGCCTCGACGGCGGCGTCTGCGAAGCCGCGCCGCACCACGTCGCCCCGTTCGTCGACCAGGCGGGGCGCCACGGCGCTCGAGAGGGCCGTGTAGACCGGCGCGAGGTTCGTGTCGTCGCTCATCACCTGCAGCCCGTCGAGCATCGCGGCGAGCGTCGAGGCGTGCGCGTCGTTCTCCGACGCCGGATCGAGGAGATACTGAAGCAGGCGCTGGAGCTCGGCCCGCGCCGCCGGATCCGCGCGGAGCGCCTCGAGGAGATCGATCGCCGCGGCGAACGTGGGGCCGCCGACGGTCTCGCTCGCGTTTTGTCGGAGCTCGTCGCGTGCCCAGGCGCAGCGCGCGTTCGGCGACCTGTCGGGGCAGCGGGCGAGGACCTGCGACGACGTGGTCTCGAGCAGCGTCGGCAACATCGCCGCGGTCGCGGGGTTCGCCCAGGTGGTCGCCTTGCCCGTGCCCTTCACGCTGAAGAGCGCGTCGACGATCTGCGAGCGCGCCTTGCGCCACTCGGTCTGCCGCGAGGGTCCGTCCGGCGCTGCCGCGAAGGCCGCGTCGACCCCCTTCATCGCGTCGATGAGCAAGACGAGCGGCGTGGTCTGCGCGTTCTTCGTGCCGTCGTTGCGGACGGAGAAGGTGTTGCCGCGCGCGTCGGCGAGGCCCTTGTTCCGCGCGGGGTCGACGAGGACGCGCACCATGTCGACCAGCACGTCCACCCCGCTGCGCGGCGTGCCAAGCTTGAGGCAACGACCCGTCTTGGCGTCGGTGAGCTCGCAGCGCGGGATCTTCACCTCCTCGAGCACGGGGATGGTGTCTTGCAGCGCCTTGAAGAGGTCGGTCTTGCGGAGCACGTCGACGAGCAGGGGCTCGTAGGAAGAGGCGCCGTCTTGGGCGCACCACCGCGCGTTCGAGCGTGGGGCCGCGGGATCGCACACGTCCCTCGGCTGCGCGGCGCTGCCCCAGTGGAGGTGGAGCGTGTCGAACAGCTCGACGAACAAGAGGGGCTTGTTGTGGTCGTCGAAGGCGGCGGCGAGGGCGCGCACGTTCTTGATGAAGTCGTACTTCTCGAGCGGGAAGAGGGCGTTGTTGTCGCGCCCGCGTAGCGTGTCGGCGAACGAGCCGCACTGCCGGAGCTGCATCACCTTGCCGTCGGATGGATCTGTGAACGGCGCCGCGGGGCACACCATGGAGGGCACGGGCTCGAGGATGTCGCGGAGGAAGCGGTTCGTGTCGGGATCGCGCCGCGTGGTGTCCCCGGGCAGGCCGTCGTGCGCGGTGTCGAAGAACACCATGCGGGAGATGCCCGGCACCGTGGGGCGCGTCGATAGGCCCTTGATGCCCGAGGTGCGCTCGAGGAAGAGGTCGGCCCCGCCCACGAGATCGGTCATCGGGGACTTCATCATTTTGTCGAGGCAGTCGTCGCGCACGTCGAGCGGGAGGCGATCGAGCGCCACCTTGAGGAGCAGCTCCGCCACGTTCTCGAAGCGGAGCACGCCGCACTGGCGCAGCTTCGACGGGGCCTGCGAGCCGAGGAAGAGGCACACGGTCTTGGCGAGGAGGGCCGTCGGGTAGTCGAGCTGGACCTTCACCCCGCCCGGGTACGGCCAGATGATCTGCACGTGCGCGACGGCGTCCTCCTTCGTGCACGCCGCGAGGCCGTTCGCGTCGTGGAGGGCCTGCATGAAGCGCTGAAGGGCGCTCCGGTTCTCGCCCACGTCGGGCTTCGCGCGATCGACCCGCGTCTGGAACGACGCCGCGCTGTTCGTGGTGAGGTTCCACGCGGGGCCGTTGAGGTTCTTGCGGTCGTAGGTCAGCTCGTCGCGAAACTCTGTGTAGCTTGCAAATGCCTCCTGCAGCTTGACGGTCTCGTCGCGCTTGAAGGCGCGCACGATGTCCTCGAGGATGCCGGGCTCGCGGGCGATCTTCGCGAGCACGTCGAGCATCTCGTCCCAGAACGTGGAGGCGGCGGGGATCGACGCTTCGGGGTGGGCGTCGGCGATCTCCTTGATCTTGAGCCCGAGCCCGACGAGGCGCGCGAGCTCGCCGGGGTGGTCCTTCGCGAGGCGCCGGCCGAGCTCGATGACTTCGTCGACGGCGGGATCGGCGAGGAGCTGCCCCACCGCGTGCACGAGGTCCACGAGGGGCGAGGTCTCGGGGTGGAAGGCGCGGTAGCGGAGCACCACGGGGTCGGTCCCGAGGTTCCGTGGGGGGGGGGCCGAGTGCGTGAGCGCCCAGTCCCTCGTGAGGCTGGGATCGGGCGCGTACGTGCGAGCGCCGGAGGGCGTCGCGTCGCGCGCCCCGAAGAGCACGGGGGCCGCGCCTGCGGCCTTCATGAGCGCGTCGCGATCGCGCGTGGGGTCGGGGTCGAGCAGGGGGCGCAGGTCTTGCCCGAGCGACGCGAGCAGCGTGCGGTTGCTCTCGAGCGTCTCGTAGAGCGGAGCGCCGCTCGGCCCGAGCGCGCGCCCCTGGGCGTCGCGCGGCCCCTCTGCGCCGTTCGCCGCGAAGAACGGCGAGGCCACGGGCTCCGTGGTGACGAACTGGCCGAGCGGGCCGATGTCGGGGAAGCCGTCGGGGCCGACCCCGTCGGGGCCCACCTGGTCGAGGAAGGGCGACGGCACCTGGTCGCCTACGAGCGCCACTCCCGCGAACCCGCGCGCGTCTCGGCGGGTCACGTACTGCACGCTCGCGGTCTCGAGCTTGCTGGCGAATGCCGCGTCCTCGCGTAGCAGCAAGTGCCGCGCGAGCTCTAGCGTGGTGCGGGGGCGGCTCAGCGAGACGCGCGTGCGGATGAGCGGGTCGGTCCCCGTCACGAGGCGCGCGGTGGGGGCGGTCGGCGAGGTGGGCTCGGCGGTCCGCAGCTCCTCGCGCATCACCGCGAACAGGGACGAGAGCTCGCCCGCCGCGCGCCCGGGCACCGCGGTGCGGTTGTCGTTCGAGAAGGGGCGGGAGGGATCGCGGCGCGTCGACGCGTCGAGGGGCGCGGAGTCGCTCGCGACGACCCGGAGGAGCGAGCGCGTGAGCTCGACCAGCCGGGGATACGCGAGGACGGGGCGCGCGACGCCGAGCGCGATCCCCGAGGGGCGATAGCCCTGGCGCGCGTCGAGCCGGGCGAAGGCCGCCTGGGTTTCGGGTGTAGACTGCACGTTGTCGAGGACGTCGGCGAGGGCCCTCGTGAGCGCCGGGAGCGTGCCGTCGTTCTCGAGATCGGTGAGCCGGCCGAGCATGTCGCCGAGGGCCTTCGGCAGCGGCGTCTCGCCGCCCGCTTCGCACGATCCTGCGCCCTCCCCGAGGCGCTTGGTCGCGACGGGCTCGTCCGGGAACGCGGCGTCGAGGGCTCGGATGAGATCGCCGCGCCGTCGCGCGAGCGCCTCGATTCGCGCGATGCGGTAGCCGCGTCGCGCGCGCTGCTCGTCGATGGGGACCGCCGCGCCCGCGGCGTTCCGCGCCCCCTTGTCGAGAGGCACGAGCTTGCTCACATCGACGCGGTCGGCGAATTTGCCCCGGGCGTCGGCGTGGCAAACGGCGTGGAACGAGGCGCCGGTCACGTCCTCGCGGAGGGCCTGCGCGCCCACGCGGTCGCAGACGAGGGTGAACATCTCTTGGCCGAGCGAGCCGCGCCTGGGCACCACGCGGGTGGTGTCCAGGTCCGTGGCGCACGCGCCGAGCGCGGTCGCCAAGGTGGTCACGACTCCCAGGCTGGCCGCTGCGCGCGCGAGCCACGTAGCGGCGCGCGGGGCCCCCGAGGCGCGGCGTGGCCGATGGTGCCGGTGAACTGCCACTCTCACTACTCTACGATGGATCCGGGCCACGTCACCACGCGCCCGACGCGGGCCTGGGGTAGGGTGCATCGAGCGCCATGAGCGAACCTCTGCCGGAGTGCCTCTCGTGCGGCGCCTGCTGCTTCTCGCGCCTCGACGCCTACGTCGCGGTGACCGGCGCCGACTACGCGCGCCTCGGCGAGCGCGCCGACGACCTCGTGACGTTCCGCGGAAACCGCGCGTTTCTCCGCATGATCGACGGTCGATGCGCGTCGCTCGAGCTCGCGCCCGCGACGCGGGAGCTCGTCTGTTCCAGCTACGAGCTGCGCCCGGAGGTGTGCCGGGCCCTTACGCGAGGCTCGCCCGAGTGCCTCGGTGAGCGAGCCGCCAAGGCGAGTCGGCCGCTCGCCGCGCTCGCCGCGCTGGCTCGGGAGACTGCCCCGCCGTTCGAGTGAGCAGCCTCGCGTCAGCGCCGCCGCGCCCGGCGCCACCCGAGGACCGCGAGCGCGAGGCCCGCGGCGCAGATCGACCACGCGGGCGCGCCGCTGCGGATCGTGGCGGTGTCGCACGCGCAGCCTCGCGACGCGGGGCGCGCGGTGGGCAGGCCGGGCGTCGGATCGACCGTGGGCTCCGCAGCGCGCTGGGGTACTCCGCAGAAGCGCTCGCGGACGCACTGACTCTCCGCGGGGCATTCGCCGGTCGGGCATTCGCCGGTCTGCTCCCACGTGGGCGTCCCGCGGCTCTCGCCGCGATCGTGGAGGCAGAGCGCCCGCGTCTCGCACTTCGCCCCGCCGCACTCATCGTCGCGCTCACAGGAGATGGGGGCGCAGTAGCGGCCGTAGAGGTACCGCGAGGTCTGACCGGGAGGGCAGGATGGAGCCGGGCCGATGTCGGCGACGGCGACCGTGGAGAACGTGAGCAGCGCGAGGCCTGACGCCACGGCGAGCCGCGCAGGCTTGCCGCGCGGGCGGTGTCGGTGGAGGAGGGCCATTCAGGGAGCGTAGATGAGCGCAGCGCGCGCCGCACCGGGGAAAGAGTCCTCCCGGCGCCCACCCTCCGCCGCACCTCGTCGTGCGCCCGACTTGATTTTAGATAAAAATGACCAAATAGCTCTTGTGGGCGCCTGGCCCGTGCGGGAGCCTGGAAGAGCGCCTCCGCGCGGAAAGGCCGACCATGTTTTCCCTGAAGACCGGCAGCAGCAAAGCCGCATGCACCCTGTGCCCCATCGGGGCGGCGTCGCACGTTGGAACCGGCTCCGTATGTCCGATGGTCGACCGACGGAGACCGGCGGGCTCGACCCTGTTCGTGGCGGGGGCGCCCGCCGAGGCCGTCTATTATGTGAAGCACGGGTCGATCGCGCTCTCGCGCGGCGGCACCGAGGCCCTCGGCGAGGGGGCGCCGCACGCCCTGCGCCGGGCCGGCTCCCTCCTCGGCCTGGAGGCCATCATCCGCCCGACCTACCTCGACTCCGCGCGGGCGATCTCCGACGTAACCGTCTGCGTCACGAGCCGGACGCAGATGCTCGCGTGGCTCAGCGAGACGGGCACCTCCCGGGTCGTCCTCGACTGCCTCCTCGCGACGCTCGCCTCCGACAACCCCTCGCGCGCCACCACCGACGGGAGCGCGCCCCAGCGTATCGCGAGGTGGCTCCTCGACTCGACGCAGCAGCGGCGGCTCCCGCGGTCGGTGCTCGCGGGGCTCCTGGGGATGAAGCCCGAGACGCTCTCGCGAGGCCTCGCCACGCTCGTCCGCGGCGGGAGCATCTCGGCCACGCGCACCCGCATCGAGATCCTCGACGCCTCCCTCCTCGAGGCGATCGCGGGCGGCGCTTCGCGAGAGACCGTCGCGAGAGATCGCTCCGCGTAGAGGCAGGGCCGCGCGCGGCCCTCGGTCAGCGCTTGGTCGAAGGCGGCGCGACGTACTTCACGCTGCGCACGAGGTCGCGGAAGCGGACGTTCAGCTCCGCCAGCTTGGCCTGCGACTCGACCAGCTTCTTACCGACCTCCTCGCTCTTCTTCGAGAGATCCTCGAGGCGCTTGGTGAGCTGTACGCGCAGCTTGTCGGCGAGCTTGTTCTTCTCGATCGAGCGGAGGCTCCGGCGGGTCTCCTCGCTCTGGCTCGACAGCTCGCCGAGCTGCCGCTGCTGGTCGTTCGCGATGTCGTTTAGGCGGAGGATCTCGGCGCGCGCGGTCCACGCCTCGGTGAGTGAGGCCTTCGTGGCCGCGTCCACGCCCGGGCTCGCGAGCAGCGACTTGACGGCGGCCTCGGCCACCGGAGACATCCACGACTCCGAGCGCTGCACGCTCACGCGCTCGTCCACGAGCAGCTCGCCCTCGCTGCGCGGCTGGATGTCGTAGGGCACGAGCGCCGAGCCCGTCCCGACGTTGTCCTCCGTGCCCGCGGGCGGCTTCTCGAGGTGGCTGCCGGAGATGCGCGAGTGCTTCACGAGCAGCTTCGCGACCGTGGCCGCGCCGTTGCGAACGCGGTACAGGGTCTGCGTGGCGCTGTCGCGCTCGATCGTGAGCTCTCCGTTTTCGATCTTCTGGACGCGCTCGCCCAGCTCGTCGTGCTTGGTCGAGCGGTCGACGGCCACCCCGCGATCGAGCGCGAAGGGCACCGTCGCCGTGGCGCCCTCGGGGAGGGGATCGACCACGCCCTGACCGAGGAACGCGCCGTGATCGAACACCGCGATGGGGCCGCGCTCGAGCGCGCCGCCGCTCTTGTTGACGAACCTGACGACCCGGAACGGGTGGGCGAACGAGCCGGCGACCGCCCCGTCGGGGGCGTACAGGAACGCCGCGTCGCCGGGGAGCTTCTTGGCGAGGAGCATGACCATCGTGGCCGATTTGTCGGGGATGGTCACGTTGAGGGGCAGATCGTACCGGGTGACCCCGCTCGTGGCGCTGATGGCGGCGAGCGACCGGAGGTTGCGTGGCCCCGAGGGGGTGGTCGGCGCCCGAACGGCTGGGGGCGGCGGAGGAGGTGGCGGCGGAGGTGGCGCGCCTGGCCGCATCGCGGCGCCGCGGGGCGCGCTCGGCTTCTTGGGTGCGCCATCCTTCTTCAACGAGCGAGCCGGCCCCGCTGCGCGGCCGCCGCCCCCGGCGCCCATGCCGGTAGCCCCGAGCCCGAGGCCTCCCTGCTCCTCGTCTGCCAAGGCGTCATCGGCGGCCTCCTCGGCCTTCGCCGCCGGCTCTGCGGCAGGGGCCTCCTGGCGGGCGTACTGCTGCTGCGCGAGAGAGGTCTCCGCGCGAGGCACGGCCGCCACGACCTCGCCTTCGTCGGTGACGACGGGGCGCGCGGGCACGATCGGCGTGCCGAGCGTGGCCTCGAACGCGACGGGCGCGCCGGCGACGAGCGACAGCCTCACGTCGGTCCAGTCTTCCCCGGAGAGGTTCTGCACGATGCCCCAGGCCTGCATCGACGCGATCCCGTCGCCTTCGACCACGAGGCGGTACGAAGGGCGCCACATGGGGGCCTCGGTGACGTAGCCCACCTGGAGGTCGTGTTGCTTGCCGTCGAGCTGCAGGACCACTTCGCGGATGTGCCGTCGCTCCTGATCGGTGCAGGGGCGTAGGCGCGGCTCGGGCTCTTCTCCCAGAGGCCGCTTTCGGGGCGTCGCTGCGAGGGGGTTGGGATCACACTCCGGCACGTCGTCGGGGCTCGGGATAGGGAACGCCGCCGCGCGCACGCTGCTGCCGCCCTTCTCCATCACCGCGAGGGTGGCGAGGAAGTCGCCGACGGCCGCTTCCTTCATCTTGAATCGCACCTCGGACTCCGCCACCGTGCCGCCGCGCTCGAAATAGGCAATCCCATTTCGATAGACGACGACGCGCTGGAGGGGGAGGTTTGAGCTCACGGCGGCCGTACCACCGCAGCCGAGAGTCGCGACCGCGCCGAGGGTGGAGAGGAGCACGCCGAGAGACGAGAGAGCCTTCATGCGGCGAACGTACACGACCCCTCACGGTGCGGGAAGCCTGGCCTCGGGCCGGCCCCGCGAGTCGGTCGCCTCGGGTCTTGCCCTTCTCCGCGCCCGCTCCGCGCCCGCTCCGCGCATCCTCGCGCGCCTCTTCCCCGCGTCGCGAAGCGGGTCAGCAGGCGCTCCCGCCCGCGCGCATGCCACGCACGAGCTCCTCGACCGTGCTCTTCAAGATTCCGTATTCGAAGTTGCCATAAAGCATGGCGCGCCCGCCGTCGAAGACGTACGTGGGCGACCCCTGCATGCCGAGGCGCTCCTTCTCGTTGTGGTCCTCCCACACCGCGGCGAGCGCCGAGCCGTCGTCGAGGCGGGCCTCGATCGGCCCCCGCGGGAGCGACAGCTCCTCGGCCACCTCGAGCTGCACCGAGCGGAGCGCGATGTTGACCTCGCTCACGAAGAAGCGCTCGCGGAGGCGGCGCTGGTACTCGCCGCCGAGCGCGTCGTCCCCGTCGACCGTCGTGAGCGCCGCCTTGATCGCCGCGGCGGGGGCCCATGAGGTGGCGGGCATCGCCTTGCGCCAGCACTCGCCGCTCACGTCGCGTCGGCCGGCTCGCTCCGCGATCTGCCGCGTGGCGGCGACCCGGCCGTCTACGCCGTCCTTCGCCCACGCGCCCTTCTCCAGGCGCCAGCGCACGCTGCCGAACACCGGGACGACCCGGTAGTCGACCCGCAGGTGCTCCCCCAGCAGCTGCAAGACGCGATCGAGCTTCGGCTGCGCGACGAGCGCCCAAACGCAGAGGGGATCGGACCAATAGCTGAAGGTGGTACGCGTGCTCATCTTCGATGTCCTCGCTGGGGCCGCCGCCGCTATTGGAGCCACTCCACGCCGCGAAGGGTGCGCGGGGGAGGTGTCTTTGGCAATTCGGGAGGCCTCTCGTTGACGCCTCGCGCACGCGCACCCACGTTCCCCGCCAGACCCGACCCGCGAACGGAGCCGTGATGATCGTCGCTTGCAGCGCCTGCGCCCAGTCGAACCGCCTCCCCGCCGCGCGCCTGACCGACAAGGCGCGCTGCGCCTCGTGCAAGGCGGACCTCCTGCCGCTCGCGCGCCCGGTCGCGGTGGGCTCGGTCGCCGACTTCGACGAGCTGCTGCGCGACGCTCGAGTGCCCGTCCTCGTCGACTTCTGGGCGGCCTGGTGCGGACCCTGTCGCGTGGTCGCGCCCGAGCTCGAGAAGCTCGCGCGGGACCGCGCAGGTCAAGCGGTGATAGCGAAGGTGGACACCGACGCCCAGGGCGAGCTCGCCTCGCGCTTCGCGATCCGCAGCATCCCGACCATGATCTTGTTTCGCCAGGGCCGTGAGGCTCAGCGTGAGAGCGGCGCCATGACCCACGCGGCTATCGCCTCGCGGTTCGGTCTGTAGCCGCCGTTCAAGGCGTCGCTTCGTTCCGTGTCCCGACGGCGCGCGGTCTCGCGAGACGGTCGAGGCACGGGCTCCGACCGTAGCCCCCGGATCACTCCGCGAAGCGATCGTCCGATTTCGGCGCGCAGGCGAAGGCGAAGCGCTACCGTGGATACCCAATGAAGAAATCCGTCGTCGGGCTCGTCATTTCGCTCCTGCTCGTCACGTCGGGGGCATCGGCCGCGGTGGTGAGCTACGCGGCCACCCTGAACGGAGGCCAGGTCGTCCCCCCGGTCTCGTCACCCGGCAGCGGCACGGCGACGCTCCAGTTCGACACGGGCACGAAGATGCTCACGGGGACCGTCACGTTCAGCGGTATCTCAGTCGAGCGGCAGACCATCGGCGGCGCGGGCCCTTGCGGGGCCAGCCCGGCGACCCTGGTCGAGGCACTTCCCGCGCCGGTGGGGAACACGATCACGCTGGCACCGGTCGGCCTGTCGACGCTCTACGAGGGCCTCCTGATCGGCGGCGCGCTCTCGATCACGTTGAAGTCAACCGCGGGCGACATTCGCGGACAGATCTACGAGGTCGGCAGCGGAAAGAGCTGTGGCGGCGCGGCCCCCGACGCGGGGACCGTAGACGCGAGCGCTCCGGACAGCAGCGCTCCGGACAGCGGCGCTCCGGACAGCAGCGCTCCGGACAGCGGCGCTCCCGCCGACGCCGGTCGCCCGGTGGACGCGGCCAGCGCGCCTTCCCCGGCCCCCACGACGCCCGCGGAGTCCGCCGCCGACACCGGAGGCTGCAACAGCTCGGGTGGCGGCGCGGGCCTGCCCTGGCTGTTCGCCGTCGGGCTCGGCGCGGCCTTTGTCGTCTCACGCAGCAGGCTCGCGCGCAGGCGCTCGTAGCCGCGGTCGCGCGGTCGTTCCATCGCGAATACGGGGCGCGGACCCGCGTTTGGGACGAACCCACGCGGCGACTGACGGGCGTCCGGAAGTTTGTCGGAACAGCGATCCGTGGGCCGTCGCCGCGGCGCGATATGCTGGCCTCCAAGCCCATGCCCCGCGCGCTCCCTCCGACCGGCCTCGCCCTCGCGTTTCTTGCCCCGGCGCTCTTCGCGCTGGCCGGCGGGTGCGCCTCCGACGTGTCTCCGCCCGCGAGCGCGCTCGCTCCGCTCGACGTGCCCGCTGGGTGTGATCCGCTGCTCGGCGGCGCGGTCTGCTACTTGCCATTCCCCTCGGACCACGCGCGGAAGCCTGACCCCTCGAGCCCGACGGGCGCGCGGATCGTCGTGCCGGAGGGCGCGAAGCTCGTGGCGACCTCCGGGCGCTCGGGGGACGTGCACCCGGCGCTGCGGCTCGACGGGTTCTCGACCCTGACGCCCATCGTCGCGACGCTGCCCGGGGCGCTGTCCTCTCGTGGGCTCCCCGCGATCGACTCCGACGGCGCACTCAGCGCCACGGTCGCGAGCCCCACGCTCCTCGTCGACGCCGGCACGGGCGAGCTCGTCGCGCACTACGCCGACGTCAACGGCCAGCCCGGCGACGAGGCCGAGGGGGGCACGAAGCGGCCGCTCTCCCTCCGGCCGTTCGCGAAGCTCAAGCCACGCACGCGCTACGTGGTCGCGCTGCGCGGCGTCCTCACGGATTCGGGCGACCGCGCGGCCCCCGCCGAGGGCTTCCGGCGCCTGCGCGACAAGACCGCCGACGAGCCCGGGCTCGCGCCCCTCCGCGAGAGGTTCGAGCGCGACGTGTTCGCCCCGCTCGAGAAGCTCGGGCTCCCCCGCGCGGAGCTTCAGCTCGCGTGGGACTTCACGACTGGCTCGGACGACGCGCCCCTCGTCGACATGCTCCGCGTCCGTGAGCTCACGCTCGCGTGGCTGAAGGAGAACGCGCCGAAGGTCGCGGTCACGCGTGTCGAGCCGCGGAGCGGGCCCACGTGGAGGGTCGTATTCGGCACGATCGAGGCCCCGGCCTTCGTCCTCGCCGACAGCCCCGGCGCCCGCCTCGCGCGCGATCCGAGCGGCGCCGTCGTCGCCCGCGGCACCACGAAGGTTCCCTTCTCCGTGCACGTGCCGGCGTCGCTCAAGGGGCGATGTGTCCCGGGGCGCTCGATCGCGTACGGACATGGCTTCTTCGGCACCCAAGAGGAGATGACCTCGGCGCCTGCGACGTCCACGTCGAACGCCCTCTCGGCGGTCACGTTCGGCGTCGACTGGATTGGCCTCTCGAAGCCCGATCTCGGCTGGCTCGCGAACACCCTCTCGGCCGAGCCCTCGCGCGTAGGCGAGCTCACGGACCGGCTCCACCAGGCGATGGCCAACTGGATGGTGGTGACCGACGCCGCTCGGCGCGCGGGCTTCTCGGCGCCCGAGCTTCGCCGCCCCGACGCCGGTGAGGGCTCGTGCGTCGCCGAGGGGCAGGCGGGCGCGCTCCTCTACGACCCGACTCGCGTGGACTACTACGGGCCAAGCCTCGGCGCGATCCTCGGCGGGGTGCTCTCCACGCTCGACCCGAACATCACCCGGGCCGCCCTGAACGTGCCGGGCGCGGGCCTCGCTCACATGATGCCCCGGTCCGAGGCCTTCGCTCCCCTCTTCGCGCTCGTCCACCTCGTGTTCGGTGATCCCTTGCGCGACCACGCGTTCGCGGCCTCGATGCAGGGGGCCCTCGACTCCGTCGACCCGGCGAGTTACGCCTCGCGCATGCTCTCGCAGCGCCTGCCGGGCTCTCCCGGCGATCGCCGCGTGCTGTTGCAGGTGGGGCTCGGCGACGCCGCCGTTCCGGCCCTCGGCGCGTTCCTCTATGCGCGTGCGCTGGGCATCGCGCAGACCTCGCCGGAGCCGGTCTCCGTGTTCGGCGTGAAGGCCGCGCCGCCGGAGAGCCTGACCTCCGGGATGACGCTCTTCGACTACGGACTTGGCGCGAACAACGCGCTGCCGAGGCCTGTGCCCTCGAACGCCGTCCATGACGACCTCCGGAAGCGACCCGAGGCCACGAGCCAGCTCGACAAGTTCTTCACGGCCCAAGGCGCGATCACCCACCCCTGCGCGGGGCCCTGCCGATTCACTCTCAAGTAGCGAATGGATCTCCCGAGCACGGGCGCCGCGCCGGCGTCGCGACACCCTGACGTGATTCACCGTCGCGCCGGTGCGGACGCTGAGCGCCCTCTCGCGCAGCTACGCACCCTCGCCGGACTGGCTCGCCGCGCCGACGCGGAGGTCGACGCCTTCCCGCTCGAGCTCTTTCGCGTCGCCGTCGGGCTCGTCGCGACGGCCTACTTCGCGCGCCTCGCCTGGGAAGCGGGCGACATCGTCGCGGCCGATGGCCTGTACGACCACGCGCTCTCCCGCGACATCTTCTGGTTCACGGCCCAGCCACTCTTCCACACGTGGATGGGCGCCGCCTGGGTGCGCTCGGTTTACGCGCTCGGCGCGGTCGCGTCGCTCGCGCTGGCCGCGGGCGCGCGCGCTCGCCTTTCGGCCGCGGTCGCGTATGTGGTTGCAGTATGCAGCTATCGCTACAGCTTCCTCGTCGTGTCCGTCGATGACGCGGTGGTCCACCTGCTCCTCGCGTGGATGATCCTGCTCCCCGTGGGGCGTACACTCGGGCCCTCGCTCCTCGTCCGCCCGAGCCGCGAGGGGCTACACGACGCGCTCCGTGCGCGCGCGCCCGGGCTCGGGGTGCGCCTCCTCCTCGCGAACGTCGCGCTCGTCTATCTGGTCGCCGGCCTCACGAAGTGGCGAAGCCCGCTGTGGCTCCAGGGGGACGCGCTGCTCGCGGTGCTGAAGCTCCCCGCGAGCTTCTGGCCCGAGCAGTTCTCGGCCGAGCAGTCGTGGCTCTTGCGGCCGTTCAACTGGGCCGGGCTCGCCATCGAGCCGCTGTTCGCGTTGCTCGTCGTGCTCCCGCCGCGCCACGCGTGCAAGCGCGCGCTCGGCGCCCTGCTCGTCGTCTTTCACCTGTGCATCGCGCTCACCCTCGACGTGGGGCTCGCGAACGTCGGGTGCGCGGCCCTCGGGCTCGTGCTCTTTCGGAGGGAGCTCGCGGACCTCGCGCGGGCGAAGCTCGGAGCATCGACGGAGCCGCCGAGCCCCGCGTGCCCGCCCCGCGCAGCGCGTGAGCGGACGTCTCGGCTCGTCGCGAGCGCGTCCTTCGTCCTCGTGCTGCTGCTCTATGGCGCGATGGTCGGCTCGGCCCTCCAACCGAGCTGGCGTGCCGACGCGGCGCCGTCCGACGACCCGAAGGCCGAAGGCGGCGGTCCGATCCAGCGCGCCTGCGTGACGGGCCTCTGGGTCCTCGGCCTCGCGCAACAGTATCGGCTGCTCGACTGGATAGACGAGCGCAACTATGCACTCTCGCTCAGCGTACGCGAGCGTGACGCGCGCGGCGTTCTCCGTTCGATGCCGACGGAGCGCTACCTCCGCTCCTCTTCCGCGACGCGACCAACAAGTACCTCCTGCGCCGCGTCGCCGCGGGCCTCGTGACCGCCGAGGTGCTCTCGGGGCCGAAGCGCCCGTTCTTCGGTCCCCCGACCGCCGCCTCGGCGGCCCACCCGCTCGGCGCGCGCATCCGCGAGCTCCTTCACGGCTCCGCGCTCGACGACCTGCCGTTCCTCTCGCGGCGCGCGGCCCTCGCGCTCGCCGACCGCGCGGCGAAGGCCCCCGTCGCGGAGCAGCGATCGCTCGATCCGCTCATGTACTTGCTCGGTTCGGCCGTGGTGCTGCAGCGCGCGTTTCGGCCTTCGGCGTAGCGCGTGCTCTGCCCTCTCGCCGGCGCGCGCGGGCGCCGCGCGGACCTCCTCTCGCCACGACCTGGCCGCCTCACCCGCGGCAACGCGTGCCGAGTGCAAGCCGTGGTGCGCCTCGAGCGTGCTCGGGTGAGGCGACCTCGTGCAGCTCTGGTTTCTGCGAGTGAGCGCCCACGCGCGGGCGACTCGGCCCCCCGCCCGCCGCGGCTGCGCGCGCCCTCGGCTCCCTGGCGCGCGCAGCCGCTTTCCCTGCTTTCCCGCTGCCTGCGGCTACCCCGCGGGCGGCTCGTCCACCTTGACCAGCGGGCGCAGCTTCTTGAACGTGCCCCGGCCGATCCCCTTCACCCTCATCAGTTCCTCCGCGCGTCGAAACCGCCCCAGCTTGGCGCGCAGCGCCAGGATGGCCGCCGCCTTCTTGGGGCCGATCCCGGGGAGGCGCCTGAGGTCGTCCAAGGTCGCGGTGTTGAGCCCCACGGGAGACCCCTCGGTGGCCTTCCCGAGCCCCTCGGTCGCGGCCGCCTGCGCCTGCGTCCCCGCGCCGCCGTCACCGCGTGGGACCACGATTACGGTCTCGGCCAGGACGGTCGGCGCCGTCGTGGGCTCCGGGAGGGAGAGGCCCTGCGCGTCCGGCGGGCCCGTGGTGCCCCCGGTGGCGGCGGCCCCCGCGAGCGCCGAGCCGCCGATCGCCGACAGCACGACGAGCGCGAGGCCCGCGAACAGCGCGCGCCCGGCGGGCCCCGCCCACGGCGAGCGGGCCAGGCCGCGAAGCACCGCGGTGATCCGCGCGCGCGCGCATGCCAGGTTGACGGGCCCCGTTGACATCACGCGAACCTCCCGGCGGCGGTCTCCGCTGGGCCGCGCGTTCGCGTTCGCGTTCGCGTTCGTGCCCGCCCGCCCGCGCGCGCCGTGGTCACCCTCCTCGCGCGCCTCCCAGTCGCGCACCTGGAGCGTGCCGTTCGTGGGCACGGCGTCGAGCTTGAGGTTCAGCGAGCCGTCCTGGTTCTCGAAGCCCACGCCGACGCGCACCCAGTACGACTTCTGCCCGCGGTCCACGACCGTGTAGACCGTCTTCATCTTTCGCGCTTGATCCATCCTGCACCTCCTCGGTTCCTGCGTTCCGTCGCCCGGCCGCTGGCTCGGGCTGCGATGCGCTCATTGCGAGGTCGGTGCCACCGCGCGAGCGCGCGTGTCTTCGGGCTTTTTCGGGGTCGAGCGCGGAGCTCGCGCCGTCCTGGCCGTCCGTTCCCCCGTCCAGGACGCTGCCGGCTTGCCCGTTTCGCAAAAGCGCGTACAAATCCCCGGAACCCTTCGGAGAGTCCAGATGACCCAGCACGACGAGTCCATGCAGATTGCACGTATCGAGGAGAGCCTCGCGGCCGATACCCTGGCCTCTCGTCGCGCTTTCCTGGGCGTGGCGGGCGCGGCGGTGCTGGCCCCCAGCGCCCTGGCGCTGCTCGAGGGCGAGGCGCTGGCCGCGGGGGGGGCGAACGAAGCGCGCAGCTTCGCCGCCCAGCCGCCCGCCGGCTTCCGGCCCTTCTCGGCGCCCGGCAGGGTCGTCAAGGTCAGCAAGAAAGACTCGCTCGAGGCGAACCAGCTCTACCCCAAGGCTGACGACGCGAAGGCCATGCTCACGCGCGTCCTCACCGAGCTCACGGGAAAGCCCGACCTCGTGTCCGCGGTGAAGGAGTTCGTGCACCCGCAAGACAAGGTGCTCGTGAAGGTCAACGGCATCGCGCGCCAGAACATGGGCACCAACAAAGAGCTCGTGCTCCCCTTCATCGAGGCGATGATCGCGGCGGGCGTGCCCGCGGCGAGCATCACGGTGCTCGAGCAGTACGGCGGCTTCCTCGCCGGCACGCGCATCACCCCCCAGAACCTGCCGGCCGGCGTGCAGGTGGCCGTGCACAACAACGGCAAGATCAAGGGCCCCGATGGCGACAAGGAGAACCCCGCCATGGTCGCCATGCCGGAGCGCCTCATCCCCGGCACGGGCACGCGCACCAAGTTCGTGAAGCCCCTGACCGACGCGACGTGCGCCATCAACTTCGCCCTCGTGAAGGACCACAGCATCTGCGGCTTCACCGGCGCGCTGAAGAACATGACCCACGGATGCAGCATCAACCCGCACGATTTTCACGTGCACAACGCGAGCCCCCAGATCGCGCTCATGTACGCGCAGGACATCATCAAGTCGCGCGTGCGGCTCAACATCCTCGACGGCTACAAGGTCATGGCCCACGGCGGCCCCCTGTGGAAGTCACCTCAGCATGTGAAGCCGCACGAGGCCGTCTACGCCTCCACCGACGCCGTCGCGATCGACGCCATCGGGTGGGAGGTCGTCGAGAAGCTTCGCGCGGAGCTCGGCCTGAAGTCTCTCACCGACGAGAAGCGCGCCCCCTCGTACATCAAGGCCGCGGCGGAGCTTGGGCTCGGCGTAGCCGAACGCGCGCGCATCACCCTGAAAGAAGTAGCTATTTAGTCGCGCTCGCGAGTCCTGCGCGCCGGCCGCTCCTCGGCTATCGTGGGTCCATGCGCGAGAAGTACGCGACGGTGGAGACGTCCAGCTACACCGGCCGGACGTCGATTCCCGACCTGCCCGAGGGCACCGCGTTCCTCGTGGTGCTCTACGGTCCCGACATGGGCCGGCGCATCCAGCTTGGCGCAGATCCGTTCATCATCGGCCGTGTCGAGCCCGTTGACCTGCTCCTGCCCGAGGACAGCGTCAGCCGAAAGCACGCGCGCCTCTTCCTGCGAGGCGGCCGTCGCTACGCGGAGGACCTCGGGTCGACCAACTCCACGTTCGTCAACGATGCGCCCATCCGCGAGGTCGAGCTGACGAACGGCGCACAGATCAAGGTAGGGCGCACCATCCTGAAGTACATGACCGGCGACGACGTGGAGGCCCGCTACCACGAGGAAATTTACCTCCTCATGATGAGCGACGCGCTCACGCAGGCGCGAAACAAGCGCGCCTTCGATGAGGCTCTCCCGCGAGAAATCTCGCGCGCCGAGCGGTACCGGCGCGAGCTGTCGCTGGTGGTCTTCGACATCGACCACTTCAAGCGCATCAACGACACCCACGGGCACGTAGCCGGTGACTCCGTGCTCCAGCAGCTCGGCGGCCTCGTACGGGCCCGCGTGCGCGAGCACGACACGTTCGCCCGCGTGGGCGGCGAGGAGTTCGCGCTCCTGCTCCCCGAGGTCGACGTCGGTGGCGCGGGCGTCGTGGCCGAAAAGCTGCGTGCGTCCGTGGCGTCTGCCGTCTTCTCCGTGCGCGACCTCGAGTTCACCATCACGATCAGCGCGGGCTGCGCCACGTGGAGGCCCGGATGTTCAGCGGCGGAGCTCTACGAGCGCGCGGACAAGGCGCTCTACGCCGCCAAGCAAGGTGGCCGAAACCGCGTGGTCGCAGCGCCATGAGGGGCCACGCGCGGGCCCTTATGGCGCTCACCCTGTTCTCGGCGCTCGGGTGCCGCAAGCGCGATGCGCGCGTCGAACGCGACGCCGCCGTCGCGCTCCACGTGAAGGCGCCCTCGTCGGCGGCGACCGCCGACACGCCCGTCGCGCGCGGCAAGGTCGTCGAGCCGGTGGCCCCTAGCGCTGAGGACCCGCGAGCCTCGTTCATCGACAACCGCGTCGCGCGAGCCGCGGCCGGGACCCCCGAGATCGTGGCCCTGCGCGTTTGGAAGTGCGGTCCGTCGTGCACCTGCCCTCCGCCGTGCATCCAGGCCAGCGCCGAGGGCGAGCCTTCGCGGTGGCTCGACCTCCGCGGCGCCGACGGAGAACCCGTCGCGCTGGCCGATTGGGCCTCGGCCGACGTCACGGGGAGCTTTACCGGCCGCACGCGGGTCGCGCCGGGGCAGGCGGCCGCGCTCCCCGAGCTACGCCTCGTCGGCGAGCCGGTCGTCGTCGCGACAGGGCCGTCGCCGGAGCTCGGCGCGCGCGCTCGGATCGTGCTCGATGGGGCGGCGGCGAAGAAGGACGTCACCGCGATCCATGACGAGCGACCGTTCTTGGTGATCGCCGGGGCCTTCCCGCTCGGGGAGCCGACCTCCGACGCTGAGGCCGGGCGGCTCTTCGAGAAGGTCACGAGCTTCGGCGTTGCGGACGCCGAAAGGATCGACAGCCGAGCGTTCTCCGCGCTCGCGTGCTGCTTCGATCTCGTCGTCGCGGGGCGCTTCGCCGAGGCGAAGGCGGCCGCGACTCGGCAGCGTTTGCTTGCGTCCCGCGGCGTGAAGGCGGCCTACGTCAAGCGAGGCTTCTGAGGCCGCGGCGTCCGCAGATGCGACCCTGACCCGAACAACTCAACACGTTTCCGCGCGAGCCCCCCCGATCAGCCCCCCGATCAGCCCCCCGATCAGCCCCCCGATCAGCCCCCCGATCAGCCCCTCGATCGGGTGTCCGAGGAGCTCCGCAAGAGCGTTGCAACAGGCCTGTACCCCGGTGCGGAGCGAGATCTGTTCGCTGCGGCTGCGGTGCCTCGTCGCACGAACCTCATGAATCCGAGCTAGCGCGCGAGGACCACGAGGCAGGTCGGCGCGGCGCTCGTGCGGCACTTTCCGCGCAGCACGATCGAGCCGCCGTCGTCGGCGATCGATAGGACCTCTTCGGCGGACCCGAGCGCGTCCGACGCGACGGGCACCGCCGACGGCGTGACGAACGAGGCGTCGGAGGACACGCGTCGCGAGGCGACCAGGCTCAGGGTGTCCGCCGAGCCGGTGAGGCCGACGAGCCGGAGCCGGCTAGTGGAGAGGACGAATCCGCCCAGCTCGACGCTGTCGTAGACGGGGCGCCCAGACTCGCATCGGGACGGAGCTGCGTCGCTCCCCGCCTGGCACAGAAGGATTCGCGTGCCGCCGCTCGCCGACTGCGTGCCAACGAAGATCTCACCCCCTGCCCGCACCACCCGGACCACGCCGGCGTTGTCGCCGAACGGGGCCGAGGTCGTGTCCTTGAGGGCGATATGGAGCCCCGCGCCGCCGAGGGTGAAGAGCGCGTGGCTCGGGGAGCCCCCGGGCGCGTTGAATGCAGCAAAGCTCGTGGGTTGCCCGGGGCTCCCGAACGAGAACTGCGCTGCGCCGCCGACCACGGTGGCGCTGTAGAGGCCCGTCGTACCGGTCTCGTCGAGGAGCGCCAAGGTCCCGAGCGCGTCGTCCTGCGCCATGGCGACCACGTTCCCGGGCACCGGCGCCTCCTTCGCGAAGGCAAGTGGCTTCGCAGGCTCGGCGTCCACGGGGCTCGGGGGTGCGTCGGCGGGCGGATCTCCCCGACCGTCCGTCGAGGCGTCCGCACCGGCCCCTCCGGGGCCCGACGGCGCAAGCGATAGCCCGCACCCAACGACGCCGGTGATGAACGCGAGTGACAGGGCTCCCTTCATGAGGGCAGCGTAGCACGCTCGCGCTACGGCTTGGGCTCCGGGGTACGGGGCGGCTCGACCGGCTGAGGCGTGGGCGTCGCCGGCGTCGCCTTCGCGGGCGCCGCGCCGGCCTCGAGCGGAAGGAACTCGCCCTTCGGGAAGTCGACCTCGAAGGTGAACGTGCCTCCGGTGCCAGGGGTCAGCTTGTGGGTAGGGGTCGACGGCGCGCGGAGCACCACGATGAGGTGAAGATCAGCCCCCTTGGGCACCAGGCGAGCCACCACCATCGGCGTGTTGAAGTGCACGGTGACGAGCGCGTTGGTGTCGTTCCAATGCGAGATCCTCGCGCCCTTCAGCACATACGTGACGCTCCCCGCGGCCGCGTGCTCCTCGACCGCCACCGAGGCGGTCAGCCGCACGGAGAGGCGCGAGCCTCCACCCTCGGACGCGCTGAAGCCGGGGAAGGACGCGATCGGTCCCGTCTTGTTGACGGCGCGCGGACGCGCGGCACGCGCGCCCTTGCGGGCCGGCGGATCGCTGTACCCGTACCCTGCCGCCGAGCGCGCGGCCTTCGGTTGGGGTGGCGGGGGCTCGGCGGCGGCGCCACCCGCGGGCGGCGCCACGGGCTCGCTCGGCGCGCCGGGTTGGGTCGGAGCTGCGCCGGACGGTTTCGTCGGCTTCCGCTCCTGCGTTGCGGGCGCTTGGGCGAACGCAGGCGCCGCGAGCGCTGCCGTCATCGCGATAGTCGCGACCCACCCGAGCCCTCGATGCGCGCGCTTCTGCATGCGACGAGTAGACCATGCCTCCGAGTGGAAACCAACGGCGACGCAGGTGCGGGCGCCCGCGCGCGCGACGGCCGCGGGTCGAACAAAAAAAGCGGCGGGGTCGGGCCTTCGCGCCAGACCCCGCGTCGCGAGCCCGAGAGGGGGCTCAGAGCGACGTCGCGTTCTCCTTGAGGTACGCCGCCACACCGGCGGGGTTCGCCTTCATCGCGGTCTTGCCCTTCTGCCAGCCGGCGGGGCACACCTCGCCGTGCTCCTCCACGTACTGGAGCGCGTCGACCAGGCGGAGGGTCTCCTCGACCGAGCGCCCGAGCGGGAGGTCGTTGACCGTCTCCTGGCGGACCGTGCCCGCCTTGTCGATGAGGAACGTGCCGCGGAGGGCCATGCCGCCGTCGAGGAGCACGCCGTAGGCGCGCGCGATGTCCTTGTTCACGTCGGCGACGAGCGGGTAGCCGATCGGGCCGATACCGCCGTCCTCCACCTTGGTCGCACGCCACGCACGGTGCACGTGCGCCGAGTCGATCGACACGCCGAGCACCTCGACGTTGCGCTTCTTGAACTCCTCGATGTGGTTCGAGAACGCGAGGATCTCGGTCGGGCAAACGAACGTGAAGTCGAACGGGTAGAAGAACAGGACGACGTACTTGCCCTGGAGCGAGGAGAGCGAGATCTCCTTCTCATCGCCGTTGGCGAAGACGGCGGTGGCCTTGAAATCGGGGGCGGGCTTCTGAACGAGGGACATGGGGGCTCCTGAGAGTGGGTACGCTTTGGATGGTGACATACCATCGATGCCGGGAGCGCGTCGGGCGTCGCTTCTGGCCGGCGCGACCTCGCCCGGGTTTCGTAGACTCACCGGAGATGTTCCGCAAGACCCACCGCTTCGCGACGGGGCTCAGGCTCGTCCCGCTGGCCACGTGGGGCGCGCCTCTAGTCCCCTGGAGTCGTGGTTCGTATCAGAAGTCGGGTCTTCGGTGTCATTCCGAGGAGCGATGGGGTGCCCCGTTTTCGGCGGCGGCGGGCCCGTCCTCAACTCGGACGTCGTTCCGCGCGGTGGAGGCGGCGCTTTGCGCTCAGGGGACAGTGGTTTCGGGTGTGACCGCGCGAGAACGCCGACCCTCGAACATGAGTATCCTCCCACCGCCGCCGAAGACGGGACACCCCCTCGCTCCCTTGTGGCGAAAGGCCGAGCCGGGCGACTTCTGTAAGGGATCACGCTTCCAGGAGACTAGCCGTTCGTTCGACGCCGAGCGTGTGCGTCAGTCGCCGCCCGCGTCGCCGGGCGCGGCGTCGGCCCCGGCGTCCGGTGGAGGCGCGGCGTCGGCCCCGGCGTCCGGTGGAGTCGCGGCGTCCTCCGAGGGCGCGGCGTCGGTCCCGGCGTCCACCGGGGGCTTTGGGACGCCGCACGAGCCGCAGTCGTCCGGCACCTGCGCTCCGTCGCGAATCCAGAGGCGGAGCATCTCGCGCTCGGCGAACGTGAGCGGCAGGCTACGGTAGTCCCGGAACCCGGTCGGGAAGGGCATCTCACGGCCGAGGATGGCGTCGCGGAGCACCTGCTGCTCACGCTCGCTGGGCGCAGGAGTGACGCCTCCGGTCGCCGGCAGGTACTCGGGGGCGACCGGGCCGCCCTTCGCGCAAACGAACGGCGCGAACGGCGCCGAAGGCGGCGCGACCGGCGGCGGCGCCAGGAGCACCTTGTAGAGGAGCCAGCTGTTCCCCGGGTCTCCCGGCTTCACGAGCGGCATGTTGACGCCGAACACGCGCGGGGTCGGGGTCGGCGTGTCGGTGGCGCCCGTGTTCGCGCCCTGGGCGACGCGGCCGTCGTCGTTGCCGCGGGCCGTGCCCCGGAACCCAGCGGCCGTGGTGAGCATCAGCCCGGCCGCCTGCTTGCCGCCCGCGCCGTGGCAGGTGTCGCCGTCGCACTTGCCGAGGAAGATCGGGGCGATATCGTTGCAGAAGCTCGGCTTCGGGTCGGGCACGGCGCCCCGGCCCGTCACGAGGAAGGTGATCTCCACCGGCTCGGCGAGGGTCGCGCCGTCGAGCGCGCGCAGGCCGTCCTCACCCTCCTGCGCCACGCTGAGCTGCACGCGGTAGGTCTGCCCCTCGACGAGCCACGGGGCGCCCCCGTCCCCCGCCTCGTTGGGGCTCAGCACGTTGAGCGTGCGCGCGACCGGGTCGTACTGCACCCTCGGCGACCCCGTGCTCGCGCCGGTCGCCGTCACGATGCGGATCGACTGGCGGATCCCGGTAGACGGGAGGAGGTACCGGTTGAACGCGATCTGGACCGCGCCGTCGACCGGCAGCGGGCGGTTCGTTCCAACGTTGGAGCCCACCACACGGAGCGGTTCGGTCGGCTGGGTCGCCGGGTCCTTGCGGAAGGTCCCCGCGTCGCACCCCTGGCCGACTGTGAGCCCTGCGACCGCCGCGAGCGTCACCGCGAGAGTGACCAGCGTTCGGGACGGCGCGGGGGCGCGTAACCTGGCGAAAGAAAGGGAGAAGCGAGACGTCAGCTGTCGGAGTAGGTCGTGAGCTCCTGGCGAACCACCTGCTCGTTGATGCCGCTGCGGAGGTGCTCCTTCAGCACGTCGGCCAGCGCCAGCAGGAGGTCGTCCACGCCCTTGTCCTCGATCAGCTTCTGCAGGAGCGCCTTCGCCTCCTTGCTGTTGTCCCCCCGCAAGTACTGGCGAACCTGCTCGATCGAGATCTCGCCCTGGAAATCCAGGTACATGTTCTCCAAGAGATACCGAACAAGCTCTTGCACAGGAGGACTCCTCTTCTCCCTCGGGAAGGTCCGGGGGGTTTAGGCTATAGCCCCGCGGGCCGGGCTCTTGCAAGGAAAGGTGTGTGCCTGTGCCCGCGTCGGCGACGGGCTCGTGTGGGAGCTCGGGATCGAGGTCAGGGCGCGGCTTCGTCAGCGGCATCGGTCGAGCTTCCCGTCCTGAGGGTCGTGGCACACGTAGCAGGGGCGCGGGTTGCGCGAGAACTGCGACTGGCAGCCGGCGAGGAACCCGCCCTGGTGGGGGTTGAACCCGCCCCCGATGCCCTGGCCGCCGTGGCACACGACGCAGTCACGCTCGACGTGGCACGACACGCACGCGTTCAGGTTGCGCTTGGCCTCTTGCGAGTGGTGGCCGGGCTGGCGCGGCGGATCGCTCCAGACCGCCTTCGGCGGGTGGAATCGACCGGCCGACCGCACGTCGCCGGGGCCGCTCATGGTGATGCCCAGGCGCTGGTGGCACTGGAGGCAGAAGCTCTGCTCGCGGTGGCAGCTCTGGCACTTCTGCATGCCTAGGCGCGCCTCCACCGGGTGCATGGAGATGTAGTCGTTCGGGTGGATGTTGCGCGGGCGCACCCGGCCGTCGTGGCAGGCGGTGCAGAAGTCTTCCTTGTGGCAGTTCGCGCAAAGCTGCGAGTCGTTGGCGGCCACCATCTTGTGGCGTTCGAGGAAATCGGGCGTGTGCCCGGCGTTGTGCATCCACCGTGGCGGCTTCAGCGTGCCGCTGGGGAACGCGATCTTCATCTTGCCGCCGGTCGACGCCCCGCCGCTGATGTGGCAGTTCTCGCACTCGCCCTTCGCCGTGCCGCGCGCGGCGGCGTCGGGGTACTGGTGGCAGCCAAAGCAGCCGCGCATGCGGGGGAGCTGATCGCGCGTCGCCAGCTCGAGCTCCTGCACGTCGCCGTGGCACTGCTGGCAGTTGATGTTCTTGTCGGCGTGCTTCTTGTGGTTGAAGATCATGTTCGCCCGAGGGAGCACGAGCTTCGCGACGCGGTTGCCGTCGGTCGGCTTGTAGCCCTCGTGGCAGAACGCGCACTGCCCCGTGAGGTCGTCGCCGGGCTTCACGGCGGCGAGGTTCGCGTGGTCGGTGCCGTGGCAGTTGTCGCAGGTGGCCGGAGCCGGCACGAGGCGGTCCTGCGCCGACTGGCTCGTGAGCGCGCTCTTGTGGCACGAGGTGCACTTCGCGCCCACGCGGGTCATGTGGAGCTTGTGGTTGAAGCGGATCGTGAGCGACTGAGGCGGGTAGATGGCCTCGCTCGGGCCGGTGTCCGGCTCGAAGGCGCCCGGCGGCAGCCACTTGAGCGGCACCTTGGCGCCACCGGCGAGCGGCGCGTGGCCGCTCGAGAACGAGCTCGGGATGACCAGGCCGCCGCGCGCGATGACCGCCGCCGCGCCGGCGGGCGTCGGGGCCGAGGCGGCGGCCGCCCCGCTCGGCGCAGAGGGCGCGCCCGGCGCCGCGGTGGGCGCGGAGTCGGCGAGCGCGAGCGAGAGCGCCCCCACCACCCCGAGCACCAGCGCGAGCGTGAACGTCGCGAAAGAGGCGAAGGAGGCCGCCAGCGGCTTCGAGGCCTTGCGGGTCATTTCGTCACCGCCAGGGAGAGCCACGCCATGAGGCGGAAGCGGTTGCCGACCACGCGGTTGATATCATGTTCGAACTCGACGATGGCCTTCGATCGGGACGTGAAGAGGTAGCCGGCGCCGAGCACGTACTGGAAGCTCGTCGCGCTGCGATCGGGGCGCAGCGAGTCTTTCCAGTACCAAGCGCCCGCGCGCGCGGAGAGCAGGTAGCGATCGTTGAAGGTGCGGTCGATGGTTGCGTCGCCGCCGCCGCGCCCGCCCGTGCCGCCGCCGTCGCCCACGGCCTTGGCGGTGACTGCGCCTTTGCCGTAGCGGTAGCGCCCCGAGAGGCTGCCTCCGCCGTTCACGTAGAGGGGGCTCGCCGGGTAGAAGTTGGGGGCGGCGAGGGGGCTCGTGTTCGCGCTCAGGTCGGTCTCGCCCCGCTCCGCGCTGGGCTTCACCTCCGACGCGGTCTGGTTCGTGAACATGCGCACGTGGCCGCCCGTCGAGAACGCGAGCGCGTCGGTCGGCTGGTACGAGGCGCGCGCGCCGAGGTCGCTCGTGGGTCCGGCGACGAAGAAATTCCAGATGCTGTCGCCGTCGAAGGTGGGGCGGATGTGATCGAAGTCGGCGCCCAGGGTAAGCTTCTGGGTGGCGTAAAAGTCGGTGGAGACGAAGGCTTGGCTGAGCTTCTTGACGTAGAGGTCGTAGGCCAGCCCCGCCTTCACGCCGCCGACGTTCGGCAGGCTGGCGTCCACGGCGTAGCCGAGCCGCTCCTGCGAGATGCGCGAGCCGACGTACTTGGCCGGCTCCCGGAGACCCTCGGCGAACGGGCTCAGCCCCGATTCGCCTGTATTATACACGCGTCGGTAGGTGAGCCGCGTGTGCACGTAGCTCGTGCCGGTCGACTCGATGGCGGCGCCGAAGGCGGGCGCGATCGCCGAGGGCTGGTACGAGGGATAGAGGCCGTTCGGGTAGTCGCTGCGGTTGCCCCGCCAGATGCCGTCGCGTTCGAACCGCGGCGTCGAGAGCGGCAGCCCGCCGCGCTGCTCGAGCCCGCCGTAGGCCTCGACCGCGACGAAATAGGGCGTGGTGGCGCGCACCGTGGCGCCGTCGAACGACCACCACCCGAGCACGTCGGTCACGTACTGGCGCCCGAGCTTGAAGCCGAGCACACCGTTCGCGAAGCGGCGCCCCTCGACGTACGCGTACATGAGGTCGACCGGCCCCCGGTTGAACCCCGGCACGAGGGTCTCGGGGCTGGCCGCGTCGGCCTGGGACGCCGAGCCGCCGTAGTCGGAGTCGAACCGGAGCCGCGCGCGGAACACGAGCTCGGGCGCGAGGGGGTCCTGCGCGCGGACCTTGTCTTTGTCGAGGAGATCGTAGGCCGACACACCCAACGTGGTCATGAAGCGCCGGCGCGAGAGCACCTGCTGGCCGTTCGGGCTCGTGACTTGGTAAAACTGGGCGGCCGTCTCGCTCGTGACCTCGGGCTCGAGGGCCCGCGCGGGCGCCGCGGTGGCGAGCCCCCCGACGAGCGCGATCGCGCCCAGCGCGAGCGCTCCGGGGCGTCGTGTGCGCGCGGGGCGTGCGCGCGGAGGCTCTCGGAGGAGGGGGTGAGGAGGGGGGCGGGCTGTCACGGGGTTGCGGCGGGCGGGAAGCAGGGACGTTTGGGCGGTAGGCGATGAGGCGGCGGGCGAGCGGCGCCCGGTGCCTCAGGCGGTGGGGGGGGAGGCCGTCGCCTCTGGATCGCTGGAGCGGCGACCGCCGAACGACGCGACGAGCTGGTCGTCGAAGACGTCTGCGAGCGCCGCGACCTGCCGGATGGCGTAGAGGACCTCGCCCTCGTCGAGGTCCTGCGTGGGTCGTTCGGACACGAGCACGATCGAGTCGCCAAGGACGCCGAACGCGCAGGCCGCCAGGCCGGCCGCGTTCAGCTCCAATACGCGGAGGAAGAGCGCCTCGCGCGGGACGTCGCTGCCCTCGTCGGCGAACGCCACGACCGGCGCTACGACGCGGAGGTGCTGCGCCGGGTGGCCCGTGATCTCGCGCGTCACGAGCGCGACGAGCGCCCTCGCGCTGCCCCGCTTCATCGCCCACGCGCACTCGGCGTCGGGCCGCGACACGAGGATCTCGTCGGGCACGAGCCCGAGCGTGCGAAGCGCGCTCTCCACGACGGCCCGCGCGTCGGGCGCGGTCACCACGCGAGGCTCTCTCTGTGGCTGCGGGGATTCTTCTGCGCTCACGCCTTACGTTCGCATCGATCTTCGGGGCCTGGCAAGCATGCACCGCAGGTCACTCCGCGTGCCCGCGTGCCCGCGTGCCCGCGTGCCACGTGGCCGAGGGACGAGTCGAAGCGACTCGCGCGAACGCCCGCGCGAGCCCCCGAGCGGGCTGTGGTATGGTGGGGTATGCGCAGGCACTTGCTCCCTCTCGTGGCGCTCGTCTTGGTCGCGTGCTCCACGGGGGTCTCGGTCACGCCCGACGCGGGCGACGATGCTGGCGTCGACGCGGGGATCCCGGACGGCGCGATCGCCGCTGACACCGGCGTCGACGCGAGTGACGTGGGAAACCCGGACAGCGCGAGTGACGCGGGCAACCCGGACAGCGCGAGTGACGCGGGCAACCCGGACAGCGCGAGTGACGCGGGCGACGCCGCCGTCCGGACCAGCACCGGCGGCTCCGGCGGTGTCGCCTGCACGCGCACGGGCACGCTCGCCTCCGGCCGCACATACTGCGTGGGCGTGCTCGGGGGCTCCGAGTTCAAGCTCGAGCTCCCGCCAGCGCCCACCGGCCCGCTGCGGCTCGTGGCGTTCCTCCACGGTGACGGCGCCGTCGCGTACCTCGACGACAGCACCATGGAAGCCCTCGTCCCCTGGGCCGACGCGCACGGCGCCGCCGTGCTGGCCGTGAAGTCACCCAACGCGTGCGCGTGGTGGCAGCACCCGACGCAGACCGACTGCACCCCGACCGCGCCGTTCATGCCGGATCTCGACGGCCTCAACGCCGACGCGCTGCGGGCCGTGCTCGACGGCGTGCGCGCCGGGTACGACGTCACCCTGGGGCCAGCCTTCTACTACGGGAGCTCCGGGGGCTCGGTGTTCCTCACCCGGTCGTTCTTGCGACGTTTCGGCGATCGTTATCCTGGCTACTACGCGCTCAACTGCGGCGGCGAGAAGTCACCCAAGTCCTTCGAGTGGGACGTCATGAACCCCGCGAAGCGAGGCCCCACCCGGCTCTACTTCACGTACGGCGATTTGGACTTTCTCCGGTCCGACATCGAGGTGGCGATTCCTTATTTCGCCGGCCTGGGGTTCCCCACCGACTCGGTGATGCTCACGGCGACCGAGCACTGCGCGTTCGACACCAACGGGCGCGCGCAGGCCGTGTTCTCCGCCGCGCTCGGCGAGTGAGCCTCCACGCCCATTTCGCGCAGGCGCCCGCCCTGCACTGGCCACCTCCGCTGTCGACGCGGAGCTGAACCTCGTACATGCCGGGCGTGTTTCCGACTCGCTCTTTCGCTCGGTCACGCGCTTGTTCCGTGGAACGAGCACGGCCCCGCAGGCCACCTTCCCCTCGGGCCCGCCCGCGGCGAAGATGGCGGCCTTGCTCCTCCGTGCCCGCGCCCTCCACCTCGCCCTGCTCCGCGTCTCCGTCGTGCTGGTGACGCTCGTGTCGCCGGAGCCCGAGCTCGCGCGCGGCGTGGCCAAGGCGCCCTCCGCGCTCCGGTTCTTCCCCGACGGGCTCCGCCTCGCGGCGAGCTGGCTGCCCGCCTCTCCGTCGTCCGTCGAGGTCTCCCGCGCCGTGTTCTATTCCGCGGGCGGGCTCGCGCTCGTGGGCCTCTTCACGCGGCCCGCGCTCCTCGCGTTCGGGCTGGCCGCGCTCCATCTCTTCGCGCTCTGCCAGCTCACCGGCGAGGTCGTGCACGACATGCACCTCGTGTGGCTGCTCGCGCTCCTTGCGGCCAGCCCGGCGGGCGACGCGCTCTCGGTCGACGCCGCCCTCGCGCGCCGGCGTCCGTCGCGTAGGCGCGATCCCGCCTACGAGCTCGCGCTCCTGTTCGCGCGCGCCCTCCTCGGGGTCGTCTACTTCTTCCCCGGGTTCTGGAAGCTCGCGACCTCCGGCCTCGCCTGGATCACGAGCGATAACGTACGAAACCAGATGTACTGGAAGTGGGCCCAGTGGGGCGGGACGCCGCCCCCCGTGCGTGTCGACCTCGTGCCGGGGCTCGTCGAGGTGGGCGCAGCCTGCGTGGTGGCGTTCGAGCTCGGCTTCTTCTTCTTCGCGTTCGCGCCGCGCGCACGCCGCCCCCTCGCGTTCGGTGGCCTCGTCTTTCACCAGCTCACCGAGGTGTTCTTTCACATTCGGTTCGCGAGTTTGTATGCATGTTACACGTGTCTCGTGGCCGACGGTGGCCGCCGGGGCGTGCGCGGGCGCTGGTTGACGTGTCGCAGCGCGCCGGTTGTCGCGGTGGGCGCGGTGTTGCTCTCCGCGGCGACGGTGCAGGGCGCGCGCGGCGCCACCCAGAGCTATCCGTTCGCCTGCTACCCGACCTTCGCGCACACGCTTGGGCCGGAGATGCCGGACGTCCGGCTCGTCGCGCTCTCCGCCAGCGGCGAGGTGGGGGGTGAGGTCCTCTTGCCGCGCGTGGCGCGGTCGCAGTCCGACTGGGGCATGGCCTGGCAGATCGCGGGCCTGTGGGGCACCCCCGCCAGCCCCGACGCCGTCGCGGCGTTCGCGAGACGCGATCTCGCCGCCCTCTCCGAGGATCCCGCGGTGCGGGCGCTTCGCGAGTCCGGCCGGCTCCACGCCGTGCGCGCGCACCTGGCATGGCAGCCGGTCGAGCCTGGGCGACTCGGCGATCCTCCGCGGCTCGGGAGCGCGCTGGGGTTCGTTCCGCTGGCGCCCTGAGGCGCGGCTGCCGCGCTCTACGCGGCGGTCGTCGGGTCGATGCCGCGCTCGCGCAGCGGCGCGAGCACCTTGTCATCCATCGAGCGCTTGGCCAGCGCGAGGTACGCGCTCGACTCCATCCACGCGAGCGCCTCGCCCGCCGTGTCGGTGCGGGGGGGACGCTCGCGATGGCGCTTGCGGATGTCGGCCCACTGCGCCTCGATCGCGTCGGTGGCCATGCGCGCGTGGCGCGAGAGGTGCGCGCGGTCGGCGTCGGTGAGCTTGTCGTCGGCCCAGTCGAGGAACGCGAAGCCGAACGTCCCATGGGAGGCCTCGTCACGCACGATGCGGCCAAGCACGGCTCGCGGAAGCGGGTGCTTCGCAGCCTTCCACGTGCCGCGCAGGAGCGGGATCGACAGCGCCTCGCCCACGCAAAAAAACCTCACCGCCAGCTCGGCCGCTCGGAGCAACGGCGGGGTGCTCGGATCGGCGTCGAGCACCATCGCGTCCGGATCGTGGACGATCTCCGTGCCACCCCCGAGCTCCATCGCCATGCGCGCGCACAGCTCCACGTGCACCATCTCGTCGAGAGGGAAGCGCGACGCCACCCCGATGAGGTCGACCGGCGCGCGGCACTCGATGAGCGCCCGCAGCGTGGCAGCGCAGGCGATGGCGGTCCGATGCTCCTGGAAGGCCGCGCCAGTCCACGCGCGGCGCCCCGACACGAGCTGCTCCTCCGAGATGCCCGAGAGGTCGAGCGTGCCCCACGGCATCGCCTCCACCTCGGGCCGCATGCGGCGGTAGCGACGCTCCATGCCGCCACCGTAGAGCTCGAGCTCGAAGAGCTCAGCGCCCACGGAGGCTCCCGGCCTTTGGCCTATACAGCATGCGTGAATCCTCTGAAATTAGCTACTTGGCCAGGGGGAGTGGTGGCTTCGGGGGTGGTGGTGGCGGCATGAGGTTGCCCGGCGGGTGCGCCGTTGGCTTCGGGGGTGGCGGCTTCAGGGGCGCCGCGGTCTGCACGGGCTTCGCCCTCGCGTCCACCGGGGGCGTCGCCGCGTCTGCGGGCGCCTTCACCTCGACGGGGTCGGCGCCTCCGTCGACTTGGGGCGGCGGCGCGACGAGGTTGCCCGAGGTCACCATGGAGGGATCTGGCGGCGGCGCGACGAGGTTGCCCGGCGGGTAGGCGTCGCGCTTGTCGCAAGCGTAGAGCACCGAGGCCACCCCGATCGAGGCCACGAGGAGCTTGCGGCTCTGCACGACGCGCTTCTTCATGCACCCCAATCTATCGGCCTTCGCCGCGCGACGCGAGGGTTCCGTCCAAGGGCTCGCGTTCAGTCGCGCCCGCCGTCGGCCGGCCCGGCCGCGTCGCCCGCGTCGCCCGCGTCGGGCGGCGGGGGCGGCATGAGGTTGCCGGAGGTCGGCGGGACGTCGGGCGCCGCGTCGCGCGGGGGCGTCGCGTCGATGGGAGGAGGGACGAGGTTGCCGGAGGACACGAGCCGATCGGCCGCCGCGTCGGCGCCGCCAGCTCCTGCGTCGGTGCTCGCCACCTCTCCGGAGCAGGCGACGTAACTGACGGCGGCCACCCCAAGAGAGGCGACGAGGAGCTTCTTACCTACGACCGAGCGCTTCTTCATGGGTTCCTCCCCGCATTGTCGCACAGCTCCGCCGCGGGCGCACGGGTCGCGCGCCTCGATCGAGCGCTCCGCCCATGCCGGTCCTTGACCCGCCTCGGCGTAAGGTGGCACCCTGACGGCGCCTCTCGTCCGCCGCCCCGCCGCGCGCGCTCCGTCGGAGCCCGCGCGTGCGCCGCCGCCGAACGGAGTCCTCGCTCGTCGCTCCGGAGCCCGAATGTCTGAATCGCAGCAGCGCTACCGCGTCCTCCAGAAGCTCGAAGCGGGCGGCATGGCGGAGGTCTTTCGCGCCGAGAGCGAGGGGCTCCAGGGCTTCAAGAAGCAGGTCGCCATCAAGCGCGTCTTGCCGGATCTCGGCAAGAAGAAGAAGTTCATCTCGATGTTCCTGGACGAGGCCCGCCTGTCGGCGCAGCTCTCGCACTCGAACTGCGTGCAGGTCTTCGATATCGGCGCGGGCGACGGCGCCTACTTCATCGTCATGGAGTTCGTCGACGGCGCCGACCTGAAGGCGATCGCCGAGTCGATGAAGAAGCAGAACCGCGAGTTCTCCGTGCAGGCCGCGGCCTTCATCGCCCTCGAGATCTGCAAAGGCCTGTCGTACGCGCACGAGGTGCGCGACGAGTCAGGCGCTCCCCTCCACATCGTCCACCGCGACATGTCGCCGCCGAACGTGCTCATTACGAAGTACGGCGAGATCAAGATCGTGGACTTCGGGCTCGCGAAGGCGAGCTCCCAGCTCGAGAAGTCCGAGCCCGGCATCATCAAAGGGAAGTTCTCCTACCTGTCGCCGGAGGCGGCGATGGGGCAGGAGGTCGACCTCCGCACCGACATCTACGCTGTGGGCATCATCCTGTGGGAGTTGCTCACGCAGCAGCGGCTCTTCCTGGGTGAGACCGACTACCAGACCGTCAAGAAGGTTCAGGACTCGGTCATCCCGTCGATCTCGCAGATCAACACCAAGGTGCCACGCGAGCTCGAGCGCATCCTCAACAAGACGCTCCAGCGCGACCCGGCCGCCCGCTACCAGACCGCCCGCGAGCTGGGCCAGGAGCTCGCGCGCTTCCTCTACACGTTCGGCCAGCCGGTCAGCACCTTCGACATCGCGGAGATCGTCACCGTCGCCATCCGCGACCGCGAGAAGGTCCGCGCTCCCCAAGGCTCCAAGATCGACAAGCTGATCGAGGAGGCGCTCTTCGAGTTCACCTCGCTCCGCGACGACGAGGACTCGGGCGACCCCGCCGCGCAGTCCGAGGGCGTGCAGCCGCTCCACGGCAACTCGTTCGTCGACCCCACCAACTGGGCGAACGAGCTGAACCTCGGCGCCGACCTGTCGCGCTCCACGTCGACCCTCGCCGACTCGCTCCCCAACATCGCCGACGGCAACCTCTCCGCGCTCGAGGATCACGAGCCGCTCCAGGTCGCGTCGAGCAAGAACCCGCAGGGCGTGGCGGCGGCGGCGAACGCGCAGCCGACCGCGACCTCCGGAGCGGCGACCGCGCCGACGGCCCTCGTCGCGGCTCCCGCGGCGAAGAAGGGCGGCGTGGGCGCCGGGGCGATCGGTCTCGTCGTCACGCTGCTCCTCGCGGCTGCCGCGGGCGCCGCCTACTTCGGCGGGGTCTTCGGCCGCAAGTAGGAGCGCGCTCACAAGGATTCTCCGGGCTAGCGGGAAGCGCGCGAGGCGACGAGCTCCACCTCGTCGGGGGACTTCACCACGAGGTCGAGGTCGACCGTCACCACCCTCCCGCGAAACGACGCCGCGAGCGCGGTGCACGAGGCGTCGTCGGGGAACGAGACGCGCAGCGGATGCGAGGTGGTCCGCCCCAGCACGAAGCCCGCGTCGCACGACCCCGAGAGAGGGTCCTCCCGGTAGCCGTCATTCCCGCCGACTCTGCCTCCGCCGAGCATGGCCACGCGGTCCAGCGTGAAGCGCTCGCCCGCCGCCGCGCAGCGCCCCAGGTCGCGCCTCACGACGCGGTCGAGGGACCTCGAGCAGTCGGCCACGCCGTCGGTGCAGGACGGGTCCTCTTCGCGTCGGACGGTCACCTTCGACTCGCAGAAGTAGGTGTGCTCGTACCCGAGGAGGGAGTGCCCCTCGGTGCTGAGCTCGTCGGGCCCGAAGCCTCCCGCGGGGCGAATGACGGGAAACGGCGACACGGTGACGACCCGCTCGGCGCTGCCGGAGCAGCCGCCGAGCAGGAGCACCGCGAGACCCAGCGAGGCGGAGAGAGGGGCGTTCATTCCCGCAGCGTTCTGCAAGGAGCGGGCCACGCGACAAACCTCGGGCCGCGCGCGGCTCCTCGTGGCGTTCGGCACACGCTGGCACTCGCCTCGCCGCCCCGGAGACCGCGCGCGCCCGCGCCCGCCGCATCGAACAGGGGGACCTCGTAGCGCTTGCCGCGGTAGGGGATGCGCTCGGCGCCGTGCGCAGGCGCTGCGGCAGGCTCAGATGGTCTCGTAGTCATGCGGCCCCTCGGCTCCTCGCTCGGCAAACCATCGCTTCGCCGCCTCGAGGTGGAGCGGAAAGGCGAACACCTCGGCGAGGCGCGCTGGACCGAAGACGAGGCCCCGCTCGAGGGTCTCGGAGTTCGCCGCGAACGCGCCCAGCTGCCCCCCGTGGAGGGGGTCGCCCGCGAGGAAGAGCAAGACCCGGTTCGGCCGCGGGTCCGTCGAGGTGAAGCCGAACGGCCGCAGGCGCTCCGAGGCGACGATCACATTCGTCTCCTCGCGCATCTCGCGGGCGCCGCCCTCCTGAACGGTCTCGTGGTCTTCCACGAACCCCCCGACCAGCGCCAAGAGACCCCGCCGCGGTTCGATGCCGCGCCGCACGACGAGCAGCCCGGTGCGGTCGCCCTTCAACACGGGCTGAAGCACGACCGCCACCGGAATGGGGTTCGACCACACGGTGGTGGCGCAGCTCGGGCAGGTGCGCGGGTAGCCTGGCTCGCCCACCGGCCCGGTCGGCGTGGGCATCGCGGTCCCGCAATACGAACAATAGGAGTCTTTGCGGAGTCCTTGCGGCGTCATTGGGCTCACCTTGGTCGATGTCAGAGGATCGGGTCGCCGGCATTCGGCAGTAGCGATGAGAGGCTGTCGAGGGCCGACACGTTCGCGATGGCGGCCTCGTCGATCGCGCCCACGCGTGCATCCTGCACGAACGCGCGGAGCTGCGCCACGTAGGGGTTCTCGGGCTCGAAGGGCAGGGGAACCAGCGTGACCTCGGCGGCGGTCGGTCGCGCCCTCGAGGAGAAGCCTCCCCGACACCTCGGCCGGCGAAGCGCCGAGCAGCCACGCGCAGAGGTCGAGGCCGTGCGTGCGGAGCGCGGCCATCGCGAAGAACCGCGCGCCCTCGCCGCGCGCGGTGGCCCGCGTGGTGGCGCAGGTGATACCCGACTCGAACACGGGGGCGCCGAGCCTGATCGGCGCGGAGCCGCGCTGCGCTCGCGAGGGCACGCGCGTGGTGGGCCGCGGCGTCGCCCGCGCCTACGAGGCCGATGCGGAGCATCGATGCATGATACACGCGGACGACGGGGGCGCCTCCCCTGACGTCGCCGTCCCTCGGTGCGGGAGTCGCTCGCGTGGTGGCCCCACGGCGGGCCCCGCGACGCGGCAGAGCCAAAGAAAAGCGACGGGCACCCGGTTGGGACTTTGCGAGGCGCCCAGGAAGCGCTATCTCGCTCGGCTTGAGGAAGTGCCTCCGCGCGCGCGGTGGGCGGAGTACGACGAGGCTCCCGAGCCGCCTGAACCAGGCGGCGACGGGACCCGAGCCAGGAGAGATCATGAGCCGTTATCAGTTCACGTCGGAGTCGGTCACCGAGGGGCATCCGGACAAGCTTTGCGACCACGTCTCCGACGCGGTCCTCGACGCCATCTTGGCGCAAGACCCCAAGGCCCGCGTCGCCTGCGAGACCCTCGCGAAGACCGGCATGGTCGTGCTCGCGGGCGAGATCACCACCACCGCCCGCCTCGACTACCCCACCATCGTGCGCAAGACCGTGGCCGACATCGGCTACACGCACTCGGACATGGGCTTCGACGCGACCACCTGCGCCGTGCTCACCGCCGTCGAGCAGCAGAGCCCCGACATCGCGCAGGGCGTGACCGAGGGCGAGGGCATGCACAAGGAGCAGGGCGCGGGCGACCAAGGCCTGATGTTCGGCTTCGCGGTGAACGAGACCCCCGAGCTCATGCCGGCGCCCATCGCGTACGCGCACCAGCTCGCCCGCGTGCTCACCCAGGTCCGAAAGAGCAAGAAGGTTGACTTCCTCCGCCCCGACGGCAAGACCCAGGTCACGCTCGAGTACGAGAACGGCAGGCCGCTCCGCATCGACGCGGTCGTGGTCTCCACGCAGCACTCGGAGAGCGTGAAGCACAAGGCGCTGAAAGAGGCCGTCATGGAGCTCGTCATCAAGAAGACGCTCCCGGCCAAGCTGCTCGACAAGAACACCAAGTTCCACGTGAACCCCACCGGGCGCTTCGTCGTCGGCGGCCCCATGGGCGACTGCGGCCTCACCGGCCGCAAGATCATCGTCGACACCTACGGCGGCATGGGTCGCCACGGCGGCGGCGCCTTCTCCGGCAAGGACCCCTCCAAGGTCGACCGCTCGGCCTGCTACTACGCGCGCTACGTCGCGAAGAACGTCGTGGCCGCGGGCCTCGCCGCCAAGTGCGAGGTGCAGATCGCCTACGCGATCGGCGTCGCGAAGCCGGTCGGCGTGCACGTCAACACCTTCGGCACCGGCACCGTCGACGACGAGGTGCTCGGCAAGTACATCCTCGCCAACTTCGACATGCGCCCGAAGGCCCTCATCGAGGAGCTGAACCTCCTCCGCCCGATCTACCTCGCCACGGCGGGCTACGGTCACTTTGGCCGCAAGGAGTTCCCCTGGGAGAGCACCGCGCGCGCCGCCAAGATGGCGGACGACCTCGGCGCCAAGGCGAAGTCCAACGGCAACGGCAAGGGCAAGTCCAAGGGCGCGGCGCAGCCCACCGCCTGACCGCACCCCGCTCGTGAGCCGAGGCGTGCCCCGCGAGAGCCGGGTACGCTTCGGCGTTTTGTAGCTTCGCGCGGTCGAGCTCGCTGTTCCGCCGCGCCGGTGCGCGACGCGGACGCTGGCGCCGCGGGCGAGACGCGGCCATCATTGGCTCCGTGCAGTCCGACTCCCCACCTCAGGAGGCGCCGGCGCGCTTGACTGCGCTCTCCCAGGCGAGCCCGCTCGGTCTCCCAGAGGCGTGGCGCTCGCGGCTCGTGGCGGCGTACGGCGAGGGACGCCGCGCGTACCACACGCTCGGCCACGTCGTGGAGGTGCTCCGGCACCTCGCGTGGGCCAAAGAGCGCCTCGGGAGCCTTCAACGCGCCGCGCTCGACGACGAGGCGTCGGTGGTGGTGGCCGTGTGGTTTCACGACGCGGTCTACGACGCGCGCGCCAAGGACAACGAGGCGCGCTCCGCGGCGCTCGCCCGCGAGGCCCTCGCCGAGGTCCCTGTCGCGGATCCCGCCCGGGTCACCGAGCTCATTCTGGCCACGGCCCGACACGGCACGATCGAGCCCGGCGCCGATCGGGACCTCGCGGTGTTCCTCGACTGCGACATGGCCATCCTCGGCGCCCGCGCGGCGGACTACGACGCGTACGAGCGCGGTGTGGCGTACGAGTACGCCGAGGCCTACCCGCCAGCCGCGTTTCGCGCGGGGCGGGCGGCGTTCCTCGAAGGCCTCGCGGCGCGCCCGCGCCTCTTCGCGACGGCGATCTTCCACGACGCCTACGACGCCACGGCGCGGGCCAATTTGCGCCGCGCGCTCGCCGCCCTGCGCACCTGACCCGCGCCTGAGGCGCCGGGGTGTGCGAGCCCAGCGATCCGAGCGGGCCCAGAAGGGCAGGGCGAGCGCTCCGTCGCGAGGGCTCGTGGTAAGCTCTGCGCTACTCCTCGAGGGCCGGTTCGTGGCACGCATGCCCAGCAAAGCGACACCGCTCCTCGCCGCGGTCGCGCTCGTCCTCTTGGCGGTGGAGAGCCGCGCCGAACCCCCGGCGCTGCCCGTCGCGGTCGAGCGCGAGGCTCGCTTCTCCTTGGTCGTCCCGGAGAGCGCGCAGGCCGTACACCGCTGCGGCGGCCCCGAGGTCTTGCGCGAGGTGGTGGAGCGGCGCCTCCGCCGCGCCGTGTTCGTCCCCGAGGGCGCGGACCGCAGCCTGTCGCTCATGGTCGACGACCTTTCGGGGCGAAAATGGCGCGCAAGGATCGTCGAGACCGATCGCGCGGGCGAGCCCCAGGGAGAGCGCACGGTCACGATCGATGCGCCCGACTGCGATCGCGGCCGCGACGCGCTCGGGGTGCTCCTGGCCATCATGATTGGCCCTCCGCGCATGGTGGCCACGCCGCCGCCACCGGCGCCACCGCCGCCGCCGCCGCCACCACCGCCGCCGCCATCCCTCCCGCCACCCCCCCCGCCCGCCGCGAACCCTCCGCTGCCCGTGGCCCCGCGCGCTCCGGTGCGGTCGCCGCTTGCCGCGAGCGGTCGGCCTCCGGCGCGCTGGCAGCTCGTGCCGAGCGTCGACGTGCTGGGCGGCACCGGGGTCCTCCCGCACGTCGCCGTGGGGTTTCAGGGGGGGCTCGCCGTCCACTTTCCCACCCACGCGGGGGCCGCGCCGTGGCTGGTGGTCCGCGGCGCCTACTGGCCACGACGGTCGACCGAGACGCTCCCCGAGGGCCGGGTCGACCGGCTCTCCTTCGCCGCGCTCGCCTGTTGGGGGTTCGGGTCGGGGGCTCCGCGGCTCGCGCTCTGCGCCGGCGTCGACGCCGGGCGCCTCACGGCCACGGCGCCCGAGCTCTCCGGGGATCGCCTCTTCGCGCGTGCGCATCTCGCCGTGCCGGTCGAGGGCCAATTCGGGCTTGGCCCCTACCGGTGGGGCGCTCTCGGCCTCGAGCCGCGCCTCACCGCGCAGCTCGCGACGCCGCTGGTGCGGGATCGCTTCACCTACGACGACGCCGCGAAGCGCGAGACGACCCTGCACCAGGCCGCGCCGGTGACCTTCCAGACCTCCGCCGGGATCGCTGCGCACTTTTTTTGAGTTCGTTTCATAATTCGGCGGCCGACCGCTCTTTCTACTCAGGATGGTATCCTTCGGCTCCACCGGTGCGCTCGCCCATGCGCCCGCGTACCTGATGAGCACGAAGCCCAGCTGCGCCGACATCTTCCGTCAGCACGGGCCCATGGTTTGGCGCTTGTTGCGGCGCCTCGGCGTGCCGGACGCCGACCTCGACGATCTCACCCAGGACGTCTTCATCGCCGTCCACCGCGGCCTCGGCACCTACGAGGAGCGCAACCAGCTTCGGGCGTGGATCTACAAAATCTGCGTGCGTGAGGTGTCTCGCTACCGCCGCGCCGCCCCGCCCCGTAGCGCTCCCCTCGACGGCGTCGACGCCCCGTCGGAGGCGGCGTCGCCCGAGGCTGCCATGGAGCGGAGCCAGGCGCGCGCGGATTTCGACAGGCTCCTGGGCGCGCTCGACGAGCCGCGTCGGGCGGTGTTCGTCCTCTACGAGATCGAGGAGCTGACCATGGCGGACGTCGCAGCGGCGGTGGGGTGCCCCGTCCAGACCGCGTATTCCCGGCTGCATTCGGCGCGCGAGCTCATCGTCGAGGCCGGCCGTCGCCTCGAGGCCGCGCGCGCACATGCTGCGCGGGAGCCGCAGCGGGGGTCCCGATGAGCGGCATGGATCCCGAGCGACTCTCCCTCGGTGGCTCGTCCGTCGTGCGCGCCGCGCTCGACGCGGAGCGGGCCGAGCCCGGACCGGACGCCGAGCGGCTCCGGCGCATCGAGGCGGCGCTGGAAGGCTCCATTCCTCCCGGTCCGCTCGGCGGGCCGGGCGGACCGGGCGCGAGCCGTGGCCCCTGGGCGCTTGGAGGACTGCTCGGTGGCGTGGCGCTCGTCGCGATTGGGCTCGCGGTCACCCCGGCGCCGTCGCCTTCGGCGCCGCGCGAGCCGGCGCGCGCGCCCCTCACGACGACGACGCCCATCGCGACGACGGCGCCGCCGGACAGTCTCGTGGTCGAGGCTGTCGCGCCGCCCGCGCCGCCCGCGCCCGCGCCTCCACGGGTCTCCGAGCCGAACGCCGCGTCGACGAGCGGCGCCCCGAAGTCGCCCGCGAAGATCGCCACCGGCCCGGCGACCGAGGGCGACGAGCTGATGCTGGTTGGCCGCGCCCAAGACGCGCTCCACGGCCGCCCCGCGGAGGCGCTCGCGCTCTGCCGTGAACACGAGCGGGGATTCCCGTCGGGGCACTTCGTTCAGGAGCGGGAGGCCATCGCGATCGAGGCCCTCGTGTACCAGAAGCGGATCGCCGAGGCCGAGCGCCGCTGGAAGAGCTTCGAGCGCGCGTACCCCACTTCGAGCCATCGCTCGCACCTCGCGGCGCTGTTCACGCCGAGCGTCCACGCCAACCCAGGGAGCGCTACGCCTTGATTTTACACAGGAATCACTTCGTTGTCCTCACGGTCTGCGCGGTCGCGCTCGTCGCCGGCGCCTGCGCGACCACGGTCAACGTGGGCGCCGAGCCGACCGCCGCGGACGCCTCGCCCCCGCCCACGTTCATCCCCCAGGTGCCCGACGGCGGTGACGCCGCGCGGTCGACCAAGGGAGAGCTCGCGTGCATCGGCACCGAGTGCCCCGCTCCCTACTCGACGTGCTCTGACAAGCCGTCGTTCAAGTGCGGCACGAACCTCCTCACCGACCCCAACAACTGCGGCGCGTGCGGCGTGGAGTGCAAGGGGTTCGACGGCATCAACATGAGCGCGAGCTGCGCGCAGGGCGCGTGCGCGTTCGAGTGCCAGACCAAAGAGATCGGCCTCGGCAACGTCTTGGTGTTCAAGAACTGCAACGGCCTGCTCGACGACGGTTGCGAGGTCAACGTCGACGCCGATCCGCAGAACTGCGGGGTCTGCGGCAACGTGTGCCCTTCCGGCACCAAATGCATCAAGGGGCGTTGCGGCTGCGGCGACGGCAAGACCGAGTGCAACGGCCGCTGCGTCGACACGCGCAACGACCGGAGCAACTGCGGGGCCTGCTCGCGCTCCTGCTCGACGAACCCCGTCGGCGGGTGCAACCCCAAGCCCCCGAACACCGACTACGGCTGCGGCAACTCGCAGTGCGACGTCCTCGCGTGCAAGGCTGGCTTCGCCGACTGCAACAACGACCTCCGAGCCGGCTGCGCCTCGGACGGTTGCGAGGTCAACATCAAGACCGACCGCAACAACTGCGGCGGCTGCGGGCTCGCGTGCGCCGCCGACCAGGAGTGCCGCGATGACGGCGCGGGCTTCCAGTGCCTCGACGTGTGCGAGAAGTCGGGACTCACGAAGTGCGGTACCTCGGGGTGCAGAGACCTCGTGAACGACAAGAGCTTCTGCGGCTCGTGCAAGATTTTCTGTCCGAACGCCCGGAACAACCAGGTGAGCTCGTGCCGTAAGGGGCTCTGCGAGCTGGAGTGCCTCCCCGGGTTCGCCGACTGCAACGGCGATCCGACGGACGGCTGCGAGATCGATCTTCGCGTGCACCCCGCGAACTGCGGCGGGTGCGGGAAAGCGTGTGACTTCGGCGCAGGACAGCCGTGCATCGACGGGAAGTGCCTCATGACGGAGTGCGAAGCCGGGGTGTCGCGATGAGGCCGTCTCACGCGCCGAGGTCGCGGTGGTTTGCGGTCGGTGCCGTGTCGGCGCTGGTGGCCGGGGCGCTCTGCGCGGCGGTGAGCTGCGCCACGAGCGACGCGAGCCCCGACGACGCGAAGGACGCGAGCCGGCCCGGCGACAGCGCGACAGAGCCCGTGGACGCGGGCCCGGACGTCGCCGACGCGGGCCCCGAGACGGGCTGCGACGCGGCGGATCCTCGGTGCACGGTCCGGGAGGCCACCTGCGACGAGGTCGATTGGTGCAGGACGCCCACCGTCGCGAACCCGCTCCACGCCTTCACGGCCGTGTGGGGCTCGAGCAAGAACGACGTCTGGGCGGTCGGCTCGGGGGGCACGATTGCCCACTTCGACGGCACCAACTGGGCGCTCACGGAGAGCGGAGTTCGCAACACGTTCTTCGCTGTCTGGGGTAGCGGCCCGAACGACGTGTGGGCCGTGAGCGACTCGCAAGTCATCCTTCATTGCTCCGGTTTCCGTGGCCCGCAGACGACCTGGGAGGCGGTCCCCACGCCTCTTCCGGTCGCGAGCTCGGCGTACATCGACGCGATCTGGGGCAGCTCGCCCACCGATATCCGCATCGGCGGTCGCGCGTTCGATACCAAAGATCCCTTCACCGGGCGGAACACGTCGGGCGATCGCTTCATCAGCTACCCGAACCCCGACGGCGGCCCCGAGGCCGGCCTGGCCTGGGCACCGCAGACCGGCTCTCCGTACATTCGCGGCATCTGGGGCAGCTCGGCGAACGACGTGTGGATGGTCGCCGACAACAGCGTCTACGTGCCCCACGAGCGCGGGCTCACGCTGCACGGGACGCCGACCGATGGCGGCCCGCCCGAGACGGACGCCGGGTATCCGCTCGATCCGCTCACGTGGACGAGGGTAGACAGCCAATCGAACGTGACCCTCGAGGGCGTCTGGGGGAGCTCCGCCTCCGACGTCTGGGCCGTCGGACGACTCGGCACGATTCGCCACATCACGCCGGCGGACGACCGCTGGCAGCGCGTCGAGTCGCCAAGCCAGGAGGACCTGCACTGGGTGTGGGGCACGGGCCCGAGCGACGTGTGGGCGGTCGGCAACGGCGGCACCATCCTGCACTTCGACGGTCGCAGCTTCACGAAGTCGACCGCGCAGCTGCCGCTCGGGGCGAAGCCTTCCCTCCGTGGGATCTGGGGCAGCTCACCGAACGACGTCTGGATCGTGGGCGAGGGCATCGTCCTTCACTACACGGGGCCCAAGGCGAAGCCTGCGCCCCAAGGAGACGGCGGATGAACCCCACGTTGAATGGTCGCTCGCGCAGCCTCTTGCTCTCTCGCTCGCTCGTTGCCTCGCTCGTTGGGCTCGCTGCGACGTGCGCGATCGCCGTGGCGTGCTCGAGCTCGGACGGGCCTCTCGCCCCCGCCGACGCCGCTCCGATCGCGCCACAGGACGCGCAGTTGCCCTCCTCCGACGCGGCCGACGCCGAGGACGCGGCCGACACGGCCCGCCCCGACGCGCGTGACGCCATGGTCGGAGACGCTGCGCCGCGCGAGTGCTCGGCGCAGGGCTTCTGCCCGACCGCGCTGCCCCCCGACCAGAAGCTCAGCGGCGTGTGGGGCGACGGAACGGGGAGCGTGTGGGCGATCTCGGAGACCGGACGCGTCCTCCGATGGGACGGTCGCGCCTGGGCTCTCCACGTGACCCTCCCTGGCGAGCCGGCGCTCCTGAAGATCTGGGGGAGCGGCCCCACCGACGTGTGGATCCTCGGCGCGCAGGGGCTCCTGCACGGCACGGGCGCGAGCTCGTCCTCGCTCGTCTTCGCGCCGGTGGACGCGCCCGGCGACCCCACGATCCCGCTCACCGCGTTGTGGGGCACGGGCCCACAGGACGTGTGGGCCGCCGGCGGGACACGTGGCAAGAGCTACCCGTACCCCGCGACTGGGCGCCTCGTGCACCTCACGAGTGAGGGATGGCAGGTCGTGCCGGACGTCCCCACCGACGTCGCGTTCCGGCATGTCTGGGGCACTCCCGCCGCTGGCACCTGGGTCGAGGGCATGGTGGCCGCGGACACCGGCGGGCGCGCCGCGGCGCGGGTCCTTCGTCTCGCCGCGGGCTCGAGCACCTGGGAGGTCCAGACCCTCCCGCCCGATCCTGGCGTGAGCCCCGCCAGCTCGGGCATTCCCGGCGAGCTCACGGCCGCCGCCATGGGCTCCGCGACCTCGATGTGGCTCGTCGGGCAGAGCGCGGGCGGTGCGCTCGGGTATTGGCACGGAACGAGCGCCGACGCGGGCCGCACCTTCACGTGGGCCTTCCTCCCTCGCCCCATCTGGGATCTTCCGCTCGGCGCCGTGTGGGGCACCGCGCCGAACGACGTGTGGGCTGCGGGCGACTACGGGCGCCTCCGCCATTGGGACGGGACCACGTGGACGCAGGCCGCGCTCATGGTGACGAGCGCGCCGATCGTGCGCCGCTTCAGCGGCCTCTGGGGCGCGACCAGCGCTGATTTTTGGATCGTCGGCGACGACATCGCGATCCGCCGAACGCCTGGAAAACCTTAAGGAATTCATCACAATGAGCACCCGGCGTCGTCCACCCCTTCGCTCCCTGCTCGCCCTCGGCGCGCTCCTCGCCCCGCTCGCGAGCCTGGGCTTCGTCGCGTGTTCGAGCTCGGTCAGCCGACCGCCCACGCCGGAGCAGCCCGCCCTTGAAGCCGGCCGGCCGCCGGTCCTCGGCCCCGACGCGCAGGCCCCCTTCGACTCCAGCGTGCCCGACGTCGATCCGCGGCCACCGTTCGACCCTGCCGACGAGGCCGTGGTGTGCGCGTCCACCCCGTGCGTGGTGGAGCTCGCGGCGGGGGCGGCGCACTTCTGCGCGCGCATGAGCGACGGCACCGTGCGGTGCTGGGGGAACGACCCGAACGGTGAGCTCGGCGGCGCGGCTCCTCCCATCGTCGAGCCGGACGCGGGCGCTCCTGACGCGGGCGAGGCCGACGCGAGGCCGACGCCGAGGCCGACGCCGAGGCCGACGCGGGGACGCCCGGCACCAGCGACGCGGGGGCGAGCGATGCCGGTGACGCCGGCGCTCGACCCACGGTGGTCACCGGTCTCACGGGTGTGACGCAGCTCTCGGCGGGTGGCACCACCTCGTGCGCGCGCCTCGTCGACGGCAAGGTGAAGTGCTGGGGAGGCAACGACCGAGGGCAGCTCGGCCTCGAGAACCCTGCGGTCGCCGACGCGCTCGCTCACCCTCTCGCGAGCCCGGCGGCGCTCGCCGGCCCTGCGGTCCGCGTCGACGTGGGCCAGCGCACGGCCTGCGCGGTCCTCTCCTCGGGAGAAGTTCACTGTTGGGGCGCGAACGCGCAGCTCCTCCTCGCGCGGACCGATTTGGACGGCGGCGTGAACGGCGCTCCCGAGCGCGCCGATCTCGGCAGCGCGAAGATCGCGCGGACGGCCGGTGGCACCGACACCGCGTTCGCCGTGACGACCGCGGGAGCGCTGCTCGCCTGGGGAGCCGTCGCCGGAAACGAGGGCGTCGTGGCCGCGCGCATCGCCTCGCTGAGCCCCGACCCTCGCCCGCTCCCGCTCGACCTCACGGGCGTGACGAGCTTCTCGGTCTCGTCGACCACCATGTACCAGCCGCCGGGCACTGGCTTCCCCAGACCGCCGGTCCAGCCGCTCGGCCACGCCTGCGCGGTCGCGCGCGGCGGGCAGCTCTATTGCTGGGGCGGGAGCAACGGCGGCGCGCTCGGCACCGGGCTCCCCGACCCCGCGAAGATGCCGACGAGGGCCCGCGTCGCGAGCGAGAAGGGATACCCGCAGCAGGTGACCGCCGCCGGCGAGATCACCTGCGTGAGGCTCACCGACGGCACGGTGCAGTGCGCGGGCGACGACTCTCGCGGCGCGCTCGGTCGCGGAGTGGCCGACAAGTTCTCCATGTTCTTCGTCCCCGCCAAGGCGCTCACGGGCCGCGCGGTGCAGGTCGCCGCGGCGCGGGGCACGGTGTGCGCGCTCCTGCAGGGCGGGACGGTCTCGTGTTGGGGGAGCAACGAGCTCGGCGAGCTCGGCCTCGGCACGCGCGACACCGTCGCGCACCCAAGCCCCGTGTCGGTCCGCTTCTAGTGTCGCGTTTCCATCGAAGCGAACGGTGCTCCGCACACTGGGCCTCGCCCAACAACGCAGCACGATTCCTGTTCTGTTGGGCTCCGCCCAAACCCGCGTACCTCGATTCAAGAGAATCGAGGCACTAGAAAGGCCTCGCCCCATGCTCACCACTCTCCGGCCGCGCCGCGCGGCCTCCTTCATCCTCCTCGGCCTGCTCGGCGCTCTCTGCCCCCTGGCGCTCGCCGCCTGCGGCACGGCTCGCGATCCCGGCGAGGCGCCCAAGCCCACACCCACCTTCGAGCTCCCGAAGGAAGACGCCGCGCCGCCCGCGCCCCCGGTCTGCGGGGTGCACTGCTCGCGAGATCTCAAGCGCGTGCTCGATGGCTGCGAGGGCGCCGAGCGGGTCGTCGAGGAGTGCACGAAGGACCAGGGCTGCGGCAAGGGCACCTGCTTGGACGCCTGCACGGCGGTCGCGCTCTCCAAGGGGTCCACGGGCTGTGACTTCTGGGCCGTGCAGCCCGACGATCTGCCCTCCTACCGAGGGGCCTGCTACGCCGCGATGATCGCCAACACTTGGGACCGCCCGGTGGCGCTCTCGGCGGATTTCGGCGCCGCCTCCCTCGACATCTCCAAGTCCACCTACACCGTCAAGCGCAAGGGGATCGATCCCGAGTACACGGTGCTGAGCGGACCGCTCCCGCCCGGCGAGGTCGCGATCGTGTTCCTCGCCCACGATCCGCTCGTCGCGCAGGGCAGCCAGAACGTGAAGCTCTGCCCCGTCGGGGTCACGCCCGCGCTGACCGTCGACCCGATCCGGCACGGCACGTCGAAGACCCAGGCGTTTCACCTGAAGGCCGACGCGCCCATCGCTGCGTACACCATCTTCCCCTACGGCGGCGCGGACAGCTACGTCCCCACCGCGACCTTGCTCCTCCCGAGCACCGCATGGGACAAAAGCTACGTGGCCGTGAGCCCCAACGATTTTGGCACCACGCTGCGCCGCCGCACCCTGCAGATCGTAGCGAACGAGGACGACACCGAGGTGAGCATGCGCCCCACGGTCGAGATCCCGTCCGGGCAGGACGTCGCCGGCGCGGCGCGCAACGTCACCCAGTCTTGGAAGCTCTCGCGGGGTCAGGTGCTGCAGCTCACGCAGGCGTCGCTCACCGGCAGTCCCATCGCGACGAGCAAGCCGGTCGGCCTCTTCGGCGGCTCGGTCTGCACCGAGCTCCCGCTCCCCTACTGCGACACGATGCAGCAGCAGATCCCGCCTTTCGCGATGTGGGGCACGGAGTACGCGCTCGTGCCCTACAAGCCGCGGCTCGATAGCTTCTCTCCCGACATCCGCGAGAGCGTGCCCTACTCGATCGTGGGCGCGGTGAACGGCACCACCCTCACCTACGAGCCCTCGCGCCCGCTCGGCGCGCCCGAAAAGCTCGAGGCCGGCGAGTCGGCGCACTTCATCGCGGACTCCATCGTCGTCGTGCGAAGCCAGGACTCGAAGCACCCCATCTACGCGTCGGTCTACATGACCGGATCGACCTACGGCGGCGGTACGCCCGGGAAGCTCACGCTGGGGGATCCCGACTTCGTGAACGTGCCGGCGAGTGACCAGTTCCTGGACCGGTACATCTTCTTTACCGACTTCACCTTCCCGCTCACCACGCTCACCGTGGTGCGGCGAAAGACCGCCAAGGGCTTCTCTCCGGTCACCATCGATTGCGCCGGGGAGATCACGGGTTGGCAGCCCATCGGCACGGGCGACAAATACGAGTGGACCTGGGTCACCCTCACCGAGGGCTTCGTGCCGCAGAAGTTCCCCAAGGGCGAGTGCAGCTACGGTCGCCAAGAGGCCAAGAGCGACGGGCCCTTCTCGGTGACCGTGTGGGGCGTCGGTCGCGACGCCAGCTATGGGTACGTGGCGGGGACCGGGCTCCGACCGATCAACGACGCTCCCCCTCCGGGCGGTGAGGTAGCGCGGGCCGACCCAGGCGCGCCGCGCCGCGCGAGGCCGGCCTATCGCTAGTCCCCTGGAGTCGTGGTTCGTATCAGAAGTCGGGTCTTCGGTGTCATTCCGAGGAGCGAGGGGGTGCCCCGTTTTCGGCGGCGGCGGGCCCGTCCTCAACTCGGACGTCGTTCCGCGCGGTGGAGGCGGCGCTTTGCGCTCAGGGGACAGTGGTTTCGGGTGTGACCGCGCGAGAACGCCGACCCTCGAACATGAGTATCCTCCCACCGCCGCCGAAAACGGGGCACCCCCTCGCTCCCTTGTGGCGAAAGGCCGAGCCGCGCGACTTCTGGAAGGGATCACGCCTCCAGGGGACTAGTAGGTCACCACGGTGCGGATCGACTCGCCCCGCTTCATGAGGTCGAACCCCTCGTTGATGCGCTCGAGCGGCAGCGTGTGGGTGATCATGGAGTCGATGTCGATTTTGCCCTCCATGTACCAGTCGACGATCTTCGGCACGTCGGTGCGGCCGCGCGCGCCGCCGAAGGCCGAGCCCTTCCACACGCGCCCGGTGACGAGCTGGAAGGGGCGGGTCTTGATCTCCTGCCCCGCCCCGGCCACGCCGATGATGATCGACTCACCCCAGCCGCGGTGGCAGCACTCGAGCGCCTGCCGCATCAGGTCGACGTTGCCGACGCACTCGAAGCTGTAGTCGGCGCCGCCACCCGTGAGCTCGACGAGGTGCGCGACCAGATCGCCCGACACCTCCTCGGCGTTGACGAAGTGCGTCATGCCGAGCTGCGCGCCGAGGGCCTCGCGCGCGGGGTTGATGTCGACGCCGATGATCTTGTCGGCGCCGACGAGGCGCAGCCCCTGCACGACGTTGAGCCCGATGCCGCCGAGGCCGAACACCACGGCGTTCGCGCCTGGCTCCACCTTGGCCGTGTGGATGACCGCGCCAATGCCGGTGGTCACTCCGCAGCCAATATAACAGACCTTTTCGAACGGGGCGTCTTTGCGGATCTTGGCGAGCGCGATCTCGGGGAGCACGGTGTAGTTCGCGAAGGTCGAGCACCCCATGTAGTGGTGTATCGGCTTCCCCTTGATGGAGAAGCGGCTCGTACCGTCGGGCATCATGCCCTTGCCCTGGGTGGCGCGGATCGCGGTGCACAGGTTGGTCTTGCGGCTGAGGCATGACTTGCAGCCCCGGCACTCGGGTGTGTAGAGGGGTATCACGTGGTCGCCCGGGGCGAGCCCGGTGACGTCCGGGCCCACCTCGACGACGACGCCGGCGCCCTCGTGCCCGAAGATCACCGGAAATAGCCCTTCGGGATCGGCCCCCGAGAGGGTGAACTCGTCGGTGTGGCAGATGCCCGTTGCCTTGAGCTCGACGAGCACTTCGCCCGCCTTCGGACCCTCGAGATCGACCTCCTCCACGACGAGGGGCTTTCCAACTTCGTAGGCGACCGCTGCGCGCACCTTCATGAGAGCTCTCCTCGGCTTCGTGCGGTGCGCGAGCGCGCCCGCCGGCGCCGCCATGATAACCCGCCGGCTCCCGAAGAAGGAAGGCTCCCCCGCGAGGCGGGAGGACGGAGTCCTCCGCCGACGCGGGCCCCGAGCACCCGCGGGCCCCGAGCACCCGCGAGGCGGGAGGACGGAGTCCTCCGCCGACGCGGGCCCCGAGCACCCGCGAGCCCCGAGCACCCGCGAGGCGGGAGGACGGAGTCCTCCGCCGACGCGGGCCCCGAGCACCCGCGAGGCGGGAGGACGGAGTCCTCCGCCGACGCGGGCCCCGAGCACCCGCGGGCCCCGAGCACCCGCGAGCCCCGAGCACCCGCGAGGCGGGAGGACGGAGTCCTCCGCCGACGCGGGCCCTCCACCGTTTTGGGCTTGGGACCCAAAACCAGGAGGTGGGGCCCCAGCCGGCTCCGCCGGTGGGGCGGAGGACGGAGTCCTCCGATGACAAGTCAGACCTGATTGAGCAGTCGTGGTCGAAGACCACGACGTTCAATCAGGTGTCGAAGTAGAGATAGAACTCGTGCGGGGTGGGGCGCATGCGGATGGGGTTCAGCTCCTTCGTGCGCTTGAAGTCGAGCCACTCCTCGATGACGTCCTTCGTGAAGACGTCGCCGCGGAGCAAGAACTCGTGGTCGCGCTCCAGGTTGTTCAGCGCTTCTTCCAGGCTCCCGGGCATCTGCGGGACGGTCTTCAGCTCCTCGGGGGAGAGGGCGTAAATGTCCTTGTCGAGCGGATCGCCCGGGTCGATCTTGTTCTGGATGCCGTCGAGGCCGGCCATGAGCATCGCCGCGAAGGCGAGGTACGGGTTCGACGACGGATCGGGGAAGCGCACCTCGATGCGGCGGGTCTTGGGCGACGGCCCCGTGATGGGGATTCGCACGGAGGCCGAGCGATTGCGGCTCGAATAGGCGAGGTTGACCGGCGCCTCGAAGCCGGGGACGAGGCGGCGGTAGCTGTTCGTCGTCGGGTTCGTGAACGCGGCGAGGGTGCCCGCGTGCTTGATGATGCCGCCGATGTACCAGAGCGCCATCTGCGAGAGGCCGGCGTAGCCGTCGCCGCCGAAGAGGGGCTTCCCGTCCTTCCAGAGCGACTGGTGGACGTGCATGCCCGAGCCGTTGTCGCCGAAGAGGGGCTTCGGCATGAAGGTGCACGCCTTGTTGTGGCGACGCGCCATGTTCTTGACGACGTACTTGAACCAGAGGAGGTTGTCGCCGCACGAGAGGAGCTCTGCGAACTTGAAGCCGATCTCGCACTGTCCACCGGTAGCGACCTCGTGGTGGCCCACCTCGACGGAGATGCCCGTCGCCTCGAGCATCAGCATCATCTCCTGCCGAATGCCCGCGAGCGTGTCGGTCGGGGGCACGGGGAAATAGCCCTCCTTGTAGCGGGTCTTGTAGCCCAGGTTCGGGCCCTCGGACTTGCCCGAGTTCCACGCTCCCTCTTTGCTGTCGAGGAAGTAGTAGCCCTCGTTCGGCTTCGATTGGTCGAAGCGGACGTCGTCGAACAGGAAGAACTCGGCCTCGGGGCCCATGTACGACGTGTCGGCGATGCCCGTCTGCTTGAGATAGGCCTCGGCCTTCTTCGCGATGTGCCGGGGATCACGGGAGTACGGCTGCTTCGTGATGGGGTCGAAGACGCTCGCGACGAGGCTCAGCGTCGTGTGCTCGTAGAACGGATCGATCTTGGCCGTGCTGGCGTCGGGGATCATCACCATGTCGGAGGCGTTGATCGGCTGCCACCCGCGGATCGACGAGCCGTCGAAGGCGATGCCGTCCTCGAACATGGCCTCGTCGAGGCGGTGTGCGGGCAGGGTCGTGTGTTGCCACTGGCCCGGGAAGTCCACGAACTTGATGTCGATGAACTTCACATCCTTGGATTTGGCGAGCTCGATGACGTCCTTCGGCTTCATAGTCTTCCTCTCTTGACGATTTCATGACGGGAGGCTGGTGGCCTCGCTGGGGAACGGTTCAGGAGCCGGCGGGGCCCCTCAGATGGCGTTGCGGCCGCGCTCGCCGGTGCGAATGCGGACGGCCTCTTCCACGTCGGTGACGAAGATCTTTCCGTCGCCGATTCGGCCGGTCTTGGCGCTCTTCTCGATGGCGTCGAGCACGTCGTTCACGTGCTCTTCGGGGACGACGATCTCGATCTTCACCTTCGGCACGAAGTCGACCACGTACGCGCTGCCGCGGTAGACCTCCTTCTTGCCGCCGGTGCGGCCGAAACCCTTCACCTCGGTGACGGTCATGCCCTGCACGCCCACCTCGGAGAGCGCGTCCTTCACCTCGTCGAGCTTGAAGGGCTTGATGATGGCTTCGATCTTCTTCACGGTCGTGCCTCCGTGCGCGAGCCAGGCCGCGCGGTCGGGGAGCCTATCACCCCGGCCCTCGTCACGGTGGGCCGGGCCGAGGCCCTGTCCACCGCCGCCGCAGCACTAGCGTGGCCACCGTTTCGGAAATGTTTCCGACCGGTCGGGTCGTGCAATCGGCGCCGAATCGTTGCACCGTACGACCCATGCCGCCCGCCCCGCAGGACCCCGAGTCGCCGGCGCCTCGCGCTTCGACGCGCGGGAGCCTGCCGCTCGGGACGTTCCCGACCCCCGTCCACGCGCTCGAGGCCCTCTCGACGCCGCGCGTGTTGGTGTACGTCAAGCGCGACGACCGCTCCGGAGAGGCCTACGGCGGCAACAAGGTCCGAAAGCTCGAGCCGGTGCTGTTCGACGCGCGCGCCCGCGGGAAGACGCGCCTGCTCACCGTCGGCGCCGCCGGGAGCCACCACGTGTTGGCGACCGCGACGTACGGCCTCGCAGCAGGGTTCGCCGTGGCCGCCGTCCTCGTGCCGCAGCCGGGCAATCTGCACGTCGTCACCAACCTGCGCGCGAGCCTAGGGCGCGGCCTGGAGCCGATTTGCGCGCGCGGCTTCCACGAGGTGCCGCTCCAGGTGCTCGCGCACATGACCCCGCAGACCGCGTTCGTGTCGCTCGGCGGCTCGAGCGTCACCGGGACGCTCGGCTACGTGGACGCGGCCTTCGAGCTGCGCGCGCAGATCGAGGCGGGAGCGCTGCCCGAGCCCGACGTGATCGTCACGGCGCTCGGCTCGGGCGGCACGGTCGCGGGGCTCGCGGTGGGCCTCGAAGCCGCCGGGCTCGCCTCGCGCGTGGTCGCCGTCGCCGTCTCGTCGCCGGTGTTCGTCCTCGAGGGGCTCATGGCCCGCCTCGTGCGCCGAACGGCGCGGCGAGCCGCGGTCGACGCGGCCGGGGCGCTCGCGCGCGTCCGTGTCGAGGGAGGCTTCTTGGGCGCGGGGTACGGCCACGCCACCCCCCAGGGCGAGCTCGCGACGGCGCGCGCGGCGGAGGTGGGGCTCGCGCTCGACCCGACGTACACGGCGAAGGCCTTCGCCGCGGCGCTCGCAGAGATCGCGCGGCTCGAGGCGGCTGGCGAGCCGAGGACGGTCCTCTACTGGCACACCCTCTCGAGCGCGCCGATGGCGCCCCTGCTCGCGACCGCCCCCGAGTCACTCGAGGGCGAGCTCCGCGATCTCGTGCGTTGAGCCGGGCGGCTCCGCGTGGTTCAGGCGGGTGGGGCCAGCAGCGTGCGCATGTCGTCCTCGAGCGTGCCGAGGATGTGCGCGATCGTGCGGCCGCGAAGCCGCGACTTCGTGGCCTTGAAGGCCGGCCGCGCGAGCCCGGTCAGCCGCGTGGCCTCCTCCTTCGCGCGATCGAGCAGGCGCTCGGCCGGCACCACCTCGTCGAGGTAGCCCGCCTTCACGGCGCCCTCGGGATCGTAGATCTGTGCCATGAGCGTCGCGCGCGGCAGCTCGGTGCTGACGAGGCGGTCGCGCGCGAGCTCCATCGCCAGCACCGGCACGGGGAGGCCGATGGCGACCTCGTTCAGGCCGATGCGGAACGGGCCTGCGGTGCCGATTCGCACGTCGCCGGTGAGCACGAGCAGCGAGCCGCCGGCGAGCGCGTGCCCCGTGCACGCGATGACGAGCGGGAGGCTCGCGCCGTAGAGCTTCATGTAGAGCTCCGAGCCGCGGAGCAGGAGGGCCTTCGCCTGCTCGGGCCCGCTCATCATGACCTTCAGGTCGAAGCCGCCCGAGAAGCGGCCTTCGCGCCCGACGAGGATCATCGCGGAGGCCTCGCGCTCGGCGCGCTCGAGCGCCCCGGTGAGCGCGTCGATCATGCCCTCCGACAGCGCGTTCGCTTTGCCGTCGTCCATGCGGACGATCGCGGTGGTGCCTTCGAGGGTGTAGTTGACGAGTTCGGTGGTCACGCGCGCGAGCCTACCACCCTTTTTCCATTTTCGGCGCGCCCGCGCGGAGCGGCCGCGGCGCTCACCTGACCTCGGTCAACCGACGGCGCGGGACCTGTCGACGAGGCCCATGTGGGTGACTCGCGTGCCCCAACTTCGCGTAGGGTGCCGCGAGGCGCTGTTGCGCGCCTGCCTCACGCACGCAACAGAAAGCACCCGAATGGATATCCTCACTTCGCTCGACCGAAAGTCCGACTACACGAGAAACCAGCTCGAGCTCATCCTCGGGGCTTGGGTGATGAGCGCGCTCGTCGAGAAGCGTGGCAAGATCTCGACCAGCGACGGCGACGTCTCGGAAGACGACTACGACAAGACCTCGATCTACTCGCTCCTCTACTCGCTCTACCGCTCGGTGGGCGACGTGCGTAGCGCGTCGGGCGAGACGTACGAGCTCACCTTCAACACCTGGGGATACGCCTGGCCAGAGGGCTCAGGGGCCTGCCCGACGAGCGCGACCGATCCGCAGCGGTTCGGGAAGAACGCGTACACGGGGCTCTTCGAGTTCCCCGAGGTGAAGGCCCTCGTGGAGGCCCGGGGCGGCAAGGTGCACGTCGTCGAGCTCGGCTGTGGCACGGGCGCGGGCGCGCACCACGTCGCGTCGAAGGTGCTGCCCCGCTGCACCTACGAGGCGGTCGACATGCAGCGCGCGGCGATCGAGACCTGCAAGCGCAAGTTCGTGCCCGAGCTCGGCGGTCGCCTGAAGGCCACCTGGTCCGACGCGACCGCGCTCCCCACCGCCGACGGCGTCGCCGATATCGTAGCCGTCAACGAGACGCACGTCACCGAGCTCACGGGGCAAGCCACCGACGAGGACCGCCGCTTCTTCCAGACCGTCGTGCGCCTGCTGAAGCCAGGCGGCTACCTGGTGTGGGGCAACGCCATCCCCGAGCCCACCTGGGCGCCGTGTTTCGAAGTGCTCGAGTCGCTCGGCATGAAGAAGCTCGCGGTGCGCGACGTCACGGCCGAGGCCGTGGTCGCGCGGGATCAAGACAAGGGCCGCGTCGACGCGTACGTCGATCAGGCGATCGCGAAGTTCATGGCGTTCCGGCTCCCCGTCATCGGCGCCAAGCGGCGCGTCGAGGCCGAGCACGCGATGAAGAACTTCTATCGAAACCCCGGCACGCGGCTCTACGAGAAGATGGTCGACGGGACCGACACCTACAAGGTCGTCTTGTTCCAGAAGCCCGCGCTCGACTGAGGCGGGCAGGCGCGCTCGCGCCCCGGCCCGCCCCCGCGTAGTCTCGCGGGGTGCGAAGCCCTCGCCCCGTCGTAGTCGTCTCACGCGTCGCGGCCGCGGCCCTCGCGGTCGCGGTCGCGATCGGCGGCCCTCGCGCCGCGAGCGCCGAAGACGCCGGCCCCGAAGACGCCGCCCTCGGCCCCGCGCAGCCCGTCACGCTCCGCGCGCGCGTGCTCGACGACGGCGCGCGCGTCCCGGGTGACACGAAGACGCCGCTGCCCGAATCGCCTTTCCCCGGAGACGCCGCCGAGCTCTTCGCGCTGCGCGGCGAGACCGTCGCGTTCCAGGTGGTGGTCGAGCCCGACGGCACCGCGCGCACCCTCCACGCGACGCTCGGCGCCTTCGAGGGGCTCGGGCCCGTCGCCCGCGTGTTCGCGGAGCATTTCGTCGACGTCAAGCGCACCTCCGGCAACGACAAGGACGACACCTCGCTCGCGTGGACGAAGCAGGCCCGTCCATCGCCGCTGCTCGTTGGCCTCTACGCCGACGCGCTCCTGCCCGGCAAAGACGCAGCGCTCGGCGCCTCCACCCGCGCGGCCTTCTGGATCGACCTCGAGGTGCCGCTCGACGCGACTCCGGGCCTCTACGAGGCGCGGGTGCTCGTCTCGTCGCGCGGGGGCGTGGTGCTCGATCGGGCCGTTCGTCTCCGCGTGGCGCCGCAGGCCATGCCCTGGGGCGCGCTCCCGGTGATGGTGTATTACGAGCCGAAGAACCTCACCTCCAGGATGGGGAATCGGCAGGCCGAACCCGAGCTGCGCGCCCTGCTGCACGCGCACCACGTGGCCTCGTTTCACGCCGTGCTCACGCCGGCCGACCTCGAGCGCGAGATACCCTACTTGACCGGAGAGGCCTATTCGCCCCCCGCGTATTCGGGGCCGGGTCAAGGCAAAGGCGAGGGCATCGTCGTCTTCGGCTCCTACGGCGATCTGGGTGAGCCCGCGGCGTCGAAGGTGCCCGCGCTCGCGAAGATGCAGGCGCGCGTCACTGGCCTGTCGAGCATGCCCGAGGCCTTCCTCTACGCGGTCGACGAAGACTGCAAGAGCCCCTGGCCGGCCGCGTGGCGCAAGCTCCTCGACGAGGCCGCGTCGCTCGACGGCGGCGCCGACGCGCGCACCATCCGCGTCGGCGCGACGTGCGGCACGGACCCGTCGAAGCACGCCGCCGACGTGGTGATGGCCACCCCGGAGGACCTCGAGCCCGAGCGCATCGCCGCGGCGCGCGCGCTCGGCAAGGTGGTCTGGGCCTACAACGGGAAGCGCCCCTTCGGTGGGGCGATGGTCATGGACGCGCCGGCCATCGATCTGCGCGCGAACGGGTGGATCGCGGCGCGCTATGGCCTGCCGAGGTGGTTTTACTGGGAGGCCACCTCGTGGACGTCGGAGGGGGGCGGGAAGGTGGGCGGTGCCACGGATCCGTTCGTGGTGGCCGACAGCTTCCATAACAAGGACGGCGACCACTCGAACGGCGACGGCATCTTGGTCTATCCGGGCACGCAGGTGGGCGGCATGACCTCGTTCGGCGAAGACACGGTGTACCCTTCGGTGCGGCTCAAGAACCTGCGCCGCGGCGTACAGGATGCAGGATACATCTTGTTGGCGCGCGACCGCGACGCGAAGGCGACCGAGGCGATCGTCGCCCGGATGGTGCCAAGCGCGCTCTCCAAGGCGAGGGGCGCGGCTTCGTGGTCCAGCGACGCGCGGCCCTGGCTCGACGCGCGCCGCGAGCTCCTCGCCCTCGTGATGCGCGCCCCGGCCGACGCTGTGCCGCGCGTCACCACCCTGGCGCCGCCTGCCCCCCCGCGGCCGCCGCGACCCAAGCGGGTCGGCGCCGGCGCGTGGGCGGCGATCGCGCTGTGCGCGGCGGGATTCTTCGCCTGGGGCTTCGCGAAGACGCGCCCCGCGCCCCTCGTTCGCTGAGGGCCGGTCACAGTTCCAGCCCGCCGCGCGAGGGAGGGACATGGTCTCTCGTCGCCGCCTTCTCACGCTCGCGCTCGCCACGCCCGCCGCGCTGGCCGCGCTCGGCCCTGCGCGTGGTGCCCGAACCGCGCGGGCCGCGCCCTCACCGCCGAGCTCCCCGCCGCTGCGCAACCCGCGCCTCCGCAGCCCGCTGCCCTCGGGCGTGATGGCGGGGTACGCGGGCGACACGGGGCTCGACATCGGCGGCACGGCGCTCACGGTGTACGCGATCGCCGCCGGCACCCTCGATTACTCCGAGCGCGGGCACACGCGCTGGACCACCGGGCGCGACACACCGAACAGCGTCCGCCTCGCGCTCGACGAGCCCCTCGCCGTGGGTGGACGAGACGCACGCCGCGTCACGCATGTATATTACACACACATGGCGGGCTTGACCTACGCGCAGGCCGAGGGCGCGCCCACACGGCGCCGCGTCGCGGCGGGCGAGCCGCTCGGCGTGTCGGGCGTGGGCAACGGCGTGCCGCACCTGCACATCGGCCTCTTGTGCGACGGGCAGGTGGAGCAAGACACCTGGGAGAGCCTCCTCCGCGAGCACGAGATCCGCCGGCTGCTCGGCGGCTACGCGAACGGCGAGCGCCTCCCGGGCGCCGACGCGCGCTAACTGAGCTTGCTTGCTGCGAGGCTTGAGAGCGCGAGCGAACCTCGCACTCCCGCTCAGCGCGCTCGGCGTCTGAGTATTCGTATGCTCTGGGGGAAAAGGGCCGACCGGCGAGGTCGGCCGAGTGAACCGTCACGAAGGCGAAGAGCCGCGCCGCCGCTACAGCGAGGGCTCGTCGTACTCTTGACGGCTCGGCGCGCGGCAGCGGCCCGAGGCGGGATCGTAGGTCCCGTCATCGCAGCGACGGTTCACCGTCGTCGTGGTCCCCGCCCCGTTTCTGCACACCTTCAGCGAGGGGATCCAGGTCCAGTCTCCACGAAAGTTGTGGTATACACACTTTGGCGCCGCGTCGATCGCGGGGGTGCTCTTCGCGCAGTACCACTCGCCGTTCGCGGGCCCGGGAGCGATCACGCGCGCGGCGCCATACCCGCTCTTACACTTGATCTCGTCCTCGCACGGCTGTCTCGTGTCGCAGGCGCGGACGGTGCCCGAGAACTGACCGTTCGTCGTAAGGAGCGCGTGTGTGTACGCGGTGCCCGCGGGCTTCTCGCAGCGCCCGCTGGACGACTGGTATCCGTACCCGTCTCCCTCGCACTTGATGTTCTGGGTCGAGAGGGTGCCGGCCCCGTTCCGGCACGCCTTGGCGGTCGGGACCCACACCCAGTCATTGCGCAGGTTCCAGAAGCCGCAGGTGGGCGTCCGTGTCGCGGCGGACGTGGGCTTCGAGCAGAACGATCCGCGCGAGTCGTTGGTCGCGGTGTACCCGCCGGGGCAGGTCACGTGCCGGCCGCACGCGTCGGGCGACGAGCAGCTCCCGTCGGCCTGGCTCGGAGTCGGCACGATCGCCACCAACAGTCCACACACCGCAATCGCCCCAACCATCTTCGTTCGATTCATCATGGCATCTCCTCTCATCGTTCGACTGTTTCGGTCCTCGTCACGGGCCGAGCACGCGCGCGCGGCCCACCTCTCCGGAGGCGCGCGGTGCGGAGCCCTTCGCGCGCCGCGCGACCACCATCGACATCGGGGTCGGCGTCTCGATCACGCGCTCGAGCTCGAGCCCGGCTGCGGCGAGCAGCTCTGCGAACGCCGCTCGTGTCCGCTCGCGCCCGCCCTGACTAACCAGCAGCATTTGCAGGTCCAGCCAAGCGAGGTAAGGGCCGCTCTCCTCGGGAATGACCACCTCGATGAGGACGAGCCTCCCGTCCTCCGCGAGCGCGTCACGCCAGACCGAGAGCGCGGCCTTGGCGGCCTCGTCCGAGAGGCCGTGCACGATGTTCTTGGCGACGTAAATTCCGTGCCCCCGAGGCACCTCGGCGAGCACGTCGCACGGGACGATATCGCAGCGCTCCTCGACCCCGAAGCGGCCGAGCACCTCGGGGGCTCGCGCGAGGACCTTCGGCGCGTCACACAGGACGCCGCGGGCCGCCGGGTGCACGGCCAGGATCGACGCGAGGAGCTGGCCCTCGCCCCCGCCCAGGTCGCACACCGTGCCGTGGGCGGCGAAGTCCAGGCCTCGCGCGTAGGCGGGGGCCGCCTCGCGCGTGAGCTCGACCATCGCGCCGTGGAAGATGGCGTGCTCCTCGGGGTGGCGCTCGAGGTGCTCCCACATCCCCTCCTCGTGCAGCAAGTCCCACGAGGGCGCGCCCGTGCGCACGGCCGCGTCGAGTCGCGCCCACACCTCGACGTTGCGCGCGCCGCCGAGCTCCATGACCATGTTCCGCATCGAGCTCGGGTGGCCGGTCGCCAGCGGGCGGGTGAGGTCGGTGTGGCCGAAGGTCCCGGCCGGAGCCTCCACCAGCAGATCGTGGCGCGCGAGGGCGCGCAGCACGCGGTACAGGCTCTCGGCGTGCAGCCCGAGCTCGGCGGCGATCTCGGCGCAGGGCCGGGGTCCGTCCGCCATCGCGTCGGCGACGCCCAGGCGCGTGACTGCAGCGAGCGCATCGGACACCCAGCGCGCCGCGACGAGGTCGAGCAGGGCGAACGGGGGCGGCGACATGGACCGGGCGAAGGACGAGATGCCGCGCTGGATGCGCTGGGCGAATCGAACGAGACCGGTGGGGGGGACCTTGGCGACGGTGGGGGCGGGCATGGGATGGGAGTACCGAGCGAGGCGGTCACTGCCCATGCACAGGTGGGCCACGACCGTTCACGAGATGTGTGAACGACCGTGACCGCAGCGGACGCGCCGGGCGCGGTAGTCTCGGGTGCATGAACCTGAACGTGAGCCCCGCAGGGGCGAACCAAGTTCGAAGGCGTGCCCGAGCCGAAGGCGAGGTCTCGCCTTGAAGCTGGAGCTCGAGCACGGCGTTCTCGACTTGGGACGACGCGTGTTCTCGACCGGGAGCGGCGAGGTGGGGCTGACCACGACGGAGGCGCGCCTGCTCGCGCACCTCGCGGCGAGCCCGGAGCGCGCGTTTGGGCGCGACGACCTCCAGGTGGAAGTGTGGGGATACCGCGCGGGTATTCCGTCGCGCACCGTGTTCACGACCGTCGGGCGCATCCGGCAGAAGATCGAGCCCGACCCGGCCCACCCGCGCTACCTCATGTCGGTCGACGGCGGCTACCGATTCGCGCAGCCGCGGTCGACTGCGCGCCCGCGGGCGGCCCTCGTCGAGGCCGCGGCCTCCTTCGTGGGGCGAACGCGGGAGCTCGAGGACCTCGCTCGCGCCCTGGACGAGGGCGCCCGCGTGCTCTCGATCCTAGGCCCGGGAGGGATCGGAAAGACCCGGCTCGCCGCGGAGCTCGTTCGTCGTGTGGGATCACGGTACGCGTCGGCGCCGGCGCTCGTGGAGCTCGAGGGGGTCGAGTCGGCTCAGGCCGTCGCGCGGCGGATCACGAGCGGGCTCGAGCTGCGGCCGCTCGCACCCGGCGAGGACCCCGCGGCCGGCGTGGTCGAGCGCCTGCGGGATCGCGAACAGCTCGTCGTGTGTGACAACGTCGAGGGCATCCCTGGCGCGCCGATCCTCTTCGCGCAGCTCGCCGGTGGTTGCCCCCGCCTCCGCCTCGTCGTCACGACCCGGGTGCGCCTCGCGCTCGCGTGCGAGACGGCCTACGCGCTCTCCCCCATGGCGACGCCCTTGGACGGCGACGCGCTCGACCGGTCGGAGGCGGGGCAGCTCGCGCTCCTCCAGGCGAGGCGTGTGCGTCCTGGCTGGGACCCGACCCCGCGCGAGCGCCAGCACCTCGCCCGCCTCTGCACCCTCGCCGAGGGGAGCCCGCTCGCCATCGAGCTCGCCGTCGCGTGGCTGCGGCTGCTCGAGCCCGACGAGGTCGTGCGCGAGCTCGAGCGGGGGACGGATCTCCTCCGCAGCGAGGACCCCGACGTCCCCGCGCGACACACGAGCATCCGCGCGACGATGGACGCTTCGTTCCGCCTGCTCGCGCCGGACAGCGTGCGCGCCCTCGGCGCCGCGGCCTTGCTGCGCGAACCCTTCGATCGCGAGGCGGCGCTCGCGGTCGCGGGCGCCGGGCTCCGCGAGCTCGGGCAGCTCGTGGACGCCTCGATGCTGCGGCGTGCCGGGGGCGGGCGCTTCACCTTCCACCCCGCCGTGCGCCACGAGGCGCTCGCGCGTTTGCCCGGCGACGAGCGCAGCACGCGCGAGGCGCGGCACGCGGAGTTCTTCCTCGGACGACTCGTGCGCGCGTACGCGGCACTCGACCGAGGCGAGACGCGGGAGCGCGCATGGCTCGATGCGCTCGGTCAGGATCACGCCGACCTCGTCGCGGCCTTCGCGCACGCCTCGCGGCCCTCGGAGGCCGCGCGCCTCGCCGAGGCGGCCGAGCCGTTCTACCGCTACCTCGATGGTCGTAACAGGTTCGTCGAGCTGGCCGAGGCGTGGGCGCGCGCAAAACAAGTCCTCCGCGCCGCCCCGCGCACCGAGGATCGCGATCGCGCGCTCGGCCTCGTGATGGCGCTCGAGGCTGGCGCGGGCTGGGCTGCGCGCGAGGACGCCTCGGGGCTCGAGTTGCTCGAGCCGTTCGGCGGCGAGGTGCTGGTGACCGGCTTGATCGGCGCCTCGATCACGGCCCAGCTCGCGGGGCGCGTCGACGAGGGCGGCGACTTCGGGCGTCGCGCGCTCGAGCTCGCGCGCGCCCAGAGCCGCGTCTGGCAGCTGGGGTTCGCCCTTGCGGTGTGCGGTTCCGCCGCCGCCCGGCGCGGCGCCCCCGCGGAGGCCCTCGGCCTGCTCGAGGAGGCCGTCGCCCTCTCCGCGCTGCGAGGCGGCCGCGCGCACTGCAGGCCGCTGGTCCACCTCGGCGAGGTGCAGCTCATGACGGGAGACGCCACGGCCGCGGGCACGACGCTCGCGCGGGCGCTGGCCGCCTGCCGTGAGGTCGACGATCGTGCGTTCGGCCTCCTCGCCGCGAGCCGGCTCGCCGAGGCTGAGGCGCACCTCGGCCGGGACCCGCGGCCGCTTTGGGTCGAGGCCATCGAGGAGGGGTGTGAACACCACGTGCCGCTCTTCTGGTGGACGGCGGCGCTGGTCGGCCTCGCCGCGGCCGCGGTCGAGGACGCCGAGTGGGCCGGCCCGGCCGTCTCGGCGCTCGCGTGCGCGCGTCCCCGCGTCGCGGGACCTGAGCGCGCCCGCCTCGAACGCGCGCTCGCTCGCGGCGGCGAGGCGCTCGGCCCCGAGGCCTTCGCGGGGTGGCTGCGGGCCGGCGAAGGGCTCGACATCGAGGCCGCGGCGCTCGCGCTGATCGCGACCTGAGATCCGCCGCTGGCCTGCGCGGGCCCGTGCGCGAGTTGTATCGTGGTAAAAAGTGACGCGCCGCGCGCCGCCGGCGGGATTGTACCCGGACAAAAACGCCGCCGCCCCTCGAAGGGACGACGGCGCTCGTGCGAGCCCCTACGGCGCGCTCAGTGGTGGTCGGAGCGGAGCTGGGCCCGCCGCTGGCGTGCCTGAATCTCCGGCGACTCCGCGATCGACATGCCCATGAGGCGCGCGCCCTCCAGGAAGTGCTTCACGCCGATCTGCACGAGCTCCAGGTTGGCCTCGCCCACGTCGGGGAAGCCGCGCTCGTCGCTCGCGACCTTGCCCCAGTTGGCGAAGAGCTTGCCCCAGTCGCTCTCGATGATGGGGGCGATCTTCTCCTTCGCGAAGCGCGGGTACCAGAACATGTCGTGGTACGTGACGCTCGCCAGGTACGCCCACGGCGCGACCCAGGTCTTCAGCGACCACTCGATCGGCCCCTTCAGCGGCCCCCAGTAAATGCGGTGCTGGTTCTTCGAGGCGAACGTCATGTTCTTGAACGGGCCCTCGAAGTTCCAGTTCTCCTCGGCCGCGTCCAAGTCGCCGACGATCTCGATGTCGCGCACGTCGCCGCAGCCGAGGCCGAGCTCGTGGCCGAGGCGAACGAACTTGAGGTCGGTGAGCGGGTCGAAGCCCATGAGCTTGCCCGCGAGCGCGTCGATCGCCACCTGATCGCTCGAGGCGAGGATGACGTTCTTGCAGTGCGGGATCATGCAGCGCGGGCCCGGGCCGTCGCCCACGAAGGTGCCGTCCATGACCGCGAAGACCCCCTTGTGGATCTTGTTCTGGATCATGAGGAGGTCGACCAGGGTCTCGTGGATGACCGGGTGCGTCCAGTGGCGGTGCTCGTTCAGCAGGCCGCCGAACGCGTTCTTCATGGCGCCCGTGGTCGTCGTGAAGATGTGCGTCTTGATGGTGGGCAGGTGGATGATGTTCTCGCCGATGAACCGCTTCGGGATGCTGAAGCCCTTCGGGTACACCTCGTTCAGGCAGAGGAACTTCTTCGTGAGGTCGCCGACGGCGTCGCGCACGTCGATCCACTCCTCGTTGCCCTCGTAGAGGTGCACGTTGCGCAGGCCGTGCGCGTTCACCACGTCGATGTGCTTGTTCTCGCGCTCGCCCAGGTGCGCGTCGATCACCACCGTGCGGTTGTTGCACGCGTGGACGAGGTCCTTGGAGTAGCCGTCCTTCAGCATGGCCTTGACCACGCCGTCCATCTGCCAGGGCGTGGTGGAGGAGCCCGGGTAAAAGAAGTGCCACGAGATGTTCATCTTGAGCGCCGTGTCGGCGCTCTTGTCGATCACCCCTTGGTAGCCCGCGAGGTTCATCAGGCGGTGGTAGTCCTCGGTGACCGTACGGGGCGAGGTGCGCAAAATCGCTACTTTGGACTTGGCCATGGGCGCTCTTTAGCACCCCTGAGGCAAAGCGAAACCCCCCAGACCGCCGGGCTTGCGTTCGCGCTTCGCTCCGGCGAAAGAAGAAGCATGGCGCTCACCGCGACGGTCCCCGGCCTCTTCTACGAAAGCGCGGGGGAGGCCGGCCCGCCGGTGCTCCTCGTGATGGGGCTCGGGATGCGCGGGAAGGTGTGGGAACCCCAGGTCGACGACCTCTCGCGCGACCACCGCGTGGTCACCTTCGACAACCGCGGGGTCGGGGAGAGCGCCCCCATCACCGGGCACCCCACCATGCGCGACTTCGCGCGCGACGCGCTCCGCGTGGCCGACGAGGCCGGCTTCCGTGAGTTCCACCTCGTGGGCGTGAGCATGGGCGGCATGATCTCCCAGGAGCTCGCCCTCCACGCGCCCTCGCGGGTGCGCTCGCTCACGCTCATCGCCACCCACGCGGGTGGCCCACTCGGCATGGCGCCCAGGGCAGGCGGGCTGGTCGCCTTCGTGCGCTCCGCGCTCGGGCCCCAGAGCGGGCGGGTGCGCGCCCTCCAGGAGCTGCTCTACACGCCGGAGTTCCTCGACACCGTCGACAAGGCGCGTCTGGACGAGCGCATGAAGCTCCAGGTCGGCAAGCGGGCGCCGCGCCGCACCGTGCTCGGGCAGATCCTCGCGGTGGCGCGGCACGACACGCGCCAGCGCCTCCGCGGCATCGCGTCCCCCACGCTGGTCATTCGCCCCGACCGCGACGTGCTCGTGCGACCCATGCATTCTACACATTGCGCGAGAGATCCCGCGCGCGCGCCTCGTCGCGATCGACGACGCGGGGCACGGCGTCACCTTCCAGGCCGCCGAGCGTCTCTCGGCGGCGATCCGCGAGCACATCGCCTCGGTCGAAGCGGCGCGGCGCGACGAGGCCGGCGGTCCGCGTCCTGAGCCGGTCGGCGTGTGACCACCGAGGCGCCGGAGGCGAAGCTCGCGCCGCCGCGTGGGCTGGCGCGGCTCGGCAAGAGTGCCCGGCGACGGCTCGCGGTGTACCCGGGCCTCGTCGTGGTGCTCGTCGGGTCTGTCATGTATTGTACATGCATGCCGGGCAAGAGCCACGCCGGGCTCGAGGCGCCGACCGACGACGAGGTCGCCGCGGGGGTCGGGCTGCGGCGTGACGTCGAGGCGCTCGCGGGGACGATCGGCGCGCGGAACCTGGAGAACCGCGACACGCTCGCTCGCGCCGAGCAGCACGTGCGGAGCCGCATGCGCGCGCTCGGGTACACGCCGGAGCGCCAGTCGTACGACGTGGGCATCCGCTCGGTGGGTAACCTCGAGGCGACCCACGCGGGCACCAGCAAGCCGAAGGAGATCGTCGTCGTCGGGGCGCACTACGACTCGGCCTTCGACGCCCCGGGCGCGGACGACAACGCGAGCGGCGTCGCGGCGCTGCTGGCGCTCGCCGAGACGTTCGCCACCCGCCCCACGGCGCGCACCGTGCGCTTCGTGGCGTTCGCCAACGAGGAGCCGCCGCGCTTCTGGACCGAGGCGATGGGCAGCCTCGTGTACGCGAAGGCGTGCGCCGCGAGGGGCGACGACGTGAAGGCGATGCTCAGCCTCGAGACGCTCGGCTACTACCGCGACGCGCCGGGCACGCAGAAATACCCGCCCCCGATGAGCCTGCTCTACTCCGACCGCGCGAACTTCGTCGCGTTCGTGGGCAACACGTCGTCACGGTCGCTCACGCGCGAGAGCGTCTCGGTCTTCCGCGGGGCCGTGGAGTTCCCGTCGGAGGGCGCGGCCCTGCCCGGGTTCATCGAGGGGGTCGGCTGGAGCGACCAGTGGTCGTTCTGGCAGGTCGGCTACCCCGCGGTGATGGTGACCGACACCGCGCCGTTTCGCAACCCGAACTACCACAAGCGGAGCGACACCCCCGACACCCTCGACTACCCGCGCCTCGCGCGGGTCGTGCGCGGGCTCGCCGCAGTGGTGGGCCGCCTCGCCGGCGAGGCCGCCGCCCCGCCCTGACATCGGCCGCCGAGGCGCGAAGGCGCGCAGGAAAAGCGCGCCCGGGAATGACGGCGCGGACGGCGTGGTTAGTCTGCCAACACGCGCCTAGTCTTTGATACGTCTGCTACGAGGTCCGCTCGCCCATGGTCGCCAAGAGAGTCGTCCCCACGGTCAGCGCGCTCGCGCTGGCGCTCGCTTTCGCCTCCGCCTGTCGTCAGGGGCCCACGCCCACGCCCGACGCGGCGCGCGCGCCCGTCTCGCCTGGCACCACGGCCCCCACGGCCGCGACCCCCACGCCCGCGCCCGCGCCGACCCTCGGCCCCGGGGCGCGCATCGAAGACGAGCGCAACACGATCGCGGTCTTCAAGCAGGCCTCCGCGTCCACCGTGTTCGTCACACAGACGCGCACCGTCACCGACTACCTCGGCTCCGAGCAAGAGGTGCCGGCGGGCTCGGGCACGGGCTTCGTGTGGGACGACAAGGGCCACGTCGTCACGAACTTTCACGTGGTCCAGGGCGCCGAGTCCCTCGTCGTCACGTTCCAGAACCAGCAGCGCTTCGACGCGAAGGTCGTTGGCTTCGAGCCCAAGAAGGACATCGCGGTCCTCAAGGTGATGGCCCCCGCCGACCTCCTCAAGCCGGTGCGGGTGGCGGCGAGTAGCGAGCTCGAGGTGGGCCAAAAGACCATCGCGATCGGCAACCCATTCGGCCTCGATCACACGCTCACCACCGGCATCGTGAGCGCGCTCGGGCGCCAGGTGCAGGGCATCGGCGGCGTGACCATTCGCGACATGATCCAGACCGACGCGGCCATCAACCCCGGCAACTCTGGCGGCCCGCTGCTCGACTCGTCGGGCCACCTCATCGGCATGAACACGATGATCTTCTCGAAGTCGGGCAGCTCCGCGGGCATCGGGTTCGCCGTGCCCGTGCGCACCATCGCGCGGGTCGTGCCGCAGATCGTGAAGTCCGGCCGCGCCGAGCAGCTCGGCCTGGGGATTGGCATCGATCCGGCGCAGCGCCTCGAGCGGCGCTTCGGCCTCCGAGGCGTGGTCGTCGTGAACGTGCCGGAGGGCTCACCCGCGTTCAAGGCGGGCTTCCGCGGCCTGAGGCGCACCCCCCAGGGGATGAGCCTCGGCGACGTGATCGTGTCGGTCAACGGCCAGAAGGTCGAGAGCTTCGACGACCTCTACAACGTGCTCGACGCGAGCAAGGCGGGCGACAAGGTCGTCGTCGGCGTGCTCCGCGACGAGAAGCCCGTCAGCATCCAGGCCGACGTGATCGTGCTGCCTTGAGGCCCGCGGCTGCGCTCCACGCCCGCGCGGGCCGCCGCGTCGGGTTCACCGTCGGCGCCGCGCTCGCGCTCGCGCTCGGGCTCGGCGGGGCCGCGTGCAGCGGGGCCTGCGGCGGCGCGCCGCCCGAGAAGACCACCGAGGCGCCAATCCCCATCGAGGCGGGGCTCATGTTGCCCGCCCCGCCGCCGCTCGTGCAGGATCCTTCGCCCGAGCCGAGCGTGGGCCCCGCCGCTCCGCCGAAGCCACTCAACCGCTACCACACGCTCACGATCCAACGCGGGGACCGCCCCGACTGCGTCGAGCTCCGTCCGGCGCGCCCGGGCGACGACCCAAAAGATCCGATCTTTCGGCGGTGGGTCGCCGGCTCCGAGGGCATCGGCGTCGCGGCCATCGCGTTCTTCCACCCTGCGTTCACCAAGGCGCACCCCGGCTTCGATCTCACCGCGCCGCGGCGTCTGTCGCCGGCGGAGCTGCTCGTGCTCGCGGCGGAGCTCGCCGAGATGAACCTCGCGCTCCTCGCGGCCACCGATCTCGCCGCGGCCAAGGCGCGCTGGGGCAAGACGAGCCTCGTCTCCGAGCTCGAGTCGGACGCCGCCTGGAAGGCCGTGCGGCCGCTCCTCGGCGAGGCCGCCCAGGGGCTCGCCGCCCGCGCCAAGGCGATGGCGGCCGCGAAAGAGAGCCTTTGGGTGCTCGCTTACTGAGCCGGCTGGCCCAGGGGCGCGCGCTCGGCCACGCCCAGCGGCGATGCTGCTACACTGAGCGCCAATGGTCCCTCGCATCCGTCTCGCCGCCGCGCCCTCGCGCTCCCGCCGCAATCTAAAGAGCGGCGCGCTCGCGCTCGTTCTCCTGTGCGCCGCCGTGGGCGGGTATTCGGCCGGGTGCGGCTCCGATCCTCCGCCGGCAAACGTCTTCCCGCCCGCCGATCCGCCGCCCCCGACGGGCGAGGGTGGACCCGGGGGGCTCTTCGACGGGGCCACGTCCGAGCTCAAGCTGAAGGAGCTCACCATCGTGCCGGCCGACGCCTCGCTCACCGTCGATCTCGGTCAGCGCAACCCCACGCTCCCGTTCACCGCGCGCGGCGTCACGCCCGAGGGCAAGGTCATCGAGTCGGTCGTGGGCGCCTGGGGGTTCTCGCGCTTCGACGTGGCCGCCTTCACCGGCAACGCCCTCACGCCGACGGGCTTCATCGGCGGCAAAGGCGAGGTCACGTTCAAGGCGGGCGGCCTCACCGCGACCACGTCGGCCACCGTGAAGCTCCGCATGGTCACCGGGGAGACGCCCACCCCCGCGCAGGAGGCGGCGTTCGGCGCGGCCACGGTGTCGGACCCCACGCTCTCCGTGCTCTACCCGTACAACGGCACGGTGTTCCCGCGCGGCCTCGTGGGGCCTTTGCTCCAGTGGAGCGGCGGCAGCGCGACCGGCTTCTACAAGATCCAGGCGAAGAGCTCGACCTTCGAGTACACGGCCTACGCCACCGTCGCGGGCGCGAACGGGGTGTACACGTTCCCGAAGACGCCGGTCGACGCGTGGGCGCGTCTCACCGACTCGACCGACGGCACCCTCGACGTCACCGTCCAGCGCCATGACGGCACGACTGCGTACACGCCCAAGCCGATGCAGTGGAAGATCGCGGGCGCGAACCTGAAAGGGACCGTGTATTATACACGTCTCATCGATCAGGCCGGCGGCACCTTCGTGCGCAAGCTCGAGCCCGGCGGCACGCCGGCGAACGCGACGCAGGTCAACGGCGAGACGTGCATCGCCTGCCACAGCGTGTCGAAGGACGGCAGCCGCATCGTCGGCAGCATCAACGGCGGCGACAGCCCGTGGGGAGTGTGGGACACCCGCACCGGCGCGAAGGTCTACCAGAGCACCCAGGCCTCGGGCTTCCAGGCGATTTCGCCTGACGGCTCGCACGTGCTGTGGCGCCACTGGAGCCCCGGCCAGGGCCAGGACAACCCGGCGGAGCTGCGCCTCTCCACGGCCACGAGCGACGCCGTCCTCGCGACGCTGCGCCTGCCCGCGGGCAACCCCGGCGGCCTCAGCCACCCCGTGTGGAGCCCCGACGGCGCGCGCGTCGCGTTCGGCGTCCGCACCGCGGGCGGGGCGCTCGCCTACACCGCGGCCACCGTGTGGAGCGCGAAGGTGACCCTCGGGGCCACGCCGGGCTTCTCCGACGTGAAGAAGATCATCGACGCGAACGCCGCGTTCCCCGTGGCGACGAACCCCACGTACACGCCCGACTCCAAGTTCATCGCGTTCATGCGCGCGAACAAGGCGCGCGGCTCCGACGCCGACTCGCGCGGCGAGCTCTGGGGCGCGGGCGCCGACGGGGGCGGCGAGGTGCGCTTCGACAAGGCCAACGGCGCCGGCGTGCTGACGGCCACCGACCGCAACTGGGGGCCGAGCTTCCACCCCGTGGCCGCCGGCGGCTACTACTGGCTCGCGTTCTACGCCCAGCGAAACTACGGCCACAGGTTCACCGGCCAGAACCGCCAGATGTGGATCGCGGCCATCGACCTGAACCCGACCGCCGGCGTCGACCCCAGCCACCCGGCCTTCTACATCGCAGGCCAAGAGACCGACGCCACCAACGAGCGCCCGCAGTTCACCGTGCCGCCCTGCAAGCCGCTCGGGCAGACCTGCGAGAACGGCTACGACTGCTGCGACGGCTTCTGTCGCGCGTCGGAGGACGGCGGCGGGCTCGTGTGCCAGAAGCCCGGAGGCTGCGCGCGCCTCGGCGAGCGCTGCGCCGTGAAGGCCGACTGCTGCGATCAGGCCGAGTGCGTCGGCGGGTATTGCACCCCGGTCCCGAAGTAGGCTCGGTTCTCTCCCCGGCCTCGAGCGGCCGGGGAGGGGCACGGCGCCCGGCCACGCGTCGGGTCGCCGTGCTCGACCTTCGGCCGGCCGGGGTCGCGCCGTGCGCCGTGCGCTTTTCGTCCCCGAAAGGAGCGGGTCGCGGTAATCATTCGGCGGCAATCCAGGCCGCCGCGGTCTCTTCGCGCGCCTGGCCTTCGCCCCCGAGGAGCAGCGCACGCATGAAAATCCACGAGTACCAGGGCAAGCAGATCTTCGCGAAATACGGGGTCCCGGTGCCCAAAGGGTACCCGGCCTTCACCGTGGACGAGGCCGAGGCGGCCGCGAAGAAGCTCATCGCCGAGACCGGCAGTGAAGTGACCGTCGTGAAGGCGCAGATCCACGCCGGGGGGCGCGGGAAGGGCGGCGGCGTCAAGGTCGCCAAGGGCGGCGCGGCCGATGCGCGCAGGCTCGCCGAGCAGATCCTGGGCATGCAGCTCGTCACCCACCAGACCGGCGAAGCCGGGCAGAAGGTGCGCCGGCTCTACATCGAGCAGGGTCTCGAGATTCAGCGCGAGTACTACCTCGGCGCCGTGGTCGATCGCGATCGTCGGCAGATCGCCTTCATGGCCTCCACCGAGGGCGGCGTCGAGATCGAGAAGGTCGCGCACGAGTCGCCGGAGAAGATCCTCACTGTGCACGTCGATCCCGTCACGGGGCTCATGCCGTTCCAAGCGCGCAAGCTCGCGTTCGGGCTCGGCCTCCAGCAGTACGGCAAGGAGACCATCGGCAAGTTCACGAAGGTCATGCTCGCCCTCTACGAAATGTTCGTGAAGGAGGACTGCTCGCTCCTCGAGATAAACCCACTCGCGGTGCTGAAGGGCGGCGAGGTCATGGCGCTCGACGCCAAGCTCAACTTCGACGACAACGGCGAGTTCCGGCACCGCAACTGGGCCGAGCTCATGGACAAGGACGAAGAAGACCCCGTCGAGATCGAGGCGAAGGCCGCGGGGCTCAACTACGTGGCGCTCGACGGAAACGTGGGCTGCCTCGTGAACGGCGCGGGCCTCGCGATGTCGACCATGGACATCATCAAGGTCTTCGGCGACGAGCACGGCGTCGCGCCCGCCAACTTCCTCGACGTGGGCGGCGGCGCCAACCAGGAGCAGGTCACCAAGGCCTTCTCGATGATCCTGAAGAGCCCCAAGGTGGAGGCGATCTTCGTGAACATCTTCGGCGGCATCATGAAGTGCGACGTCATCGCGAACGGGGTGGTCGCTGCCGCGCGCGAGACGGCGCTGAAGGTGCCCCTCGTGGTGCGGCTCGAGGGCACGAACGTGGAGCTCGGCCGGAAGATCTTGAGCGAGAGCGGGCTCGCCATCACGGCGGCCACCACCATGGCGGACGGTGCGGCCAAGGTCGTCGCCGCGGTGAAGGGAGGTGCGAAATGAGCATTCTGGTCGGCAAAGAGACGCGGCTCCTCGTTCAGGGCATCACCGGCGGGGCGGGCTCCTTCCACGCGAAGCAGTGCATGGACTACGGCACGAACGTCGTCGCGGGGGTCACCCCCACGCGCGGCGGTGAGACCTTCGAGGGCAAGGTGCCCGTGTTCGACACGGTGGCGGGCGCGGTGGCCGCGACCGGCGCGAACGCGAGCGTCATCTTCGTGCCGCCGCCCGGCGCCGCGGACGCCATCTTGGAGGCCTTCGACGCGGGGCTCGAGCTCGTGGTGTGCATCACCGAGGGCATCCCCGCGATCGACATGCTGAAGGTGCGCCGCGTGCTCGAGGGGCTCCGCGGCAAGACCCGCCTCATCGGGCCGAACTGCCCCGGAATCATCACGCCGGGCGCCTGCAAGATCGGCATCATGCCGGGCCACATCCACAAGCCGGGCCACATCGGCGTCGTGTCGAAGTCGGGCACTCTGACCTACGAGGCGGTGGGGCAGCTCACGGCGATGGGCGTCGGGCAGTCCACCTGCGTGGGCATCGGCGGCGATCCGGTGGCGGGCATGGACTTCATCGACGTGCTCGAGCAGTTCCAGGCCGATCCCGACACGCACGGCGTCATCATGATCGGCGAGATCGGCGGCGGGGCCGAAGAGGCGGCGGCCGAGTACATCAAGGCGAAGGTCACGAAGCCCGTGGCCTGCTTCATCGCCGGCACCACGGCGCCCCCGGGCAAGCGCATGGGCCACGCGGGCGCCATCATCGCGGGCGGCAAGGGCACCGCCGCCGCCAAGATCGAGGCCCTCCTCGGCGCCGGCTGCAAGGTCGCGCCGAACCCCAGCGAGATGGCGAGCACCCTCATGACGATGATGAAGAAGTAAGCGTCGCCGCCCTTCAAGAGCCGAACGCGCGCCCCCTGCGAGGTGGCGCGCGTTTCGTCTTTTCGAGAGCGGTGGTAGAGGTCCACGTCGGCGCATGCTCGACCTCGACCCCTCACGCGCGCTCGCGGTCCCCCGCGACGCCGCCACGCTGCTCTTGCTCCGAGACTCGCCCGACGGGCCGGAGATTTTCTGTGTAGAGCGCAATAAAGCGAGCCGCTTCATGGGCGGCGCGCTGGTGTTTCCGGGCGGGAAGGTGGACGCGGCCGACGGCGACGAGGCGCTCGCGCTCCGCACGCGGGGCCTGCCCCTGGCGCGACAGGGCTTCGCGGACACCGACGCGCACCTGCGCGCCCTCGCCGTGGCCGCGCTCCGCGAGAGCCTGGAGGAGGCCGCGATCCTCCCGGTGGCGGGAGGGATTCACGCCGACCTCCTCGCGCTGCGCGCCGAGCTCACCGGGGGCTTCGGGGGCTTCGGCGCGCTGCTCGAGCGCGCCGGCCTCACGCTCGATCTCGCCGAGCTCCACCCGTTCGCGCGGTGGGTCACGCCGGAGGCCGAGGCGCGCCGCTTCGACGCGCGCTTCTTCGTGTGCCGCGCGCCCGACGGGCAGCCCGGCGCGCACGACGAGGGCGAGACCACCGCGAGCTTCTGGGCCACGCCCCGCGCGGTCCTCGAGCGCTTCGCGAACGACGAGGTGCGCCTCGCGCCGCCGACGCACCGGTGCCTCGAGCTCTTCGCGGAGCTCCCCTCGGTCGACGCGGCGTTCGCCCTCGCGACGCGCGCCGATCTCCGGCCCATCTGCCCCGCGCTCGTGGGCCAACAGGAGGGGGCCGAGACGCTGTTCGCGCTGACTTTGCCGGGCGATCCGGAGCATCCGCTCGCCGAGCCGCGGGTGCCCGGTCGCTCCAGATACGTGAATCGTGCAGGTAAGTTCGTCCCCGAGGACGCCCCTGCCACGGCGCAGCGCCGCGCGCCGTGAGGCACGGCCGGCTCTACGCGGCCACCGACGTCGCCCGCTTCTGCGGGGTCGATCTCACTACGATCCACGCTTGGGTGAGGCGCGGCAGCCTCGCGAAGGAGCACAGCGCCGGGGGGCAGCTGCGCTTCCGACGCACCGACGTCGTCGCCTTCCTCCGCGGTCGCGGGTTCCCTCTGCCCGCGTCGTTCGCGAGGGAGCGGGCGCTCGTCACGCTCGTCGGCGAGTGCCCGGAGGCCCTGGTCGACGCGCTCGCGCTGCGGGCGCTCGTCCGCACCGAGCGCTCCCCGGTGAGCGCCCTGCTCACTCTGCGGAGCGAGTGCCCCGACGCGCTGGTGCTCGGCGCCACGCTGGGCTTCCCGCGCGTGCCGCTGTCTCGCGAGCTCGCGGAGCTCGAGCCTCGCCTCGCGCTCGGCGCCCTCGCCGACTCCCCGAGCGACGCGCTCGCGCTCGGTGACGTGGGGGTGCGCGTGGTGGGGCTCGTAGGCGCGCCCGAGGCGTTCGCGTCTGCGGTGCTCGAGCTCTGCGGCGCGTGACCCACAAAACGGCGCGTGGCGACGCCGGGCTCGCGAGCCCGGTGCCGCCACACGTCACACCTGCGCCGTGCCTGGTGGCCGCGTCAGTGACCGGCGCCCGGCGGGCGCTTGGTCGCGTTGCGCACCTCGGTCACGTCCTTCGTGGTGATCGCGTCGCCCGTGTTGCCGAACGAGTTGTACACGTAGGTGAGGATGTTCGCGATCGCGTCGTCGGGGAGGTGGCTCCACGGCGGCATGACCGAGTTGTACGTGTTGCCGTTGACCTTCACCTCGCCGCTGAGCCCGTTCAGCACGGCCGTGATCGCGCGCTTCTTGTCGGCGAGGAGGTAGTCGCTCTTCGCGAGCGGCGGGAACACCTTGGGCGTGCCCGCGCCGTCGAGCTGGTGGCAGGTCGAGCAGGTGCCCAGGTAGAGGGTCTTGCCGGCCTCGATCTGCTGCTCCTTCGTGAGCTGCTTCTCACCGACGGTGAGCGCGGGGCCCGCCTTGTCGCTGAGGTACACCGAGTCGACCTCCTTGCCGGTGTAGATGTCCTTCCGGTCGGGCCCCTCCACCTTCAGCATGCCGAGGGCGCCCTTGTTGAAGACGCGGAGCAGGGAGTGGTCGACGAGGATGTAGGTGCCGGGCACCTCCGCCTTGAACTCGGCGATCGTGGAGCCGCCCGCCGGCACCATCGTGGTCTGCACGTGATCCTGGGTCTTCATGCCGCCTTCCGTGTACACGCGGTCGAAGATCTCGCCGATGACGTGGAAGCTCGAGGTGAGGTTCGGGCCGCCGACGCCGAAGAAGAAGCGCACCGACTCGCCGGCCTTCGCCTTGAGGGCCTTTGGGCCCACGAGCGAGTCCTCGGCGCCGTTGAAGAGCACGTAGGTCGGGTGCTCGTCGATGGCCTTCTGCATGTCGAAGGGCTGGAGCCCCTTATCGCGGTACTTGCCGACCGTGTAGAAGTCGCCCTCCATCACGTAGTACTCGTGGTCGACCGGGGGCAGGCCCTCCGGCGGCTCCACGTAGATGAGCCCGTACATGCCGTTCGCCACGTGCATGCCGACCGGCGCGGTCGCGCAGTGGTAGACGTAGAGGCCGGGGTTCAGGGCCTTGAAGCTGAACTGCGACTCGCGACCGGGGGCCGTGAACGAGCTGGCAGCGCCGCCACCGGGGCCGGTGACCGCGTGGAGGTCGATGTTGTGCGGCATCTTGCTCGACGGGTGGTTCGCGAGGTGGAACTCGACGAAGTCGCCCTGACGCACGCGGATGAACTTGCCCGGCACCTTCCCGCCGAACGTCCAGAACATGTACTTTACACCGGCCGAGATCTCCATCTCGACCTCTTTCACCTCGAGGTGCACCACGACCTTGGCCGGCTTCTTCCGGTTCGTGGGCGGGGGCACCTCGGGCGCGTCGGTGAGGACGGCCTCGATGGGCGGGCCCTCAGGCGGGCCGAGGTCGGTCGTCGTGGCGGCCGATGCCGACGCGGGGGGCGCGGCGTCCGCGACGGCGTCCGGCTTCTTCTCGTCGCAGCTCGGGGTGAGCGCGGCGGCGACCGCGGCCGCCATGAAGGCGAAGGGCAAGAGTGGCCGAGTGCGCATGGTCTTCTCTTTCAGCGAGGGGGCTTCGGGCCCGGTCGTGGGTTCGGGCGATTTCTTCGCCGTTGAGCAACTCCTGGGCCAGCTTGGGTGCGTCAATAAGCCGCAGGAATTCGGACTCTCGTGTCCATTGTCTGCGCACGACGTTCGCGCGCGTGCACCCCTTGCGTGGCCGTCTCGTTCGCGGTGGCTACTGGAACAGGAACGGAAAGTCGAGGGTCACGGTGCGGTACCCGGCCTTCGCCATGGGGTCGTCGACCGGGTGCGAGTACGCGACGCCGGGCCGAAAGAGCACGCCCTTCGTGAGCTTCACCGTGCCGCGCACGCCGATCGCCGCGGTGAGCTGCTGGCGCAGGGCGTCGTTCGCCGCGACAGCCGTCGGCGTCGACAGCCAGTGCTGGTAGCGGAGCTCGACGCTCGGCAAGAGCCACGGCAGCACGGCGTAGCCGACGTGCAGGCCCATCGTGGAGTTGGTGCGCAGATCGTCCTTGTCGAACTTGTCGCCGCGCACGCGAATGAGCTGGAGCAGCGTGGCCTCTGCCTGCGCGGTCAGCCCGTGGGCCACATACCCAAAGCCCACGCCGATCGTGGGGGTCATGTAGTTGACCGCGAAGAGCGCGTTGTCGAGCCCCGCGCGCCCGTAGATGCCGCTCCCGGCGGCCTGCCGCGAGAGCGCCGAACCGTCGTTGCCGCCGCCCATGCCGATGGGGAGGGTGACGCCGGCGAACAAGCCGAGGCGCAGGTCCTTCGCGATCTTCGGAGAGTAGATCGTGCCGAGGAGCGGGTTGGCGAGGGAGTGGCTCTGCCCGGTCGCCTGCGGCGCGTTGTACACGTACGGGATCCGTATGAGCACGCCGACCCCGTGGCCCACCTGGTAGCCGCCGGTGAGCACGGTCGCGATCGTCGTGGCCTTGTCTTGAAAGGCGAGGTTCGAGTCGAGGCGGACCACGTTCGGGAGCACGGCGGGCCGCATCCCCCAAGGGAGCGAGTAGGGGGCTGGCGGCGGCTTGGGCGCCTCGCCCTCGGGCGGGCCGGCCTTCTTGGCGGGCTCGGCGTCGGCCGACGCGGCGGCCGCGGCCGGTGGCGCGGCGGGAGGCGCGGCGGCGGGTGAGGCAGCGGGAGGCGCGGCGGGAGCGCCGCTCGGGGTCGCTGCCGGCGCGGTCGCCGGCGCCGTGCTCGGCCCGTCGTCGGCGCGCGCAGTGGACGATAGGCCAAGGCTCACGAGAGCGGTGGCCGCACAAATCCAGGACCGAGTGTTCATCCCCGCGCGCTCAGCAAGCCCCGTACCGGAGTCGAGCCCGGAACGAAGTGGGCACGTTTGTCTGCAAAAGCCGGCGCGACCGGCGTCGAGCGCGCGGACGAGGCGCAGGCCCTGCGTCGCGGTGCGCGAACTGCAGCTGCCATCTGCCCAGCCGGGGGCTTCTCGGCGGCCGGTGGAGCGTCTAACACTACTGCGAGAGGTTCCCTCTCGCTACGCAGTTCGCTGCGCGAACGGCAGTAGTGCTAGCCCTGTCCCGTAGGGGGCGCGGCGCCCCCTCTCGGCCACAAAGCTGGCCGATTCACCCCTCCGGCTTGTCCGCTCCCGCGGCCAACTACCACCACTGCGAGAATGAAGTCTCGCAGTAGTGCTAAGAACGAGCGCGTGTTCCCGGCTCGCCACCAGGCCTCCGTCGTGCGCGCGCTGGTCGTCGTCGCGCTGGTCGTCGCGGCGGTCGTGGCGCTGGCGCAGCCTCGCGAAGACTTCGACCTCATGGCCTACGTGGGCGTCGTGCATCGCTACGACGCGCGCACCGACGGGGAGGCGCGTGAGCGCACGCTCGCCGACCTCGGGCGACACCTCACGCCCGAGCGGTACGCGTGGATGGTCGGACGCGATTACCCGGACAGCTACGCGCGCGCGATGGCCAGCGAAGACCGCTCCTTCGGGCAGCAGCTCGGCTGGTTTCGCGGGAGACCGCTCCACACGAGGGCGGCGTGGGCGCTCACGAAGGCAGGGCTCTCCACGCCGCGCGCCCTCCACGTCGTGGCGTGGCTGTCGTCGCTCGCGCTCTCCGGGGTGCTGTTCCTCGCGACCGCCGGGGTCTCCAGGCCCTGGCTCCGGCTCGCCAGCTTCGCGCTGGTCGCGGGCGCCTTCCACCTGGCCGATCTCGCGGCCTCGCCGCTGGCCGATCCCCTCTCGGCGCTGCTCGTGGTGGGCGGCACGCTCCTCGTGCTCGAGGGAGGTGGAGCGGGGTCGCGCCTCGGCCTCGGAGCCCTCGTCGTCGCGGTCTTCGCGCGCACCGACAACGCCATGTACGCGGCGTCGCTCGCCGCGTTCGCATGCATTATGCATGTTTTTCCTCCGAGCGACCCAACGCGCCGGGTGCCGCCGCTCGCGGCGAGCGCGAGCGCCGCGTGCGCGCTCGGCCTCCGAGCCTGGCTCGAGCGCGACAGCTACGGCTGGTGGGCCCTCGTGCACTTCCGCCGCGTGAAGTTCGAGCCGTATCCCCGGGACGTGCGGCCGCCATTTTCGCTCTCGACGTATCTAGGGGTGCTCCGCGCGTGGGCGCTGGAGGTCTACGCGTGCGAGGTGCTCGCGCTCATCGGGCTCGCCTGGCTCCTCGTCGACGCGCGCGCGCGCGGGGAGCTGCGCCGTCAGCCGCTCGTGGCCTACGGGGCGCTCATGGTGCCGCTCTCGGTGGCGCGCTTCTTCGCGTTCCCCGACTGGGACTCCCGGTTCTTCATCGCGCCGCTCGGGCTCTTCTTCCTCGGCCTCGCGTACGCGCTCGACGCGCGCCTTACCCAGCGCGCTGCGCACGCGATACGCTGAAGGCGTGGAAGACCCCACTCACCGCCTCGCCGGCCGCCTGCTCGCGCGCCTCGCCCGGCTCTCGCCCGCCGAGCGTGCGGAGCTCACGGCCCTCGTGGAGGCCGAGCAGGAAGAGGCGCTGGGCGCTCCGGCGCAGGCAGGGAGCGACCCTTCAGCGCCCGACCGCGCCCGCTGATGTTCCCCTCCGAAGGCGAGGTGCTCGAGGCCTACGCGGCCGTCTCCACGGCGCTTGGGCTCCCGGCGCGCGTGTCGGCCGCGGGCGTGCGCGTGGCGCTCGCCGGCGCCGAGCAGCTCGCCGAGGACGTGTACGAGGGGCCCGCGGCCGTGCTCTTCGCGTTCGCGCGGGTGCCCCGGGCGTTCGCGGCGCCGCGCACGATGACCGTGCTGCTCACGCTCGCGCAGGCGGACGCGTCCGGGCAACACCTCGCCGCCACACCGCGGGAGCTTGCGGCCTGGGCCGACGGCGCGGCCCGGGGGGGGCTCACCTACGAGGAGGTGCGGGCCCACCTCGCCGAGCGCCTCTTCCCGTTCGGAGGCTGAGCCGAAAGAGTTTGCTGCGCATCGCAAAAAGTTCATGACTTCAGAGAGCTTTGTACGGGGAATTCCCGCGAGTTTACTGGGCGCAGAGCTTGCATGCGCCTCGCATGGCCCAACGTCGCTGGCGCTCCCTGTCGATCGGACTGGCCCTCGCCGTGGGAGGGATCGTCGCCGCGTGCGGCGATGCGTCGCTGCCCGCGGGGGTGGGCCCCGGAGGCGCGGCCGGACCCGCGTGTGCCGTGCCCGCCGAGGGCTGCGGGTGCTCCCCCGGCGCCGTGACCGAGTGCGGGGTCGAGGTCAGGGGCGACGAGAACTTCATTTGGTGCGAGAAGGGCACCCGCACTTGCAGCGCGGGCAAGTGGGGGGCGTGTGTTGGCTCGGGGCAGGTCTCGGTGAAGTCCCGGCCGGCCTCCCTCGCCTCAGCGCCCGCGGCACCGGGTGGTATGCGTCTCGCCAACCTGGGGAGCCAGGTCACCTGCGGGTCCCTCGGGCTCAACCCCTGCGATCCGTACTGTCAGGTCACGAGCGACACGCCGGGCGGCTTCAACCCCGGCCCGGGGTTCGGCTCGTCGGGCGGTGGCATCGTGGTGCTCGCGACGTGCGGTAGCGGCACGTTGAGTGGCGGCGAGGAGTGCGACGACGGCAACAGCGCGGACGGCGACGGCTGCTCGAGCCTGTGCATCGTCGAGGCGGGCTTCCAGTGCCCCACGCCCGGAGCGCCCTGCGTGGCGAGCACCTGCGGCAACGGGGTGAAGGAGGGCGCGGAGCGGTGTGACGACGGCAACACGATCCCGTACGACGGGTGCTCGCCCACGTGCCAGCGCGAGGCCAGCTGCCCCGGGGGTGGCGAGTGCGTCGCCGTGTGCGGCGACGGGCTCAAGTTCCCTACGGAGGCGTGCGACGACGGCAACACGACCGACGGCGACGGCTGCTCCGCCACCTGCGCGGTCGAGGCGGGCGCCACGTGCGTGACCCTCAACTCGGGATTGCCGCCCACCATCGACGTGCCGATCATTTATCGAGACTTCACGCCGGCGACGAACCCCGACTTCGAAGGAGGCTACGGGGGCGCGCAGACCGGGATCGTGCAGCCGCAGCTCGCGCCCGACGGGACTCCCCAGTTTCTCGCCACGAAGGGGGTCATCACGAACGCCGCGTCGTTCTTTCAATGGTACCACGACGTCCCGCCGAACAACCAGACCATCTACGACGCGATCACCTTCACGAAGCAGCCGGACAACTCGTATCGCTACACGAACGTGAACTTCTTCCCGCTCACCGGGAAGGGCTTTGGAAATTACTTGTCCACCGGCAAGAACTTCCATTTCACGAGCCAGCTTCGCTATCCGTTCACCTTCGCGGGGGGCGAGGCGCTCAATTTTGCGGGTGACGACGACGTGTGGGTGTTCATCAACGGCCGGCTGGTCGTCGACCTCGGCGGTATCCATGGCCCGCTCGCAGGGAGCGTCACGCTCACGCCCGCGGTCGCGGCCGCGAACGGTCTCGTCGTGGGCCGCACTTACGCCATCTCGGTCTTTCAGGCCGAGCGACACGTCACGGGCAGCAACTACGTGCTCTCCCTCGCGGGCTTCGAGCGCGCGCGGTCGGCGTGCTCGTTCCCTGGCGGCCAGACGATCATTCGCGACTACGCCGCCACCTGCCCGCCCGGCCACGTGGCGAAGTGGCAGCTCTTCCAGTGGCGCGCGGCCGTGCCCAGCGGCGGAAAGATCGACTTCCGCGCGGCGACGGCGGCCACGCAGGCCGCGCTCCCGCCCGGGCCGGGGCCCGCGCCCCTGACCGTCGGGATTGGCACCGCCGACGCCGTGAACAGCCCGCTGCTCGGGCCCGTTCTGTGGCGCAACGAGGTCGACGGCTTCGCGCAGCCGGTGCCGGTCTCGCAGAGTCTCCGCACCGAGGCCGGTGTTGGCTCGCAGTCGTGGCTCCGCGTCTACATGTCGTTCACGACCGGGGCAGGCTCGCCGCGCCTCGACGAGTGGCGACAGCTCTACGACTGCGCGCCCGACGAGTAGCCAACCCAAACGGGCTGCTGATCGTCGCGAGTTATTCCGGCTAGTCCCCTGGAAGCGTGATCCCTTCCAGAAGTCGCGCGGCTCGGCCTTTCGCCACAAGGGAGCGAGGGGGTGTCCCGTTTTCGGCGGCGGTGGGAGGATACTCATGTTCGAGGGTCGGCGGTCTCGCGCGGTCACCCCCGAAACCACTGCCCCCTGAGCGCAAAGCGCCGCCTCCACCGCGCGGAACGACGACCGAGTTGAGGACGGGCCCGCCGCCGCCGAAGACGGGGCACCCCCTCGCTCCCCCTCTCGCTCCTCGGAATGACACCGAAGACCGGACTTCTGATACGAACCACGACTCCAGGGGACTAGCCGCCCGTTTGCGCCATGCTGAACGGCACTCGGTCGACGTCGACGTCGGGGTGATGGCTGCGCTTGCCGGAGAAGCCGCGGTCGAGCCGCGCGCCTAGCTCCGCTGCGTCGCCGCCGGCGAGCGCCCCGCGGAGATCGATCCCACCGGACTCGTAGAGGCACCCTAGAAGGCGCCCCTCGGCGCTCAGGCGCATTCGGTTGCAGTCTGCACAGAATGGCTGCGTGTCCGAGGCGATGATCCCGAACTCGAGGCCGTCGTCGGCGCGAAACCGCGCGGCCGGCGCGCTCGCCTCGCGACGCGGCACCGGCGTCGCGCCCCCGTGGGCGGCGAGGGCGTCGGCGATGGCCTGCCCGGTCATGAACACCGACCGCGTGTACTCGGCGGCGCTCCCCGTGTTCATGAGCTCGATGAACCGGACCTCGACGCCGGTCTTCCGAGACCACGCGAGGAAGTCGCCGAGCTCGTCGTCGTTGTGGCCTCGCTGGACGACCACGTTGAGCTTCACCTCCGCCAACAAATCGTGCGCCGCGAGCGTGGCCGCGAGCACCTCGCCCACGTCGCCGTCGCCCATGAGCGCTCGGTAGCGCTCGGGTCGCAGGCTGTCGACGTGAACGGTCGCGCGGGTGATGCCGGCCTCGGCCAGCGCGGGGAGGCGCTCGGCGAGGTGTTGGCCGTTGGTCGTGAGCGCGAGCGTCGCCTCGGGCGCGCCGCGCCGAAAGGCCGCCACGACCGCCGGAAGATCGCGGCGGAGCAGCGGCTCGCCGCCGGTGAAGCGCACCTTGGTGACGCCGCGCGCGGCGAAGAGCGGCGCGAGCGAGGCGTAGTCGTCCGCGGTGAGTCGCGAGGCCTGCTCGACGTACGGCGCCACCGCGCCCGGGCGGCAGTAGGGGCACCGGTACTGGCAGCGGTCGAGCACGCTCACGCGGAGCGTCCACGTCGACGGCGCGCGAACCGGCGACGCGGCTTCGCGGAACATCAGGCTTCGTCTCGACCAACCCACGGGAGACACCCTAGCCTCGCCGGACACGTGGGTCCACGGCGTGGAGTCCGCGCCGTGCGCGACGCAAGTGGCGCGCGTGCACGCAAGCAGTGCACCTCGGCCTCACCAGGCGCCGGCGGCCGCGCACTTCGCACCTGGCACGGACGGTGCTGTGGGTGGGCATGCTCCCCGCCGCGCGCCCCGCACACACTGACGCTCTCCGCAGCCAGCCAACGCCTTTCGACGAGCGCCCCATGCTCGCGATCTGGGAGCTGACGCAGGCGTGCGAGCTCGCGTGTGTGCACTGCCGCGCCTCGGCCGTGAAGCACCGCGATCCGCTCGAGCTCACGACGGTCGAGGGCAAGAAGCTCCTCGACGACGTCGCGGCCATGGGGACGCCGCTCTTCGTGTTCACGGGCGGCGATCCAGCGAGCCGCCCCGACCTGGTCGAGCTCGTCCGCCACGGGGCGCAAGCGGGCCTCATCGTGGCGGTCACCCCGTCGGGGACCGCGCTCTTCCAGCGCCCGCTCCTCGAGGAGCTCAAGGCCGCCGGCATGGCGCGGCTCGCGGTCTCGGTGGACGGCCCGGACGCCGCGACGCACGACGGCTTCCGTCGGGTCGCGGGCAGCTTCGAGCACTCGATCCGCATCCTCGAGGACGCGCGAGATCTCGGCGTCGAGCGCCAGATCAACCTGACCCTCGCGCCGCACAACGTCGATCGGCTCGGCGAGATGGCCGCCCTCGCGGAGCGCCTGGGCGTCACGCTGCTCAGCGTGTTCGTCGTGGTCCCTACGGGCCGCGCCGACGCCGCGCTCATGCTCCCCGCCGACCGGCTCGAGCGCGCCTTCGAGGAGCTCGCCGACCTCTCCGAGGGCGCGAGCTTCGACGTGAAGACCACGGCGGCGCCTCACTTTCGTCGCGTGCTCCTCGAGCGGCGCGCGCGGCTCTCCGCGGTGGGCGTGTCTCACGACGTCGACGCCGAGGGGAACGTGCTCGGGCCGCGCGGCATCAACGACGGCACCGGCTTCGTCTTCGTGTCGCACCGAGGCGACATCTTTCCGAGCGGCTTCCTGCCCGTGCGTGCCGGCAACGTCCGGAAGGACGCGATCGCCGACGTGTACCGAACGAGCCCCATCTTCCAACAGCTTCGCGACACGAGCCAGCTCACCGGCAAATGCGGGGTGTGCCCGTTCAAGCGCGTCTGCGGCGGGTCGCGCGCGCGCGCCTGGGCGGTGGAGCATGATCTCTCGGCCTCCGACCCTGCGTGCGCCTATGTGCCGCGCGGCTGGTCCGGAGGCGCCTGACACGACTCGCCGCGATGCGCGGGCGCGCGCTCTCTCAGCGCGCCGCGGGGCGCACGGCGACCCACGTCAGCACGTCGAGCCCCTCGCCGGGATCGGTCTCGATGCGCTTCCCGTCGGCGGAGACGCGCCCCTTTGCGGCCACGCGGGGGAGCCCGCCCTTGTTGTCGTTCGTGAGGATGTCGTCGCTCATGACGACGAGCTCCACCGCGCTCCCGGCCGGGAGCCCGCCGGCCTCGTCGAGCGTGAGCGCGACAGGTTTCGACGGCTTGGCCTGGAACGGCGCGAGCGCGACCACGAGCGCCAACAAGGTCCACGGCCTCGCGAAGGCCGCGGTGCTCCGCGAGATCGACACGGCGCTCACGAAGTAGCGGGTGGGGTCCGTCGCGCTCGACTGTTTCTTGCCGAGGCGCCGCTCTACCCCAGGTCCCCAAGGCGGTGCTGAAGCAGGGTCACGCCCATGAGCACCGCGGTCTCCGCGCGAACGACGCGACCGCCGAAGCGCACCGCGTGCGCTCCGAGCGCCTCCCGCTCGGCCGCGGAGAACCCCCCTTCGGGGCCCACGAAGAGGGCGACGCGGGTCGCTCCACGGGGGACCCGCGCGATCGCGTCGCAGGGGGCCGCGCCAGCGTCGTCGAGCGCGAAGCGCCCCTCGGCGTCGCGCCAATCTCGGCTCGCAAGCGCCGCCTGAAACGAGATGGGGGAGGCCACCTCCATCACGCTCGCGCGCCTGCACTGGCGCGACCCCTTGAGCCCCTGGCCCTGCCACGCCCACGGCTTCTCCTTCTCGAGCGCCTTGCCGGGCCCGACGCTGTGCTCGGTGAACACGGGCACGAGGCGGGCGGCGCCCAGCTCCGCCGTCTTCTGGGCGACGAAGAGCATGCGCTGCCGCGCCAGCACGGCCACCATCACGGTGAGCGCGATCGGGGACTCGGGTGAGGCGACCATGGGCTCGTACACCAGCGCGCGTGCGGAGCGAGCGTCGAGCTCGAGCAGGCTCGCGCGGAAGAAGCGCCCCTCGGCGTCGCTGAGGGTGAACGCCTCTTTGGGGTTCACCTGGCGAGCCGCGAGCCCCTCGGCGAGCTCCGGCCCGAGCGTGACGGTCTCGCCCACGGCGAGCGGGCGGAGGTGGCGCAGAGGGAGGAACGTGGAGCGCATGCCCCGACCGTATCCCAGGCGTCTGAGCCGCGGCCCGTGGGAGTGAGGTCTTCGCGCCGTTTGGAGTGCCCGGGGCTCGCGACCGCGGCCGGCTTGCGGCAGCTCAGGTCCGGCTGAGCCTCATGGCCGGTCGAGCCAGAGCGCTCCGAAGAGCAACACCTGGTAGGCGATCGAGGCGGCGAACACCCTTCGGCCCCAGACCGCGTCGGTCGCCGCGCGCCGCGCCTCGACGCCGAGCAGACCTGCGCCAAGCACCGCGGCCGCCAGCGCGTACTTCGCGCCGCCGAGCCCGAGCGCGTACGGCGCGGCGGTGAGGGCCACGAGCGCGATCGACGTGCCCACCGTCGCACGAACCGCCGCGCGCGCGCCCAGCTCGACCGAGCACACTCGCAGCCCAGCCGCCGCGTACTCCTCCGCACGAAAGAGCGAGATCGCCGTCGAGTGGGGGAGCTGCCACACGAAGAGCACCGCGAAGAGCGCGAGCGCGCCCGCGTCGAGCGAGCCCGTGACGGCGGCCCAGCCCATGAGCGGAGGCGCTGCGCCCGCGAGCGCGCCGAGCGAGAGCGAGTGCCAAGTGCGCCGCTTCAGCGGGGTGTACGCGAACACGTAGATCGCGAAAGCGAGCGCGCCGACCGCCGCGACGCGTGCGTTCGCGGCCCCGAGCAGCGGCATCGACGCGGCGAAGAGCCCAAGCCCCCACGCGAGCGCCACGCGCGGCGAGAGCGCCCCCGTGGCGAGCGGTCGCCCCTGGGTGCGCGTCATCTTCGCGTCCGTGTCGCGCTCCCACCACATGTTGAGCGTGTTGGCGGCGGCGACCACGAGCAGCGTCCCCAGCGCCGACAGCGCGAGGGTCCAAAGGGAGGCCCGGCCGGGCGCCATCGCGGCGCCGAACGCGAACGTGAACACCACGAGCGCCGTGACGCGTGGCTTCGTCAGCGCGACGAGGAGCGCTCCCGTCCTCGCGCCCCTCGAGAGCCACGAGGCGTGGGGTGGCGACAGAGTCAGCCCAGGGGTGCCCGTCATCGCCATTGGAAGCCCTCCAGCTTGTTGAAGGTCACGACCCGGCTCGTGCGCGACTCGAACGTCATCGCGCGCTCGTCCACATGGTTCCACTCGCTCGAGTCCGGCGTGTCGCCGAGCTCCACCCGGACGCGGTGCTCGCCCTCGGGTACCTCGAGGCGCTCGACCGTCATGCTGTTGCCGTCGCTCCACAGGCCGCGCGGCGCGTGCGTCGTCGTGCTGCGGAGGACGCCGTCGATCGTCACGCGGAGCCGCACGGCGACCCGGCGTCGTTCGCACACCTTCGCGGGCCGCATGTGGGGTGGGGTGCTGCGCTTCTCTTCCTCGGTCAGCTCGCGGCACTGCTCCCCGACCGAGCCCGGGTGCTTGAAGGATACAACCATCGTGGGCGCGGTCTTCGGCGAGGCGTACCCCACGCGGCTCCCAGCCCAGGTCGCGAGCGCGACCACGGCGGCGGCGGCGAGCCCTGCGGCGACGAGGCGCCCGACCCCACCGGTCGCGCCGGTCGGAGGGACGACCCCGCGCCGCAGCTCGCCCGCCGCGCGCGCGAGGCCCGCGTGATCGCCGCGAAAGACCTCGGCCACGCGGACCCGTGCGGGGTCCACCTTGGTGAGGTTGAGCGAGGGCTCCCGCTGGCCGGCCATGCGGACTTGCGCCCACTTGACCCCCTCGCGGTAGCGCTCGCTGCCCGGGCCGCACCCCACGATCAGCACCCCCGCGGCGCCGTGGCGCAGGGCCCGCTCGACGGAGAGCGCGTGCACCCACCCCGCGCAGGGGACCGGGAGCACCACGTATCCCGGGAGCGCGTCGCAGCGCCCGTTCGCGTCCGGCGAGAGAGCCGCGCCGGCAGACTCCGCGCACACGAAGGCCACGAGCGGGGCCTCGCTCGCCTTCACGGCGGCGTCGACCCAAGCGTCCATCCGCGCGCGGAGCGGCACGACCTGAAACCAAGGCAGCGAGATGCTGCCCGAGTCGCAGGAGCCAGCGCACACGCCGCACCCGACGCACTTCGCGGGATCGACCTCGGCTTGAAGGGTGAATTTGCGTCCGTCGGTGCGCGGCACCATGCGGATCGCGTCGTACGGGCAGTCGTCGTGGCAGTGGACGCAGGCGTTGCAGGAGGGGAGATCGACCGTGGCCGTGGTGGCGCGTCGCTCGCCACGGCGCAGGAACGACCACGGCACGGAGTAGACGGCGAGCCCCGCCACGAGCGCGATCGCCCAGAGCGCCCCGGCGCCGAGCCGGTCGGTGAGGGCGAGCGGCGCCAGGTACCAGGCGTCCATCGTGAAACCGCTGGGCGCGACCGCCATGCGCGCCGGCGCTGCGGTCACGGCGGGCAAGGCGAGCGAGATCGCCGCGAGCGACCCCAGCACCCACGCGGTGAGCGTGCGCCCCGTGAGGAACTCGGGGCGTGAGAGGCGGGTGATGTGGAGCCAGAGCATCACGCCCATGCCGAGCGGGACCAGCATGTGCACGAAGAAGACGACGAAGAAGAGCAGCGAGCTCACCGCGTCGTCGGCGAGGAACGAGCGCGACAGCGGATCGGCGAACACGGGGAGCGCGTCGAGCATTCGCGCGGTGCCCAGCGCCACCTGCCGCGCCCGCTCGTCCCACACGAGCCAGTAGCCGAGCCACCCGACGATCCACAGCGCCGCGATGAGCGCGGCCCCCGTGATCCAGGCGAGCCAGCGCGCGCCTCCGAACCTGCGGGCGAAGAAGAGCTTCAGCGCGTGGAGGACCACGAAGAGCATGCACGCGTCGGAGCTGTAGCGGTGCACCGAGCGCACGAAGCCCGAGGTGAAGCGCGCAGAGTCCATCGCGTGCACCGAGTCGTAGGCGTCGTGGACGCTCGCGCGGTACCAGAAGAGGAGCAGGACGCCGCTCGCGATCGCCACGATCAGCGTGGTGTTCGCGATGGCGCCCGTCTGCCCGAGCGGGTTCAGGTGCTCTGGCAAGAATCGAGAGAGCGCGCGATCGGCCCGCAGGAACAAGGACTCGCCCGCGCGCAGCCACGCTTCACCCCGCACGGGCGGCTCGACACGCGCGTCTTCGCGCTGCGGCTGGAGCACCGGCAGCGAGCGCTTGCCGGGGGGGGCGGTGGCGCAGTCTTTCAGGCTCGCCGCCCGGACCTCGGGCGACAGCTTGCGGGGACGCGGCTTAGCGGGTTGGGAGGTGGGAGCGGCCACGATCAGCTCCCCCGCGGGGCCTCGACGAGCAACGTGCGGAGAGCCTCCACGAGCCACTTCTCCTGCACCGCGCCGAGGGTGAGCCGGTACGCGACCCGGCCCTGTCGATCGATGAGCACGAAGATGTTCGCGTGGTCGATGGCGCCCGTCTCGGGGTTCTTCGAGCGCCCGATGGTCAGCGCGTCGAGCGCCGAGTTTACCTCGGGAGGCGGGCCCCACAGCAGGTTCCAGCCCGGCGCCGCCACCCCTTGGGCCTTCGCCATCGCCGCGAGCGCGGCCTGGTCGTCGTGCTCAGGGTCGAGCGTCACGGCGATCACGGTGAGATCGGCGCGCTCCGCCGGCGTCAGCGCCCCGACGGCGCGCTTCGCCTGGGCGAAAATCATGGGGCAGGTGAAGCCGCACGAGGCGTACACCCCGGTGAGCATCACGACCTTGCCCGGGTAGTCACTCACGGACACCGTGGCCCCGTCCTGGTTCTTCAGGGAGAACGCAGGCGCGTGGAGCCCGGTGCGTAGCGACTTCGCGGGGAACGGCAGATCCTCCGCGCGCGCGTCGCGGTCCATCTGCAGGAGCGAGAACGCCGCGACGCTCACGAAGGCGAGGGCGCTCGCGAAGTATGGCAGCGTCGCCCGCGGGCGGGATCGGGCGACCTCGCGCAGCGGCCGCCACCAGAGCGCGGCGATGATGACGCCGAGCACCAGCGGCTCCGCGATCGCGAGGAACACGTACGCGCCCTCCGAGTGTCCGGTGTTGGGGTCGTAGCCGAAGCACCAGATCTTGAACTGCTCGGCGAACGCCCCAAACCCGGACTTGGAGGTGGGAACGAAAAGGACCGCCAGCACCAGCGCCTTGAAGGTCACGAGCACCGACAGTACGAGCGTGGGGAATCGCCACGACGAGAAGAAGACCTGGAGTCCGCCGAGCGCGCGCATTACGTGTTTCATGGTGTCTCCTGGTCCCCCCTCGTCGTGTCGAAGCGAAGGATCTCAGCGCACGTGCCAGACGTCCGCGAGGGCCTTCCAGTTGGCGAAGTAGTAGACCGCGAAGGTGCCGAGGAGCACGAGGACGAGCACGAAGGTGCCCGGCGCGTGGTGATCGTCCGGGTCTTCGGCGGCCTCGCTGTGCACCAGGTCGACTACCTTCTTTTCATTGGATTCAGTCACGGTTGCCTCCTCCGCCTCACCAGGCGGTCATCGCCTTGCCTGCGTTGCTCTTGCCGAAGAACACGGCAGCGACTGTCAGCAGGATGAACATGAGCAGACCCAGGAACGCGATCGTGCCACCAATGCCCATGATTCCGAGCATGACGTGGGCCGAGGGGTCGAAGCCCGCGGAGAACTGCGCTCCCGCGAACTCGACGTCCCAGTGGCGTCGAGGGACACCGTACGAGCCGGCGAGCGACATGCCGATCGCCATGATCGAGATGCCCACCGCGAAGACGTACGGCTGGGCCCGCACGAGCCCACGCGCGTAGTACTCGCGCTGGAAGAGCAGCGGGACCACGTAGTAGGCGAGGCCCATGAACGCGAGCGACGTGCCGCCGACCACGGTCATGTGGAAGTGGCCCGGAATGCGCAGGGTGTTGTGGGCGATGATGTTGATCTGCTCGGTGCCCAGCGTCACGCCCGTGATGCCGCCGCCGAAGCCGAAGATGACCAGCGAGAGGAAGAACGCCGAGAACCCGGGGTTCTTCCAGGGCGCCGCGGCGAGCCAGCTGAAGAGGCCCGACTTGTGCCCCTTCTTGCGCATCGCGACCTCGACCGAGGCCGGGACCGTGAAGCCGTGGATCATCGACGCGAGCACCGCGAGGTACATCGCGTAGGAGGTGTTCCAGATCTTCCAGCCCGCACCCACGCCCGGGTCCACGAGGAGGTGGTGGGCCGACGCGAGGTTGATGAACAGGATGTACAGGATGAACGCGCCGCGGCAGACCGCCTGGTTGATGGGCTTGGCGCCGACGGTGAGCGTGGCGAGGAAGTACCAGACCGACACCATCGCGCAGACGTTGACCTGCTGCGACATGTGTCCGAGGCCCCACCAGATGAGGCGGTACCACGCGGGGTCGGGCGGGCCGACGAGACCGAGCGACCAGAGGAACGTCGGGATCATGACCGCGGCGCCGTGCGCCAGCGTGACGACCGCGATGATGGCCGCCGCGAGGGCGCCGAAGGTGACGAGCGGCATCGACCCTACGTAGGTCTTGTCGCGCTTCGCGATGTAGAGGGTCGCGAAGAAGTTCCCTACGGCGATGAGTGTGCCCACCGCCACGAGGATGATCCCCAGGTAGAAGCCTGGGTGTCCCTGGAGCGGCGCGTAGCTCGTCATGAGCACGTCCGCCTTCCCGGCGAGCACGAAGTAGTCGACCATCACCGCGCCGACCAGCATCATCCCGAAGGAGACGTAGGCCATACTCTTCCACGCTAACCTCGAGTTGAGGAGCGTCGTCGACGCGAAGTAGAGGATCGCCACCTCCATGAAGAGGATCCAGAAGATGAGCATGTTGAGCCCATGCAACGTCAGGATCCGGTAGTACCAGGCGGCTGAGAGCAGGTGCACTGCCGGCCACCGCGTCATCGCGAGCAGGAGCGCCGAGACGCCTCCGACCAGCAGGAACACGACCGCCATGACGGCGTTCAGTCGGATGAACTGCTGAGCCACGAGGCAAATAGGCAGTCCGGTGGTGTCGCAGGAGCGCAGCTCACCGGCGCGGTGATTGCCTTTTGGCTTCTCCGGTGCGACGGGGGAGTCCTCCGCCTCGGGGGCGGCTCCCAGGGTTGCTGTGTTGGCCATTGGGGGTTCCTCTCTAGTCCTCGACGATGATCTTGCCGGTCATCGTGTGGTGGCCGATGCCACAGAACTCGTTGCAAATGACGTTGAAATCGCCCGACATGGTCGGCGTGATGGTGATGACGTGGTCGTAGCCGGGCAGAATCTGGAAGTTCAGGTTCACCGGCTGCACCGAGAAGCCGTGCTGGAGATCGAGCGACGACATGTGGAGTCGGTAGCTCTGCCCCTTGCGGAGCTTGAGGATGGGGCTGAAGCGCCACATCTGGGCGAGCAGATAGGCGTCTCCACCGGGCGATGGCTCCACGATCGCGACGCCCTTCTCTTCGCCGACCTTGTTCGTCTTCACGAAGCGGTCGACTCGAGACTGGAAGGCCGCGGGCTCCACGCGGTACGACTCGCCGGTACTGTTCTGCTTCCCCTTGTAGTGCCAATAAGGCATCGCGAGCGTGAGGACGACGCACCACAGGAGCGCGAGTCCGATCCACGCACGCTCACCGCCCGAGGGCGCCTTGAACCAACCTTGCGCTGGTGTGCTTATGCTCATGTTGCCCTCACGGGAGCGTCGCGGGCTTCACGCCCGCGATCTCGATCCAGCCCCAGACTGTGTACGAGACGAACGGGACCAGGACCCCGAGCGCCAACAGCAACCAAGGGTTGTCCATCAGCCGCTGGAGTGGATGCTTTGGCTGGGCTTGTTCCACGGAGACCTCCACGGGGGCGACGTGACCTCGGCGCCCCGGTTCTTGGCGTGGCTGCTGCGCCACGCGACGATGACGATGACCAGAAACAGGAGGCCCCCCGCGACGGCGAGGAGTCCTCCGAGACCCATGACGAACAGGCCGGCGGTGCCACCGAGGCTCCGCGCTGCCTGCTCTTGCCCGTAGCTCTTGCGGGCCATCCCCCCCGCGCCCGCGAGGGCGAAGCCCACGGCGAAGATGAGCTGTCCCATGCCGTAGACGACGGGCTGGATGCGCGCGAGGGCGCGCTGGCGCGTGGTCGGGAGGGGGTAGCCGAGGCCCGCGAGGAGGGGGTAGGCGACGCCCATGAAGGCCGCGGTGACGGCGCCGATCGACGCGTGGTAGTGGGCCGGCACCATCGTGGTGGACCCCCGGATGAGCGCGCCGAGGATGGCGCCGACCACGGCGAGGCTGGCGCTCACGGCGAAGGCCAGCGCGCGGGGATCTCGGAGCCTCTCCGCGGGCAGCTCGCCGCTCTTGCGGGCCTTCACGAGGGCGCGGACGCACGCGACGAGGAAGGCGAGCACCACGGGGAAGAGCGCGAAGCGCATGAGGTGGGTGAAGGCCGTGCGCGCCTCGACGTCCTGGATGCCGCGCGCCGCGAGGAGCGGGGCGGCGAGCCACGGGAGGACCAGCAGACCAAAGAGCGCCGAGGCCGTGCGTCGCGTGATCGGCGAGCGGCCGAGGACGCCCGCGAGCAGGATGAGCCAGACCGAGAGCATGGCGCAGGTGCTCGCTAGCTGGAGCACGTGGCCCCCTCCCCAGTTCGCGAGCTCGAAGAGGGTGTCGACGACGAGGCCCGAGGGGCGGTGCCACCACGAGCCCGCGAACGTGAGCGCGGCGAGGAGCAACGCGATGGCCGTGGCGCGGAGGCCGGGCACCGCGGCGTCGGGGAGGAGGAGCACGAGGTTGCCCGTGGGCGTGTCCGGGAAGAGCCGCGCGTCGGTGAAGCTCATGAGCACGCCGGCGCCGAACGCCACGAGACCCGCCGCGAACAGAGGGTGGTCGATCATCGGGACGTAGTTCGACACGATCGGTCGAGAGCCAGGGGTGCCGGCCGAGAGCACGAGCAGCGCGACGCCCACCGTGGAGACGAACACGCCCACGCGAGACACGCGGCTGCTCCGGCCCCGCTCGGGGAGCGTGGAGAGCAGCGCCGCCACGAAGGCGTAGAACCACACGACGAGCGAGAGGTCCACGTGGACGACCAGGCATCGCCGGAAGAACTGGGGATCGGTGACGAGCCGGTCGAACGGGGGCATGCGCCCGAGGACCAGCGACAGGGAGAGGAGGCCCGCGAGCACGAGCGAGCCGACCGCCAGGCCGAGCCAGCGGCGACCGCTGGTGATCTCGGGCGCGCAGTCGAGCGCGGCTCGGCTGGCAGACGGGGCTGCACGGGGGGAGAGGCTGTCGTCCGACATGTTAATGGACATAGACGTCCGGTTTGTTCGGCGACATGACCGAAGTCATGTTGCGGTCGCGTTCGCGCGTCACCATCGGGCGATGGACCCCCGAGGGCGATCGCGGCCAGAGGACAGCGCACTGGCGGTCGCGGCCGCGGGCGGCGAGGAGCGTTCGCCTTCGCCTGGCGGTGCGCGCTCGGCGCTCCTCACGCAGACGGCGGTCTACGCCCTCCGCGCGATGTCATGCGTCGCGGCGCTCCCGCTCGGCGAGTCGGCGACGGCCACGGAGCTCTCGCGGCGCTCGAACGTGCCGCTCCCCTACCTGTCGAAGGTGCTGCGTCGCCTCGCGCGGCGCGGGCTGCTCGTCGCGCAGCGGGGGCACGGCGGAGGCTACGCGCTCGCGCGGCCGCCGGCGACCATCGCCTTCCTCGAGGTCCTCGAGGCGCTGGGAGAGATGCCCGACTCGGGGCGCTGCGCCTTCGGCTGGGGCGCGTGCGACGCGTGCAAGCCTTGCCCGCTCCACGCCTCCTGGAGTCAGCTCGATCGCTCATTTCGCACGTGGGCCGCGACGAGCACCCTCGCGGACGTCGTCGCCTAGTCCCCTGGAGTCGTGGTTCGTATCAGAAGTCCGGTCTTCGGTGTCATGCCGAGGAGCGAGGGGGTGCCCCGTTTTCGGCGGCGGCGGGCCCGTCCTCAACTCGGACGTCGTTCCGCGCGGTGGAGGCGGCGCTTTGCGCTCAGGGGACAGTGGTTTCGGGTGTGACCGCGCGAGAACGCCGACCCTCGAACATGAGTATCCTCCCACCGCCGCCGAAAACGGGACACCCCCTCGCTCCCTTGTGGCGAAAGGCCGAGCCGCGCGACGACTCCAGGGGACTAGCTAGAGCGCCGGCGGCGGAAAGATGGCGGCGATCGCGTCGCGTCGAAAATCGAAGATGCGCGCGAGGGTGCGGCGCACGAACAAGGCGTGGGCGAGGGTGCCGAGCGGACCCATGGGCAGCTCGTAGTCGACGCGGTCGCGCATCCAGGTGGCGTCGGGCCCGTCGCACGTGAGCTCATGCGTGTGTCGCCACGCGCGGTAGGGGCCGCGGAGCTGCGCGTCGACGAAGCGCTCGGGCGGCGTGTACTGCTCGATCCGCGTCTGCCAGCGCAGAGGCACTCCGAAGAGCGCGATTCGGTAGTCGATGAGCGTCCCCTCGGCCATGTGGACCGGGGGCTTCGTGAGGATGGCGAAGCGCAGGAAAGGAGGCGTGAGGCGCTCGAGGTTGCTCGCGTCCTCGAAGAAGGCGAAGACCTCCTCGCGCGGTCGCTCGATGCGCTGGGTGCGCTCGAGGACGCCCCTCACGGGGCGCCCCCCGCGAGCATGGGCTCCGTGACACGGTCCGCGACCTGGTGGAGCACGTCGGCGAGGGCCTCGTCGAGCCGTGGGTGGGCGAAGCGGAACCCGGAGGCGAGGGCCCGCTCGGGCGCCACCCGCTGCGAGGAGAGGAGCACCGCGGCGAGCTCCCCGAAGGCGAGGCGCAGCGCGATGGCTGGCACGGGCATCGGCGTGGGTCGACGGAGCGCGCGGCCGAGCGAACGCGTGAACTCCACGTTCTGCACCACCCCTGGAGCCACCGCGTTCACTGGGCCGCGCAGGGTCGACGTGGTCGCGGCGTGCAGCAGGAGGCCGACGACGTCGTCGAGGTGAATCCAGGGCATCCACCCGAGCCCGTCGCCGAGGCGTCCGCCGACGCCGGCGCGAAAGATGGGGCGGAGCCTGGCGAGCGCGCCTCCGGTTGGCGACAGGACGATCCCGATCCGGAGCGTGACCGTGCGCACTCCGAAGCGCCGCTCGGCCTCGCGCGCCTCGTGCTCCCAGGCCACGCAGACGTCCGACAGGAAGCCCTCGCCCGGCGCCGACTGCTCGCTGAGCGGCTCGTCGCCGCGGTCGCCGTAGAAGCCCACCGCCGAGGCGCACACGAGGACCCGCGGGCGGTGACGGGTGTGACCTATCGCCTCGACGATGGCGCGAGTACCCAACGTGCGACTCTCCAGGATTTTGCGCTTCTTGTCGGCCGTCCAGCGGCCCTCGGCGACGGGCTCGCCGGCGAGATGGAACACCGCGTCGAGGCCCTCGAACGCGGCCGAGGGCGGCGCGTGGAGACCGTCCCACGCCGCGCCCTGCCCCGTCGCCCTCGGGTCGCGGCGGAGCACCGTCGTGTCGGGCCCGAGGGAGGCGGCGAGGCGCTGGCCGATGGTGCCCGTCGCGCCCGTAACGAGCGCGCGCATCAGGAGGCCCCTCGCGGCGTCGCGGCGTCGATCGCGCATGTCTCGTCGGTGCACCGCCCGGTGAGCCGGAGGCGATGCCGCGCGAACCACGCGTACGCCGCGTCGAGCGCCCACGCGACGGGAGCGAGCCGCGTGAGCGCGACCCAGCGCCCGAGGCCGACCGCCGTGTAGACCTCACGGAACACCTCCACGCCCGTGACGACCGTGCCGTCGGCGCGGCGCCCGTGGATGCTCGCCATGAGCGCCTCGCGGGTGAGCCCGGGCGGAGGCGTGAACGAGGCGGAGGCGATGTCGGTTAGGCGCACGCGCTCATTCTTGTCCATTCTTTGCACAATGTTCATCTCGCGCCGGCAAAGAGGACAGTCTCCGTCGAAGAAGACCTCGAACGCGTCGCCTCCCGCGCTCACGGCGTCCTCGTGGACCGCGGCGAGGGCAGGGGCAGCAGGTGTCCCGAGCGCATCGCCTTGGTCGCCAGGTAGGCCTCGTTGTGCTGGCCGGGGGCGATGGCGTGGGGCACGCGAGAGGTGACCGCCATGCCGTGGCGCTGCAGGCCGAGCACCTTCGCGGGGTTGTTGGTGAGCAGGTCGACCGAGCGGACCCCGAGCGTGCGCAGGAGGGCCGCCGCCACGCCGTAGTCGCGGAGGTCGTCCTGGAAGCCGAGGGCGAGGTTGGCGTCCACGGTGTCGAGGCCCTGCTCCTGTTGGAGCTTGTACGCACGGATTTTGTTCGCCAAGCCGATGCCGCGACCCTCCTGGCGGAGGTAGAGGACGATGCCCTGGTTGGCCGCGCCCACGAGCTCGAGCCCGCGCTCGAGCTGCTCGCGGCAGTCGCAGCGGAGCGAGCTCATGATGTCGCCCGTCAGGCACTCGGAGTGCAGCCGGGTCAGCACCTCCGTCGCCCCCCACACGTCGCCGCGCACCATCGCGACGTGCTCGCGGTGCTCGCCCTCCGCCGAGAAGACGTAGATGCGGAAGTCGCCGAAGCGGGTCGGCAGAGCCGACATCGCCTCCACACGAACCCGCGGGGTTCGCGTGGCGTCGGAGCCGGCGGGGTGGAACATGTCGCTGGTCGTTCGCTGGGTCATGGCAAGTCCTCGATGGTTTGGTGTGTCGCTAGTCAGTGTAGGCTTTGCATAATGTTTGTCAAGGCCTGTCGAAGAGGGGCGACCAACCCACGGAGCCCCACGCATGCGCTAGGCCTTGCCGCCAGCCGTCCACCACCCCACGCTCGGTCCCGCATGAAGAAGCCGCTCCTCTCCGCGCTGCCACAAGGCTTCCGCGAGCGAACCTGGGTCACCGCGCGCCTCGCCGCGCGGCTCGGCGTCGCGGCGGCGAAGGCCAACCTCGGCATCGCGTCCGCCGAGGGAGACGAGGGGGCCGCGGTCGCGCGCGCGGAGGAGCTCGTCGGTCAGATGGGCTCGTTGAAGGGGCTCGCGATGAAGATCGGTCAGATGGCGAGCTACCTCCCGGGCTCCATGCCCCCGGCGGCCCAGCGCGTGCTCTCGAGCCTCCAGGCGAGCACGGTCGCGCTCGAGTACGAGGTCGTCGCCGCGGAGATCGAGCGCGAGCTCGGCGCGCCCCCGCACGAGGCCTTCGAGTCGTTCGACCGTGAGGCGTTCGCCGCCGCCTCGATCGGGCAAGTGCATCGCGCCCGACACGACGGCACCGACGTCGTGGTGAAGGTGCAATATCCAGGGATCGAAGAGGTCATTCGCGGCGATCTGAAGACCGTCGGTGCGCTCGCCACGCTCTCGACCGTCGGGTCGAAGGCCGACGGGGCCGCCCTCGCGGGCGAGCTGCGCGCGCGCCTGCTCGAGGAGTGCGACTACCGCATCGAGGCGAGAAACCAGCGCATCTTCGCCGCCGCGCTCGCGCGGGTGCCGGGCGCGCAGGTGCCGAGGGTGATCGCGGAGAAGAGCTCCCGGCGGGTCCTCACGAGCGAGCACGCGCCGGGACGCCGCTTCCAGCAGCTGGTCGACACGTCCACGCAGGAGGAGCGCGACCGCGCCGGAGCCCGCGTCTACGAAGGCTGCTTCCGCCCCCTCTTTCAACACGGCCTCTTCAACGCCGATCCGCACCCCGGCAACTACCTCTTCGGTGACGACACCGTGACCTTCCTCGACTTCGGCTGCGCGCGCGCCTTCGACGTCGACTTCATCGACCGCTGGAAGACCCTCGCGCGTGCCGTCACCGATCGCGACCGCGCCGCGTTCCCCGAGGCCCTCTGCGCTGCCGGGTTCGCGTCGATGGACGACAAACGCTTCGACTGGGACGCGCAGTGGGAGGCCACGAGCCTCCTCTACCGACCCATGATCGAGCCCGACTTCCGCTTCACCGGCGAGTTCGTCCGCCAGACCTACGACGCCTTGATGTTTCAGAACCCCAACAAGTTCCGTATGTCGATGCCCCCCGAGTGGCTCTTCCTGAACCGACTTCAGTGGGGGATTTTCGCCATCCTCGCCGACCTCCGCGCCGGCCCGGGGGTGTACGAGCTGTGGCGCGAGGTCATCGAGTCGAAGACAGAGCCCGTCGCGCTCGCGTGAGCCTCACGCGCCGCGACGCGCGGACCCCGATCGCGTATGCTCACGGAATGAGACGCGCCGCCCTGCTCGCCGTCGCGCTCGTCGCGGCCCTCGCGGCCAGCGAGGTCGGGTGTTCCGCGGCGGCTGCTCCCGGCCCGCCTGCCCCGCGGCCGCTCACGGCGGACGTCGGGGTCCACGACGTGTCGTTCCTCTATCCGCTGCCTGCTCAGGCGCAGCGCACGTCGCTGCTAGGGGCTGCGTCGGCGGGTGAGCGCGGTCCGCTCTTGCCGAACGATCTGTACGGCGGGCTCCCGCCCCTCGATTTGCTCACGCCGAACCTCCAGAGCTACCACTTGTTTCGTGTGGTCGCCGTGCGGCTCGACCCCTGCTTCCCCGGCCTCGGCGTGCCGGACGAGGCGTCGTGCAAGAACCAGCTCCGCCTCGTGATGCAGCCGGTGGTGCCCCAGGTGGGCACGCAGGCGCTCACCACCGCCGACACCGCGCTCCACTTGTTTTACTCGCTCACGCGCGTCGAGCTCGCCGACATCCTCGCGCAGCTCGTGGAGCTCCGCCGCGCCTCGGGCGCGGTCGACGGGCCGGTGGGTGTGCACCCGGCGCTGGCTCGCGAGGGCGTGGAGGGCGCCTTCGCGCGCGGCGCGCGCGCGCTGCTCCTTGGCCACGCGGGCCGCGACAACCTCACCCGAATCACGTTCATGGCGCTCGAGCAGGTGGGGCAGGCGTGGCGCTTCGGCGGCTTCGAGGTGGAGGCCGGGGCGCTCCGGCCGATGACCATCCCCCTCGTCGGTGTAAAAGAGCAGACCTTTCAGAATCTCGACCTGAAGGGGCACACGTTCGAGCGCGCGGCCACCTACCCGGCCTCCCCCTCCGAGGACGATCTCCGGCTGCTGCTCGATCCGAAGGCGCTCGAGGCCGCGGGCCCGGCCGAGCGCCTCGTCGCGTACAGGCACGCGCTCCGCATCGAGAACCCCACCGCGCACTCCCCCGACACCATCGATTGCGCGACCTGCCACGTCGCCTCGGCGGCGCGGCGCTACGCCGAGCTCACGTACGGGCTCTCCGCGACCGGGCCGGAGCGCTACCTCCACCCCGCGGGGCTCCCGCTCTCGGGCGCCACCCCGGCCGCCACGAACGAGCTCCGCGCCTTCGGCTACTTTGGAGTCCAGCCCTCGGTGAGCCCCCGGGTAGTGAATGAGACCGCCGAGGTGGTCCTCCGCGTGAACGCCACCGTGCGCACGCGCTGAGCCGCGGGGGTGCGTCTTGGCGCGCGGCGAGCCGCCGTGTGCCCGGCCCCCGCCGCTCGCGGGCGCCCCCGGCGCGGTCTCGCCCCGCGGGCCCGAACGGTGATACGCCTGTCTCATGGCCATGAAGACCTCGCGCCCGCTCATCGTCTCCGTCGCGCTCGCCGCGCTCGCCGCGCTCGCGCTCTCTGGTCGCGTGCGCGCCCAAGCTCTCGACGCCCCTGGCCGACATCCCGAAGCTCACCTCGCTCGACGCCGTGATGGACAACCAGTCGACCATCGCCGATCCGCAGTGGGGCAAGATCGGCGCGGCGAGCTACACCGACGGGGACTACACGGCGTTTGGCGCCGTCGCCGAGCGCATTCAGGTGACCAGCCTCAAGATCAAGGACTTCTCGAAGGGCCCCGAGTTCGACGCCCTCGCCATGAAGCTGAACGAGAAGGCGAAGGCGCTCGGCGCCGCCTCGATCGCCAAAGACGCGAAGGCCGCCGGGGCGGCGCTCGGCGAGATGAAGGCGACGTGCAAGGAGTGCCACTCGAAGTTCAAGTGACCGCGCGACAGCGCGCTAACTTTAGCGTGCCCATGAAGTTCACCGACCTCGACCGCCGCATGCGGGTCTTCGAGACCGCCCACGACCACTGCGTGCTCCCCGGCGTGCACATGGTGGCGCGCATCGACGGGCGCTCGTTCTCGCACCTCACGCGCGTCGCGCAAAAGTTCGACGCGCCGTACGACCTCCGGTTTCGTGACTGCATGGTCGCGACGCTGGTGCACCTCGCGACCGCGACCGGCTTCTCCGTGCTGTACGGGTACACGCAGAGCGACGAGCTCTCGCTGCTCTTCCGCCGCGACGAGGCGCTCTTCGGGCGCAAGCTCCGGAAGCTCCTCAGCGTGCTCGCGGGCGAGGCCAGCGCGAAGTTCTCGCTCGAGCTCGGCGCGCTCGGCGCCTTCGACGCGCGCATCTCGCAGCTGCCGCGCGACGAGGACGTGGTCGACTACTTTCGGTGGCGCCACGAGGACGCGGCCCGCAATGCGCTCAACGGGCACGCGTACTGGCTGCTGCGAGGGCAGGGGCTCGACGATCACGCGGCGACCTTGCGCCTGCGCGGCGCCTCGGTCGCCGATCGTAACGAGCTGCTCTTCCGCCACGGGGTGAACTTCAACGACGTGCCCGCGTGGCAGCGCCGAGGCAGCGCCGTTCGGTGGGTGTCGGTCGCGGAGCCCGGCCTCGATCCTCGCACGGGAGAGGCGACGGTCACCGAGCGCCGTCGCCTGATCGTCGACCACGACTTGCCCATGAAAGACGACTACGACGCGCTCGTCCGCGGCATCGTCACTGCGCAGTAGTCAGCGGCTCGACTCGAGCCTCGCGAGCAGCGTCGCCGGCGGGAGCACCTCGAAGCCGAGGTCGCTCGGGTAGTCGCGTAGGTTGCCGGTGATGACGGCGTCGGCGTGGCTAGCCAGGGCGACCTCCACGAACATCCGATCGTCCGGGTCTAGCAGCGGGCCGGGCCACGCCGGCACGTGGGCGATCGGGGGCGCTGCGAGGAGCTCGTCGAGGAGGCGCTCGCGCCGGGCGGGGTCGATCGGCCGAAATTTGGGCCGCGCGAGGACACTACGATACTCCGCGACGATCCGTGTATCATACAGAAATAGCGCGCCTCGCTCCAACAGCAGGTCGAGCGCGCGGGCCGGCACGCTGCCCGGGCGCAGCAGCGCCGAGACCACGACGTTGGTGTCCACGACGACGCGCATGCGCGTCGACCGTAGCTGGCGCATGGCGCCGGCGGGCGGGGCACGCGCAGGCGCAAAGAATGCGCGCGAGGGAGACGGCGGTCGCAGGAGCGCTCTCCGCGCTCGGTGCTACCGTTGGGAGATGCACCGACCCCGCCTCGTCCTGCTCGCCTCGCTGATCCTTGGCTCCACCTTCGGCTCGACCCTGCTCTATGCGCGCCCCGCCGCGGCGTGTGGCGGCTGCTTCATCCCGCCCGAGAACAACACCGTGGTCACCGACCACCGCATGATCCTGTCGGTCGCCCAAGGGCAGTCGACTCTCTACGACCAGATCCGCTACCAGGGCGCGCCCGAGTCGTTCGCGTGGGTCCTCCCCATCACCGGCGAGGCGCAGGTGGGCCTCTCGGCCGACGTGGTGTTCTCGGCCCTCGACGCGATGACCCAAGTCGCCGTGGTCGCGCCGCCCCGCAACTGTCCCCCGCCGCCCAACTGCGACGCGCTCGGGAAGAACGCCGCCGCCCCGTCGGCCGCAGGCGAGAGCGGCGGTGGCGGCGTCACGGTCACCAAGTCGGAGGTCGTCGGTCCGTACGAGACCGTGCAGCTCCAGACGACCAACCCGCAAGCGCTGAATGACTGGCTCCAGGCCAACGGCTTCTCCCTCCCCAACGAGGTGAAGCCCGTCGTCGCGGCCTACGTCCGGGAGAACTTCAACTTCCTCGCCATGAAGCTGCGGCCCGGCGCGACGGTGAAGTCCATGCGCCCCGTGCGCGTCACCACGGCGGGCTCCTCGGTGACCCTCCCGCTGCGCATGGTGGCGGCGGGGACCGGGGCCAAAGTGGGCATCTCCCTCTGGGTGCTCGGGCAGGGCCGCTACGAGCCCACGAACTTCCCCAAGTTCACGATCAAGTCCGAGGAACTTGCCTGGGACTGGGTCAAGAACGCCAGCAACTTCAAGGAGCTACGAGAGCAGAAGGCCGCGGCAGCGGGCGGGCGCGGGTGGGAGCTCGAGACCAGCCTCGCGCTCCCCGTGCAGCAGATCGACAGCGCCATCCGCAACGGGTTCTTTGGCGGCCCTGGCGGCCCCGGCGGTCCGCAGCCGCCGAGCGCCGACGGCGACTACACGCCCGTCCCTGCGGCCGGCGGGAAGCCGGCGAAGACCGCCGCCGAGGTGCGCGACGAGGACCTCGGCGTGCTGCTCGGGCGGGTCATTCCGGGCGCCGAGCTCCGCACGACGCGCCTGCGCGCCGACCTCGTGCAGGCCGCGCTCAACGAAGACCTCGTGCTCGCCGCGTCGGCCGATCAGAGCCAGCTCGGCAACACGCGCCAGGTGACCCGCGAGGTGAACGAGCCCGTGTGCCCCGTGTTCGACGGTTGCGACGTCGTGGGGCAGGCGCCACGCAGCGAAGCGGCCAACGGCGTGGGGTCCTCTTCCGCCGCGGCGCGGAGCAACTGCGCCACGTCGAGCGGGAACGTCTCCTCCGGGGGGGCGCTCTTCGCCGGCCTCGGCGCGCTTGGGCTCGTGCTCGGGCGCCTGCGCCGCCGTCGGTCCGCGTAGCCCGGCCATGAGAGCCCCGCCACACCAAGCTGCCGTCGGCGCGGTGCCGAGGCGCACCTCGCTGGAGTGTGACGCGGCTGCGTCGACGCGACAAAAAGCCGGAACACGTCACGCGGTCGCTCGACGCGTGCGGTATCCCGTGAGACGTTCGGGCCATGAAGAGGGTGGGGTTCTCGTTGGCCGCGGTGGTGGCGCTGGCGTGGCTATGGGCGTGCTCTACGGAGAGCGAGGCCCCGCCGGCAGCGCCGGACGCCGCGCCACGGCCGACGAGCCCGCCCGTCCCGTCGTCCTCGAGTGACGGTGCGATCTCGCTGGCGGACGCGGCGGCGCCCACCGACGCGGCCCTCCCCACGGATGCGGCCACACTCGCGGACGCCCCCGCCGATGCGCCCACGGACGCGGGCCCCCCAGATGCGGGCGACGACGCGTCCGATGCTGCGGCCCCGCCCATCCCCGTCGCGCTCGGGGCGGACAACGTCCTGCGCGGCCACGTGCATGGCACCTTCACCCATGACTGGCGGGGCGTCATCCGCTTGTCCGCGTCTGCCGCCGCGTGCCCTGCCCCTGCCCCCGCCGGCACGCCGATCACCGTCAGCAACGGCGCCCGGTGCTGCGTCTGGCGTGGCGCCTTCGCGGCGACCTCGGTCGCGAACATCCCCGTGGAGCTCGACCTCACGACCCGCGCGGGCACCCTCGCCGGCTCGCCCATGGGCGTGTACTCCGGCCCGCCACCCGACGCGAGCGGAGCCTTTCGCCACACGGTCTCGCCTTCGACCTTTCACCTCACGAACGGGTGGAAGGCCACGGAGGCGATCGGGGACTTGATCGGAGAGTCCTCGGCGCTCGTCGCCGAGTCCCGCGACTACTTCACGCTCATCGCCAGCGGCGCGATGCGCGAGGTGCTCATTTCGTTGAGCAGCGCGGAGGTGCAGTGGAACCCCACCGCCGGGACGTTCCGCATCCGCGACACGCACCAGGTGACGCCCGGCACCGCCGGCACGTGCGGTGCGGAGACCGCCGCGGCGACCGCGAGCTTCCTCCTCACCAGTCCCTGAGGGCGCGAAGGCAGATCGAGCGCTCGCGCTCCACGAACCTCGGTCGAGGCGTCGTCGCCGCCTCGTGTGCACGCTCTCGCCGGAGCGCGCGGGGCGGCGCGTCCGGCGGGGAGCACGCGACCACGTCGGCGAGCGCGCGAAGAAGCGCTCGGGGGCGTGCAGTGGAGGCGCGCGAGGTGCTGGCGGAGCATGGGCACATCGGGCCCCGGCCGCGCGCCGCCGTCAACGGGTGGTGCAGAATCGATCCATCCTGGGGCGAAAATTCCGCTGTCAACACATCCAAGTTGACCTTGCGCAGGTCGACCTATCGACTAGACGTACCCCATGCCACTCCTCCGCACCTTCTCCGTCCTCTCTGTCGCGGCGCTCGCCGCCGCGCTCGCGCTCGGGTGCAGCTCGGCCGCCCCGGTCGAGGAAGGCGATGACGGCACGTCGGTCGACGACATCACGCCGCAGTCGGCGGCCACCATCTGGACACTCGCGGAGCTCTGCGACTCCAACATCACGCGCCACTCGGCGGTGAAGGCGCAGGAGACCGCCGCGGGCGTCGTGCGCTGGCAGTGCGGCGACCGCGAGGGCGTCGACGGCGAGCTCGATCGCGGCCAGGAGTACTGCGAGTACATGGCCGTCTCGAACGGCAAGAAGGTCACCAAGGCCACCGAGATCACCAAGGGCAAGCCGCTCCAGTGCCTCTTCACGTCGGTGTACTCCGACGTCGACGGCCAGAGCCAATACGACGCCGCGGGCAAGAACACGTACGCGTCCGGCGCGATCGACGGCGAGCTCGCGGCGGCCCTCTCCGCGAAGGAGAACCTCGACGCCTCCATCGACCCGAAGCTCGTCCGCATGAAGGGCCAGTTCAACACGCGCGGCGCCGCCACCACGCTCATCGCCGACTCGATGCGCCTCTCCGCCGAGAAGGGCACCACGAAGGAGCGCGCCTACCAGCGCGCCGCCGCTTGCTATCTCGCCAGCAAGACCGCGACCCCGGAGAACCGCGCGAAGCTGAAGGGCATCTGCGAGCGCAACGGCCTCGGGAGCTCGAAGAACTGGAAGAGCGTCGAGGCCCTGGGGGTGAAGGTCGCCGCGGCGAACACCGAGGGCTACGAGGCGCAGCAGTCGATGTACGCGTGCATGTCGGTCAACCGCCTCCAGAACGGCGGCGTCGACTGGCGCATGTCCGACCCCCACATCACCGAGATCGTGGTGCGCGCCTCGCTCGAGTGCGGCTGCGGCTACGACGCGCTCCCCACCGCGCTCGGTGGCTTCCTCCAAGGAACGTGGGCTGCGGCCGACAAGCTCCCGCCCGGCTGCCGCCGCGCCAAGCTGAAGGACGGCACCGAGTCGCAGCAGCTCACGATCTGCGACGTGCCCGCGCAGCGCGTGGCCGAGCTCGAGAACGACTTCGACTTCAGCGAGAACCTCTCGAAGCTGTGCAACGAGATGTACGGCAAGGACATCGTCATGACCGCCCCCGCGCGGGCCGTCGAGAAGGCCGGCACGTGCGTCAACAAGACCGCCAGCGCGTTCTGCGCGGACTGGACCAAGGGCTCGAAGTGAGGTCGCTGAGGGTGTGGGCCGCGCTCCGGCGGGCACCTCACGTCGCGCCGCTCGGCTTGGCGTGGGCCCTCGCGTCCGCCGTGGCCCTCGCCGCGTCCGCCGCTGCATGCAGCAGCACCGTCGTCGACCCGATCGAGGAGTCTGAAGAGGACATCGCCGAGGCCGACGGACTCTTCGGGGACGACCGCGTGGCCGACGTCCTCCGCAAGGATCTGAAGAAGGTCCCCGCGAGCTACGCGCAGGCCGAGAAGCTCTTCGGCATGGGCCGCGCGTGCGCTCGCACCGACTCGAAAGAGATCTTCGTCGTCGAGGAGGCGCAGACCCGCGGCGAGACCGGCACCGCGAAGACCAACACGATCCTGCCGCGCGCGATCGTCACGGGCTGCAACACCCCCGACCGCGTCGCGCCACCCGAAGTGTACGACCCGCAGTGGGGCAGCTACAGCCTCATGATGGCGCTCTTCAGCGATCCCTACACCGAGGCGGGCAAGGCCGGCGACACGATGGTGTTCGACCGCGTGGAGGTCATGGCCCTCGACCGGCGGACGGGGCTCTACAACTTCTACGTGTTCTCGCCAGGGCCCGATCCCGCGGGGCCCGGCGTCATGCAGCGCGTGCGGCTCATGCCGAACAACTCGGTGCTCGTGTACGAGAAGAAGCCGACGGCCAAGCGCACGACGAAGGCGCCCAGCACGAAGGACCGGCAGTGCAACGACTGCCACGTGAACATGGGCCCGCTCATGAACGAGATGTCCGAGCCGTGGACCAACTGGGTCTCTACCCACAAGCTGCTGCCGGTCGACACCAACATCAGCGGCGCCACCAAAGAGATCGTCAGCGAGAGCGCGTCGCTCGACAAGAGCCACTCGCGCCTCAGCTTCGCCAACGATCTCGAGAAGATCATGGTCGCCGGTACGGCGGCGTGGAACGAGGGCCTCCCCAAGCAAGACGGCACCGTGGTCGACCGAACCGGATTCGTCGCGGCCAACCTCGACGGCGATCAGCCCAAGGGGATAGGCGGCCTCCTGAAGAGCGTCTTCTGCGAGACCGAGCTGCGCTACACCAGCGGCTTCGAGACCGTGCCGCTGGAGGTGTTCGCCGACCCGTTCGTCTTCGGCAGCGCGCTCGTGCGCCCGCTCTCGTACTCGCTCGACGTCTTCCCGCGGATGATGCCCGTGCGCTCCGAGATGGATAAGCGCATCGAGCGCGCCCTCCAAAAGAAGGGAGTCCTCACGTTCGCGACGGTCACCGCCGCGCGCCTCTTCGACGAGAAGAACGACATCTTCTCTCCAGCCCGCTGCGCGCTCCACGCCCAGGTGCTCGTGAACCTCCCCACCGAGGCCGCCAAGGTCGACGCGCACGTGCGGACCGTCCTCCGCGCGGCCGTCGACGGCGCCATCCCCGAGGGGCCGCGCCGCGAGTACGCGCGGGTGCTGCTCGACGACAACGCCAAAGACAAGGTCTCGGCCGCGCGCACCGCCTACCTCACCGAGGCCGTGCCTCGCATCAAGGCGGAGCTCGACAAGGTGCAGACCGCCGAGGGCCGCGCGCAGCTGAAGCGCCGCTCGACCGAGCGCAAGGCGCTCGCGCAGAAGATGTTCCCGGGCTCGCGGGTGCCGCTGCCGCTCCTACCCGCCGAAGAGTGAGCCGCGACCGCGGTCGTCAGATTTTGTCTTACTTTCAAGAGGTTGAGAAGACCATGAAGCTCATTCGTCGCACGCTCCTGCCGCTCGTCGCGCTGTCGACCGCCGCCCTCTCTGGCTTCTTCCTCCCCGCCTGCGGGGGCTCCGGCACGACGCCCTCCGAGGAGACCGCCGACGAAGACATCACGGTCGCCGGCGTGCCCGACGACACCTTCCTCACCAACGTGCTCGCGGGCTCGAAGTGCACCGTGATCGTGAAGGGGAAGCGGACGCGCACGAAGGGCACCGCCCCGTGCCCGACCACGCTCAACGCCATCCTCGACAAGCTCGAGGGGGTCGCGCCGGCCGCGGCCCCGCCGGGCTCCGCCGCGCCCTCCGGCTCCGCCACCGGCTCGGCCGCGCCGTCCGGCTCGGCCGCGCCGTCCGGCTCGGCCGCGCCGTCCGGGACGGGCACCACGCCGCCCCCGCCGGCCCCCGTCCCGGCGTCGAAGCCCGAGTTCTTCGTCGTGTCCGAGCTCGGCGACCGACCCTCCCTCGACAACGCCTACCGCTTCGTCATCGCGGGCGGCGCTGGCGTCTCCAGCGAGAAGCTCTACGTCGCCTCGTTCACGTCTGGCAAGGGCGCTCCGCAGGGCGGCACCGAGGTCATGGCGTGGAGCGAGAAGATCCAGGCGTTCGCCTACTACAAGGAAGAAGGCGGCAACTGGGTCCGCAAGGGCGACGGCACGATGGTCCCGTCGCAGGCGAAGGGCGCGAAGCCCACCTTCGAGTGCATGGCGTGCCACACCTCCGGCGGCCCCATCATGAAGGAGCTCCACGACTCGTGGGCGAACTGGACCTCCACGTGGATGACCGTCACCGATCCCAAGTCGCCCGACGCCGCGTTCAACCGCATGTTCGGCAAGGTGACCCGCGCCGACGACATGGAGAAGCGCATCATCGCCTCCGAGCACCTTCACGTGAAGGGCCGCGTCGATCGCGCCAAGACGGGCGGCGATCTGAAGGGCGTCCTCACGCAGCTGTTCTGCGACGTGGGCGAGGGCACGCTCATCGCTGCGCACTCGAAGAACAGCCAGCGCTTCGGCACGGTGAGCACGTTCTCGAGCATGCTCCCCGGCGCCTTCGTCGTGAGCCCCCTCTTCCGCGCGCCGCGCACCGGCACCGGCACCGAGCTCGGCCTCGAGAACAACCTCAAGTTCAGCCTCCCGCAGATCGACTCGCTCTCGGTCGACTCCAAGGCGTACTCCGACACGCTCGCCAAGTTCGGCAGCAAGATCGGCGGCGAGGCTGGCGACTCCATCTTCCCGATGAACGGCCCCGAGAAGAGCTACGCCGACATCGACGCGGTGCAGGAGCTGCTCCGTCAGGGCCTCGTCGACGCGGACTTCGTCGCCGACGTGCTCATGACCGATTTCACCACCCCGGCGTTCTCCGCGCCGCGCTGCGCCCTCGCCGACGCCCTCCCGGCCACGTGGAAGGATCCGGCGGAGCTCAAGACCGCGTTCGCCGCGAACCTCGCCAAGTCGAACGCGCGCGGCGCGAAGGGCCTCGCGGCTCGCCTGGCCAAGACCGACGACGCCGCCGCCCACACCGCGACCCTCGAGGCCTACGGCAAGGCTTGCGCCGACCGCAAGACCGCCAACGCGGCGACCTTCACCGAGGACACCCTGCGCGTCCTCTCCCAGCGCCGCCTCGAGTTCGTGGACGCCTACGGGTCCCTCGTGGAGTCGGAGGCGCTGCTCCCCGTCGACAACCTCGGCTCCAAGCCTGGCGCGCAGCGCTTCAACGGCACGACCTGCGTCCTCGAGCCGCAGTCGGCCGCGTTCGTCGGCGAGCAGTAGCCGCCGCGCGGACACGCCGCTTCGCACGGATCTGCCTCCCGGGGCAGGTCCGTGGTCGTTTGTGGGGTCGACCGCCGCGCTCGGGGCAGCCTTGGGGCTAGAGCCGCGAAATTTGCGGCCTTCGCGGGCCGCCGTGTCCTCGTGGCGCGAGCCGGGGAACTTCTCGCGCGCTGGCGCGTCCTATCGACCTGCGCGTCTCGACGCGCGTTGCTTCGCGCGATCGATCCGGCATACGTTCAGACCCGGTCGCCAACAGCCTTCGTCCGTCGGGCGACATGCCCAGGGGAAACTGCCGATGCGCTCGTTTCGTCCGTTCGCGTGCCTCCTCGTGCTCGTGCCGCTCGCGGCTTCGCTCCCGTTCTTGGTCGTGGGGTGCAAAGGACCGTCGCCGGCGGCGGTCGTCGCCCACGGCGACACCTTCGCGGAGCTCCGCGCGGTGAAGGGAGAGATCACCGTCGCCGAGGGCGGACAACCCGCGCGCGCGCCCTACCCTCGCGAGCGTCTCACCGAGACGAGTGTGGTGACCCTCGGGGCCGGCGCCCTGGCGTGGATCCGACGCGACACCGGCGCCGTGTGGCTCCTGGCCGGGCCAGCCGAGCTCCGCATGACCGGTGACTCGGCCAAGCTCTCCTCGGGGCGGGTCTTCGTCGACGGCGAGGACGGCCCGCCCGTCCGCATCGACTCCCCGCGCGGCGTGATCGAGCTGTCCGACGCGCGGGCCAGCGTGGAGGTCACGCCGGACGGCACGGAGGACATCTACGTGCTCCGCGGCGCGGCGCGAGCCGCGGCGCGACCCGAGCGGGCGATCGCCGGCGAGCGACTCACGCTCAGGGCCGACGGCTCCGTCACTCGCAGCGCCGCCGTCGCCTGGGACGACTGGACCGGCGGCCTCGCCACCGCCGATCCGGGCGCGCAGCCAGCGCCGTTCGGGCTCGGCACGGTGGGCGCGCGGCCGCCTGGTGATAAGGGTAAACCAAGGTTTTCATTGGTGATTGAGCGCCTCGATGTGCGCGTCACGGTCGACCACGACTTCGCCGTCACCGAGGTCGATCAGACCTTCGTGAACCCGAGCTCGGCGACCGTCGAGGGCATCTTCAGCTTCCGCACGCCGCCCGGCGCCGTGCTCCACAAGTTCGGCGTCGATCGCGAGGGCGAGATCGTGTGGGGCCGCGTGAAGGAGAGCGCGGCGGCCAAGGCGCAGTACGAGAGCAACGTCTACGCGGGCTCCACCGAGGATCCTGCGCTCCTCTCTTGGGCGGCGCCGGGTGTGTACAACGCGCGCCTTTACCCCATCGAGCCTGGCGCGAAGCGACGCGTGGTGACGCGCTACGCCGAGTGGCTCTCCCGGCAGGGGCCGAAGGCGGATCGTCGCGTCTACGTCTACCCGATGGCCGCCGAGGGCGCGCGCGCCTCGCTGCCGCGCATCGAGGAGCTCCGCGTCTCTCTCGACCTCGCGCGCGCCGGCGCCACCCGTGTCCGCGCGGGCATGAACGGCCGCGCCGAGGGCAAGAGCGTCGTCATCCAGGCCTTCGACCTCGTCCCCCGGGCCGATCTCGCGGTCGAGCTGTTCGACGGCGGGGAGAGCGAGCCGGTCGCGTACCGCGCGCGCCACGCGCTCACGGCGGCCGACGTCCCGATGAACGCCGACGCCAAATTCGCTGAGCAAGTCTCGAAGGAGGAGCCCGACTACCTCCTCGTCCCGCTCCGCGGCGGCTCGGTCGACGTGGCCCCCAAAGGCATCGATCTCGCGATCGTGGTCGACACGTCCGCGGCGACCGAGCCCGGGGCGCTCGCCGTGGCGCGGAGCCTCACCGCGGCGCTGCTCGCCCACCTCGGCCCAGACGATCGCGCGGCGCTCTGGGCCGGCGACGCGACCCTCCGGCCGGTGGGCGAAGGCGGCGGTGAGCTCGGGCCCGTCGACGCGGCGCGCAGGCGGGCGTGGCTCTCCGGGCTCGCGAGCGTCGAGCGCGGCGGCGCGACCGATCTCGGCGCCCTGCTCGCCGAGGCGGCAAGCAAGCTCGACACCAAGCGCCGAGGCGCCGTGCTGTACATCGGCGACGGCCTGCCCTCGGTGGGCGAGCTCACCCCGAAGTCCTTGCGCGACCGCATGGCGAGGCTGCCGCCGAGCACGCGAGTGTTCGCGGCGGGCGTCGGCAGCCGCGCGAACATGCCGCTGCTCGCTTCCATCGCGCGGGGGGCGCCGGCGGAGTCGGTCGGGGATGGCTACAGCGCCGCGCGGGCCGCGCTCCGGCTCCTCGAGGCGGCCCAGAGCCCCGCGTGGGTGGGCGCGTCGCTCGACCTCGCGGGTGTCGAGCGCGTGCTCCCTCGCGAGCTGCCGCCCGTGGGCCTGGACGACAGCGTCCTCGTCGTCGGTCGGGTGGCGGGCAAGGCGCCGGGCTTCGTGGACATCAAGAGCGGAGACGTGACGAGCCACAAGGCCTTACGGGTCGTGGAGATCGACGACGGCGGCGATCTGCGCCGTCGCTGGGGGCAAGGCCGCATGGAGGAGCTGCTGGCGGAGGGCGCGGGCCGCGCCTCGCTCGTCGACATCGGGCGGCGCTACAGCCTCGTCTCCCCGTACACGTCGCTCTACGTCCCCACGGCTCGCGAGGTCCAGCAGGGCGCCGACACGGGCGACTCTCTCGCCGAGGCGCGGGCCGCCGCCGTGGAGCGCCGCCGCTTCTGGCGGCCGTGGTCGCGCACGTGGAGGCTGGATGACTCGACGTTGGAGGCCTCTCCTGCTTCGGTCGCGGACAACAAAGAAGGCGGCACGGGGACGCGAGCCAAGGGCGAGGAGGGGTCGATGGGCGCGCCCAGAGCGCCCAGCAACCACCGGTACGCCGTGCGAGGCCCGTCCGACTCGTCGAACGCGGACGATGAGCGGAAGAACGCGCTGAAGGACTCCGCCGAGTTCGGGATGATCGGGCTGCTCGACCCGCAGGCGCCGCCGCCGCCCCCGGGGCCGCCTCGTGACGCTCCCGTCGAGTCCGCGCCCATGGCCGCGGCCACAGCGGCGAGCGCGCCCGCGGCGCCCGCGCAGGAGGTCGCGAAGCAGGGCAAGGGTGGGATGTGGGCCACCGACGGCGACACCCTCGCCGGGACCGGCGAGGGCGGCGGTGGCCGAGGCGAAGGCATCGGCCTCGGCAACATCGGCACCCTCGGCCACGGCGCCGGGACGGGGACAGGTCAGGGCTTCGGCAGCGGCGCGGGCCGCCTCGGCGGCCAGCACGCCACGCAGGCGCCGCAGCTGCGTCAGGGCGCGACCCAGGTCAACGGCCGCCTGCCCCCCGAGGTGATCCAGCGCATCGTTCGCCAGAATTTCGGACGCTTCCGCTTGTGTTACGAGAACGGGCTCCGCAGCAACCCAAACCTCCGGGGATGGGTGAGCACGCGCTTCGTCATCGACCGGTCGGGCGCCGTCTCGGCGGCCTCTGTCGCCTCCTCCGATCTGGGCGACCCGGCGGTGGCTCAGTGCGTGGTGCGGTCGTTCGGGAACATGAGCTTCCCCGCGCCCGAGGGGGGCGTCGTCTCGGTGGTCTACCCGATCGCGTTCGCTCCTGGGGGCGAGTCGCTGCCGCAGCCGGCGCCGCAGGCCGCCCAACCCGCGCAACCCGCCCAAACGGTACCGCAGGCCGCCGCCGTCTCGGCGTTCTCGGTCTCCCTGGGCGTCATCGGGCATGTGCCCCGTCCGTGCGGTGCCGCGGCGGATCTTCCTCTCGCCGAGCGACGCGTCCTCTGGAGCGAGCGCCTCGCCACCCAGCGCAGCGCGCCGGGCGCCCTCGCGATCTATCGCAAGGCGCTCGAGGACTGTGAGGCGCCCACCTGGCGCGAGCGCACCACGCTGCTCCTGCTGATGGTCGAGCAGCTGCCGTCCGTCACCGCGCGCGTCGCGCTCTGGCGCTCGCTCATCCTCACGCCCGCGGCCGACATCGTTTACCGCGCGGTCGTCGTTCGCGTCCAGACCGTGGCGGAGCTCCACGAGCTTCACCGCGCGCTTGGGCTCGCTTCGGTGGATCCCGACCTGCTGGCGGGCATGCTCGCGAAGGCCAAGACCCCGCCCGAGCGGCTCGCCGTGCTACGCGCCGCCGCGACGAAGTGGCCCGACGACTTCGAGCTCGGGCTCCGCGTGCTCGACGCGCTCGAGGACGCCGGCGATGACGGGGGAGGCCGCGCGTGGGCTCGGCGCCTGCGCAGGAGAGCCGACGCCACGGCCCATGTGTGGACAACGGTGGGCGAGTATTACCTTCGGCTCGCGGCCCGCGCCACAGGCCCGGCGGCCGAGCGCGATCGCGTGGAGGCGCGGCGCACGTTCGGTGAGCTCGTCGAGTTCTCCCCCGAGGATCCCGCGGCGCGCCGCCGCCTGGGCGACCTCTTGAGAGCTCACGGGTGGCACGAAGAGGCCCTCCGGCAGTACCTCACGCTGCAGACGCTGACGCCCGACGACCCCACGGTCCCGCTGCTCGTGGCCGCCGCGTCGCACGGCGTGGGCCGGGTCGAAGAGGCCGTGGCGTGGGCAGAGAAGGCGGCCACGGCCGGCTCGCCCGACGGCGCCAGCGCGCTCTCGCGGGCCGCGCGTGCGACGGCGCTCTCGTTCCTCGCCGCCGCGCGCGACGAGGCGCTGCGCGCCGGGAAGCGCGACGACGCCGAGCGCCTCCTCGGGCGCACGCGGCGCCTGCTCGCCGCGGGGGAGGGCGGGCGACCTGGGGCCGAGCAGGAGCGCAGCGTGCGCGTGCTCGTCACCTGGGCTCACCCCGAGCTGCACCCGTCGCTGTGGACGACGGCGCTGGGCGCCCCGATGCCGTCCCCCGACAACTTCCCTAGCTTCGGCGTGGCGGAGGCGAAGCTCGGGGCGACGCCCGCCCAGGTCGAGCTGAGGCTCGAACCAGAGGACGCCGCGCGTGCGGCGCGCCTGGGGCTCCGGGCGACGGTCACGGTCATCGTCGGAGGTGGGACACCGGCCGAGAAGATCACGCGACAGGAGGTCACCTTCGGGACCACGGCCGACCCCGCATCGCGCGTGATCCTCACCCACGACGGCGCGGCCCTACGCGTCGAGCGCGCGCCGGCCGACAAGGCCAAGGGAGCCGAGCGATGAGGCGGCGAATCAGCGCGCTCGCCGGCCTCTTCCTCCGCTTCGAGGTCACCCTCACCGCGCTGGCGCTCGCCGCCGCGTGGAGCGGCGATCTCGGCTATTCGACCCGCGTGCGCACGGTGGACATCGGGCCGGTGCAGACCACCGTGGGAGATCTCCGCGCGCTCCACGCGGAGGTGCTCGTGCGAGGTGCAGAGGTGCGCGGGAGCGCTCGCCTCCGCGACGGCGACGAGATCAAGACCGGCGCGGGTGGCCGCGCGCGGGTGCGGCTCGACGACGGCACCATCGTCATCGTCGATGGCGACGCCACGCTCACGCTCAAGGGGGCGCGCCTCACGCTCGCGCGCGGTCGGGTGTTCGTGCAGGCGGGCGCTGCGGGCCGCACCGAAATCGCGATGCGCGACTCGCTGACGCGCGTGGTCTCCAGCGCGGCGGCGTTCGACGCGGGCGACGCGGGCGACGCCAAGAGCCCCGCGAAGGCCTACTGCGCGCGCGGCGAGCTCGTGCTCACCGCGGCCGGCAAGTCGGCCCATGTGCAGAGCGGCGAGACCGTCACGGTCGGCGTTGGCGAGGCGAAGGTCGCGCCGGAGACCGCGTTCGACGACTGGACCGGCGGCTTGGCGGTGCCTTGGTCGGGCGAGCCGGCCACCGCGAGCGCCCTCGCGGAGCTGTGGGGTGGCGCAGGTGGCGTCGACCCCGGCGCCCCGCTGGTCGTTCGCTCCGCCAAGGTCGAGGTGGGCATCGACGGCGAGGTCGCGCACACGCAGATGCGAATGACCTATTTCAACGGCTCGGAGCGCCAGGTCGTCGCCGACGTTCGGATGGCGCTGCCGGAGGGGGCCATCGTGTCGAAGGTCGCGAGAGTCGACGAGGGCAACGCCACCGAGCAGACCGCGACGCTGGCGGTGGGCAATCCGAACGGGGCCGACAACGGCCGGCTCGAGTGGGCGGGCGGCGGGTGGTTGCGCGGGACCCTCACGGGCGTGCCCGCGGGGCGCTCGGTCGAGCTCGCCGTCGACTACGTCGAGTGGCTCCCCCAGCGCGATGGCCACGCGACGTACCGCTTCCCCATGGCGAGCGACACGGAGGCCCCGATGGTCGGAGGACTCGACCTCCGCGTGGTGTCGCACTCGCCCGCGCGCTGGCTCTCGGCGAGCACGGGCGCCGCCGTCGTGGGCGGCGCGATCGAGCAGCACAGCGCCGACCTCCGCCCCACCGGAGACCTCGTCGTCGAGCTCTCGCCCGACGTGGTGAAGGCCGGGATCGCGCGCGCGTACGTCGCGCCCGGCGCGCGGGGGGAGGACCCCTACCTGCTCGTGCGCACCGAGGCGCCGGCGGCGGCCGAGGCGGGGGTGACCCTGGCCCTCGTGGTCGACGCCTCCGCGAGCGTGGGCCCTTCGCTCCTCGAGATCGAGCGCGCGGCGGTGGACGCGCTCCTCGAGGCCCTCGGCCCGAAGGACGCGGTCGTCCTGCTCGTGGCCGACCACGGCACGCGCCTCGTGGGGCCCGAGAAGCCCGAGGCGGTGACGCCCGAGCTCCGCGCGCGCCTCCGGAAGGGGCTCGCCGACGTGCGCGCGGGCGGGGCCTCGAACCTCGGGCTCGCGCTCGAGCGCGCCGCCGACCTGCTGGACGGCGAGGGCGACCGCGCCGGCAGCGGCATGGTCGTCTACCTCGGCGATGGCAGGCCCACGGTGGGCGAGTCGAGCGCGCGCGATCTCCGCAAGCGCCTGGCGCGGCGGGCCAGTGGCGCTCCGCGGCTCGGGGCGCTCGCCGTGGGGCAGGGCGCCGACCGGTGGCTGCTCGCCGAGGTCGTCGCGGGCGGTGGCCCCGTGTACGACGTGCTCGACCGACCCGACGCGGCCCGCGCGAGCGCCGCGCTCGTGGCCGACGCGCTCGCACCTACGCTGCGCGACGTGTCCGTCGACCTCGGCGCGACCGTCGATCGCGTCTACCCGCGCGAGCCCCAGGGCGTGGCGGCGGGGTCGACCCTGACCGTGGCCGGCCGCCTCCGTGGTGAGCCGCCGAAGCAGCTCGCGCTGCGCTACCGCCGCGGCACGAAGCTCGTCGAGGAGCTCCGGCCGGTCGAGCTCATGCGCGTGCCCGCCGCGGCGGACGTCGCCCGACGCTGGGCCGAGCAGCGCATCCAAGAGAGCGTGACCCACGCCGACGGCCTCGAGCCTGGTATCGCCCTCGCGTCCCGCTCCGGGCTGCTCACGCCGTGGACCGGCTGGTACTTCGGGGGCAGCGCCGGGTCGGCGTCGTGGGACCAGCGGGTGCTCGGCCTCTCGCCGCGCGTCGACGCCGCGTTCGCGAGCAAGGTCGAGCCTGCGCCGCCGCCCTCGTCGCTCTTGCTCGAGCCGCCTGCGCTCGAGCTCGATCGAGACGCGGCGCCCGCAGACGAGGCCTCGATCGAGCAGGCCGTGGAGCTCGCGGCCCGCCGCTCGATCCGTGACTCGATGGGCGCGATGGTCGCCTGCCGTGACGCCCGCGCGTCGATCAAGCCGGGCGTCAGCGGGAACCTGCGCGTCGAGGTCGCGGTCGACGCCGAGGGTCGCGCCAAGCGCGTCGTCGTTCGCGCCAGCGCCACCGCCGACGACGATCCGGTGCTCAATCGCTGCGTGCGCGTGGTCGTGAGCGCGGTGCCCTTCTTCGCGTCGGGCGTCGCCGTGTCCGTGACCCTCGACCTCTCGCTGCCGCCCGGGCAGCGCGCGAAGCGCACGCAGTGCTCCGTGGCCTCCACCCTGCCGCTCGCGGTGAAGCGCGGGATCTGGCGTGCGCGTAAGTCTAGAGGAACGCTCGATTATTCGGAGGCGGCGCGCGCGTGCGAGCTCCCTACATGGAGCGACCGACGCACCCTCCTCGGCATCCTCGTCGCCGGCATGGCGCCTGTCACCGGGACCGCCCTCGCCGCGCGCTTCTCCGCCGAGGGCGCGACGGACGCGGCCGCGTTCGTTCGCCAGGAGCTCCTCCGCACGATCCGGCTCGACGGGCTCGACGCGGCCACCCTCCGCAAGCTGCTCATCGACGACGAGCCGAAGCTCGACCACTCGCTCGACAAAGCCTACCGAGCCGCGACGTCCGACGCGGCGCGCCTCGCGGTGCTCCGCCGCTTCTTGAGGCTCGCCCCGCACAGCCCGCTCGGGCGCCGCCTGCTCATCGCCCAGCTCGAAGCGACCGGGGCGCGCGAGCCGCTCCTCGACGAGATCGAGCACATCCGGTACGACCGCTTCGCCGACGCGGGCCTGCTCGCCGAGTGCGCGTCCACGCTTCGGCGCGTGGGGCTCGACGAGGAGGGGCGCCGCGCGTTCGGCGAGCTCGTCGAGCGCGCGCCGCGCGATCCGTGGACCCTCGGGTACGTGGGCGATCGCCTGCGCGCCGAGGGCCTCTACGAGGACGCGCTCGCGGCCTACCAGCGGCTCGACGCCGCCATGCCGGACGACCCCGCCGTCACGCTCCGCCTCGCGCTCGCCCACGCAGGCGCCGGGCGGCTGGACGTCGCGACCCGACTGCTCGATCGGGTCGCGCAGACCGGGGGACGTGGCGATGACGGTCGGCTCGGCGAGCTCTCCTCGATCGTGTCCGCGTCGCTCATCGCGGCCGCCCGGCAGGCCCCCGCGCGCGCGCCCGCCGCGCTCGCCGCCGAGACCGACGCGCTGCTCGTGCGCCGCCTCGCGCAGACGCCGCTCCCCGACGTCGCGAGCTTCATCCTCGTGAGCGCGCCCGTCTCCGACTCCTACGTCGAGGTGCTCGTCGCCCGCCAGGAGAAGGACAAGGACGAGCTGGCCGCCGACCTCGACGCCCCGGTCATGGGCCTCGCCGCCGTGCGCATCGAGCGCGGCGGCGGGACCACGCGGCTGCGCCTGCGCCGCCGCGGCTTCCCGAGCACGCGGTCGACCCGGGCGATCGTTCGTGCTCTCGTGCTGAAGGGGGGCGATCGCAGCCAGGCGGTGCTGGTCACTCGGGAGGTCGACGTTCCCGCGGGCGAAAAGGGCGTCGAGCTGCGCTGGACCGGAGAGGCGTTCCAATGACATCCCCCGACGCACCCGAGACCACGGCCCTGCCGTCCGCGACCGCGAGCGACCCTCTCGCGGCGCTCTCGGCTGAACCCGCTACAGGCGCCGCTGAGGCGTTCGCGCAGGCCGACGCACCCGGCGAGCCCGAGGCGCCGGGCGCTGCCGTGCCCCACGCGCCAGGCGTTGAGCCGCCGGCCGACGACGCCGCTGCGGAGGCCATCGCGCAGCCTGCCGCGATGCAGGCCGAGAGCGCCGTCGGGCCTTTTTCGTACGGGTGGCCACCGCCCGTCTCCGCGGGGCCGTACCGCACGCCCCCGTACGAGGGGAGCCCTCACGTCCTGCGCGGGCCGCGCCTTCCCTGGGCGATCCTCGGTCCGTCGCTGCGCGTGTTCGCGGTCCTCCTGTGGAGCTACGTGGTGGTAGGGCAGTTCACCGCGTCCTGGCCTCTCGGCAGGCCCATTAGCCCTGTGGTCGCGCTCGCCCTCGTGTCTCTTCTCACGCTCCTCGCGTGGATCGTCGCGTTCCGAACGAGCCTCGCGGTCGCGCCCGCGGCGAACGCGCGCCGCTTCGTGGGGCGCGGCCTCGCGATCGCGGCGGGCGGCTTCGCGCTCTTCGTCGGCGCGGTGCTGGCGCCGATCGTCGGCGTCGTCGTGCTGCCGCACACGCGGGGATACGACCTCCTCGTCGGCTTCGCGCTCGTGTCGGTCTCGCTCGTGGCCGCGCTCCTCGGCGACCACATCTCCCACTCGCCCGATCTCCCACGACCCACGCGCACGCACGGGCAGCGCTTCGTGACGGTGCTCGCGTGGATGGGCGGCGTGGCGCTCACCCTCATCGCGGGCGCCGATCTCGCAGGCGCCCTATGAGCGGCGCGCGAACGTGAGCGTAGCCACGGGCCCCGGGTCGAGGCCGAACGCGGCCTTGGCGCCCGCGCGGGTCGCCTCCGGACTGCCCGTCGTGAAGGCGCGGATCCGCCGCGCCGCGGCGCGTTGCGCCCCGACCATCGGGGGCTCGATCGGGCATACGCGCTCGGCCAACGCCTCCGCCGGGTCGAGCAGCTCCACCCCAGGCAAGTGCCGCTGCAGCACGCCCTCTATCGCCGGGTAGTGCGTGCAAGCGAGGAGGACCGCGCGCTCGCCGCGGAGCGGCGCGACGACGCGCGCCACGTCCGCCTCGAGGGCGGCCGACCCGAGCTCGCCCCGCTCGACCCACGCCGACAGCGGCTGCGCGACCCGCCCGCGCACCGTGACGTCGCGCGCGGCCAGGCGGCGCCGATGGTGCCCGGAGCGCACCGTCCGCCCTCCGCCCAGGAGCCCCACCCGGGAGAGGCCCGTGCGGAGCACCACCTCCACGCCAGCGTCCAGCATGTCGAGCACCTCCAGCGAGGTCGCCGGGAGGAGGTGCGCCACGGTGCTCGCCGCGTTGCACGCGAGCACCGCGCGCTCGGCGCCGAGGCCTGCGAAGTAAGCGAGCAGCACCCCGAGCCGGGCCGCGAGCGCGCGGGTAGGTACCTTGCCGTACGGAGTGAATCCCGCGTCGGAGACGTAGACGATGGAGAGCGTCGGATCGCGTCTCCAGAGCGCCCGCACCACGCCGAAGCCGCCGATGCCCCAGTCGAGCACGAGCAGCGGCGCGCGCGATGTGCCCGTCACGGGTAGCTCTGCGGGAGCGCGAAGCCCCGCGGGAGCGGACCCGAGTCGAACGCGACCACGCGCGACGCGAGCGCCACGGTGAGCACCTCCACGCGTCGCCCGGGGAAGCGCCCCTCCAGGTACCACCGCACCTCGTGCTCGGAGCGGATGGGGTTGTACTTCAGCATCTCGGCCCAGCTTGGATCGCGCACGAGCGCCCCGAGCTTGCGGTGAAAGTGTGCATAATGCACGCGACTTCGTGCGCGGGCCAGCGCCCCCGCGACGAGCCGCGGAGCGTCCCGAGCACCGGCTGGAACGGCGACCATGTCGACGATGAGGAGCCGGCCCCCAGGCGCCAGCACCCTCCGAATCTCGGCCATGATCGGGTCCCAGTCGAGGTACCGGAACGAGAGCATCGAGATGACCACGTCGACGCTGGCGTCGTCGGCCGGGAGCGCCGGCCCGGTCACGGCCTCGAACCGGAGGCCGCTCGTGTGGCCGAACCTGCGCCGCGCGCGGGCGATCATTTCGCTCGACGCGTCGAGCCCGAGGCCGCTGCCGAGCCGAGGCGCGAGCCTCGCCAAGAGCGCGCCGTTCCCGCACCCGATCTCGAGGGCTCGTGCGCCCGTCGACGCGTCGGGCAGGTGGCGCTCGAGCCAGGCCACCTCGGGCCCGCGGACCCCAATGTCGGCGAAGGCCTCGTCGTAGAGATCGGCCACGCGATCGTACGAGGCGGCCGCGGGGTCGAACGTGGGGTCGGGCAGGAAACGCAGCATGGCCTCCGGACGGAGCGCTCCGGCGTACTTGAGCGCCGTGGCCCCGAGCCCGTGCGACTTGCGACCCGGCAGCGCCACGACGTGGAGGGGCGCGTCGGCGCCGGCCATCCCACAGCAGCCGCCGTCCCACGCGAAGCGGTCGCGGGCGCGCGAGAAGGTCGTGTAGAGGTGGTGCCCGCGCGCGGGGACACCGAACGTGCGCGCGAAGAAGGGCGCGAACCAGCGCGCGCTCCGGCAGCAGTGGAAGTAGGCCTCGCCGCCTGGCGCGAAGGGCAACGCGCCCTCGGCCGCGAGCGCGCGCCACTCGTGCGGGCTGAGCTGCTCGGGCACCTTCGTGGTGCGGAACATGGGCCCGTACATGCCCGAATGGCCGATGAAGTGGAGCTCTGCGAGCGCGAGACCCTCCGCGCGCAGGCTCGCCATCGCGCGGACGAGATCGGCCTTCGACTCGACCGACTCGACCACCACACGCGCGCGCGGGTGCTTCGCCCGCAGCTCGGCGCCGAGCGTGCGCGCGGCGCGCGAGAACCGCCCGCCGCCCTCCCGGTAGAGCGTGGTGAAGCCCACCCAATACGCCGGCGGGGCCACGCTCACGGCCGCGTCCAGGGCTCGCGTTGCACCACGTCGTCCGGTGGGAGCCACGCGCCGCCGCGCGCGAGGTAGGTGCACCGAGCCTCCGCGTCGTACAGGCGGGCTGGGCCCGCGTCGCCAGGGTAGAGGTGGAGCGTGAGGCCCACGGCGTCCGCCGACTCCATGTCGTGCACGACGTCGCGCGCGACCTCGATGGACTCGCCCGCCTGCCAGCGCCGCACCTGAGAGGGGACGCCGAGGGCGGGGCCGTCGAGGGCGAAGCGGCGCTCCTCGAACCGCCCCGCGAGGACGAGCACGCGCCCTTGCGTGCCGCCGTGGTCGTGAGGCGCGCACCGCACCCCGGGCTGCCAGGTAGCCAGCATCACCTCGCCGCGGGCGCCGTGCTCCAGCGGCACGCGGCCGTAGGGCCTACCCGCGGTCGGCGCCGCGCGGAGGGCCGCGAGGTCCGACGCACGGAGCGAGGCCTCTGACGCCCGCGTGAGCGTCCCGGTCGCGTGGAGCTCCTCGAGCGCGCGGAGCAGCCGCGCGCGGGTGAGCGGCGCGATGAGGCGCCGTGCAGTGGGCAGCGCGCGCAGCGCGCGCTCGTGGGTGAGGGGGGAAATCATGGACCGTCTCACGTGCCTCCAAGCAGAGAACGCCGGACGCCGCCCCTCCATTCTCACGACGCTTGCGCGACGAGCAAGCCCAGCGCGCGCCGAGGCCGGCGCGCGAGTGGTCGTGCCCCTCGCGCAGCGCCCCACGCTGCTGTAGACACGCCCCATGGCCCTCCGCACTTTGTACCCAGCGATCGAGCCCACCCGCCGCGGCAGCCTCGCCGTCTCCGACGGCCACACGTTGTATTGGGAGGAGTCGGGCAACCCCGAAGGCAAACCGGTCGTCTTCCTGCACGGCGGCCCGGGCGGCGGCTCCGATCCGAAGCACCGGCGGTATTTCGATCCCGCCCGCTACCGCATCGTGGTGTTCGATCAGCGCGGCTCCGGCAAGAGCACGCCGCACGCGTCGCTCGAGCACAACACGACCTGGCACCTCGTCGCCGACGTCGAGCGTCTGCGCGAAGAGCTCGGCGTGGAGCGATGGCAGGTGTTCGGCGGCTCGTGGGGCTCCACCCTCGCCCTCGCGTACGCCCAGACCCACCCCGAGCGCGTGACCGAGCTCGTCCTGCGGGGGATATTTCTCCTGCGAAAACAAGAGATTGACTGGTTCTATCAGCGCGGCGCGGGCGCGATCTTCCCCGACGCCTGGGAGGCCTACGAGGGGCACATCCCCGAGGCGGAGCGCGGCGATCTCGTGAGCGCGTACTACGCGCGCCTCACCTCCGACGACGAGGCCGCGCGTCGGGAGGCCGCGCGCATTTGGAGCGTGTGGGAGGGGCGCACGAGCTGCCTCATCCCCGACGTCGAGCTCATCGAGCGCACCTCTGGCGACGAGTTCAGCCTCGCGTTCGCGCGCATCGAGTGCCACTACTTCATGCACGGAGGGTGGCTCACGGGCGAGCGCGCGCTGCTCGCGCCCGCGAACCTCGACCGCATGCGCCACATCCCCGGGGTCATCGTGCAGGGGCGCTACGACGTGGTGTGCCCGGCCGAGAGCGCGTGGGCGCTGCACAAGGCGTGGCCAGAGGCGGCGCTCCACATCGTGCCGGACGCGGGCCACTCGGCGAGTGAGCCGGGGATCGTGGACCAGCTCGTGACGGCCACCGACCGTTTCGCCGAACGTTAGACCGAGCGGCGAGCTCCGCGACGCGCCGGGGGTCTTCGAGGGCGCGCGTGACAACTTCCTACGACGACTGACAAGTCCGAGACGCGCGGATCGCGCGCTCGCGCGTCACTCCTTGCGAGCCGCGCTCGCGTCCCCCGCGCCTTCGAGCCGAAGTCGTCCGGCGGGTTCGCGAAGCACGCGGCCGGAAAGGTACGCTCTCGTGAACGTCACCCTCATGACCGACCCGCATTCGCAAGTCGCGCCCGCGGCGCCGTCCGAGCGCCCCCTCGAGCGCCCCCCGCCCAAGGCGCCCGCGTCCCGCATCGCCGCGTTCGCGCGCGCGCTCGCGCTGGCCCTCGTGGTGCTGGCGGCGCTCGCCTACCGCCCGGCGGCGCACCACGCCGACGCCGCGCAGCTCCTCACCCGCTTCTCCGACTCGAACGCCCGCGTCGAAGGCCTCGACGAGCAAGAGACCTTCGTCCCGACCCCGCGAGGGCCGGTGCGTGCGCGCGTGTTCGCCCCGCGGGCCCGGGCGGCGTTGCCCGGCGTGGTCCTCGTGCACGGCGTGCACTACAAGGGCATCGACGAGTCGCGCATCCTGCGCTTCGCGCGCGCCGTCGCGGACACCGGCGTGGTCGTGATGCTGCCGGAGATCTCCGAGCTCGCGGACTACCACGTAGACCCCCGATCCATCGACACGGTCGGCGCGGCCCTGCGTGAGCTGTCGCGCCGCACGTCGCGCGGGCGCGTCGGACTCATGGGCATGAGCTTCGGCGGCGGGATCGCGCTCCTCACCGCGGCCGATCCGCGCTTCGCGGAGCACGTCGGGTTCGTCGTGGCGGTCGGCGCGCACGACGATCTCGGGCGGATCCTGCGCTTCTTCGCCACGGACGCCATCACCCTGCCGGACGGCACCACGCGCACACAAAAGGCGCACGGGTACGGGGCGACGGTGCTCGTTTACAACAGCGTGGAGCGCATGTTCGCCGCGCCCGACGTCGCCGAGGCCCGCCTCGCCCTCCGCGACTGGCTGCAGGAGAAGCGCGACGAGGCGCGGGCCCACGCAGCCAAGACGAGCCCCGCGGCGCGCGAGAAGCTCGCGCGCGTGTTCGACCCCGACGGCGCCTCGCTGCGGCCGGAGCTGGTCGCGATGCTCGACACCGCGGAGCGCGACCCGGCCAGCCGTGCGGCCGGGCGTGCGGTCTCTCCTCACGGGAACCTCGGCGGCCTGCGCGCGCCCACCTACCTGCTGCACGGCGAGGGCGACACCGTCATCCCGGCGTCCGAGACGCGCTGGCTCGAAGGCCAGGTGCCCCCGGGGCTCCTGCGGCAGGCCCTCGTGAGCCCCGCCATCCAGCACGTCGAGGTGCACGGGGAGCCCACCGCGCGCGAGAAGTGGGACCTCGTCCACTTCATGGGGGAGGTCCTCGGCGACGCCCACGGGATGAGGTGATCTTCACGCCAGGGCACGCGTCAGGGCACAAAGAAGCCGAAGCCTCGCGTCCCGGGTGGGAGCGAGGCTTCGCTGTGGTGCTTGGCGGGGGCGTGCGTCGTCAGGCCTTGGCGGTGGCCGCGGACTTGACGATCTGCTCGAAGCCCTTGGGGTCGACGATCGCGATGTCGGACAGCACCTTGCGGTCGAGGCCGATGTTCGCGATCTTCAGGCCGTGCATGAGGCGCGAGTAGCTCGTTCCGCTCGTGCGAGCCGCGGCGTTGATGCGCGCGATCCACAGGCGGCGGAAGTCGCGCTTCTTGCGCTTGCGGTGGGCGTACGCGTACACCCAGGCCTTCATCACGACCTCCTTCGCATACGCGAAGAGGCGCGAGCGGGCGCTATGGAAGCCCGAAGCGTGCTTCAGAATACGGTTGCGGCGGCGACGCGCCTTGAATCCTCGTTTTGCGCGGGGCATGGGCTATCTCCGTTCAGCCGTAGGGGATGAGACGCTTGATGTGCTTCTCGAGCGTCTTGTCGACCATGTCGTTGTTGCGGAGGCGGCGAATGCGCTTGCGCGATTTCTCCTGCATTCCGTGGTTCCCGCCCTGCTTGGAACGGCGGACGCGGCCGGAGCCGGTCACTTTGAACCGCTTTGCGGCGGTCTTGCGGGTTTTCATCTTGGGCATTGTGTGCTCCGTGTTCGCTCCGGACCAAGGCAGCCCCCCACCACAATGACGGTCGAGGGCTTTTTGCCTTCCGGAAGCGGGAAGGGACGGGCGTTATCGCCGACGATAGGGCTCCTGTCAAGGGCCGGCGTGGAGGAGATCGGGTCTTTTCGCGCCGATCGGACCTGCCTCCGCAAAGCACCAGGCTCCACGGTAGCGGCCCGAGCGAGGTCGAAGTAGGGATAGGGGCGTGACCCCCGAAGAATACCTCACCTACGACGCCATCTCCCTCGCCGAGCTTGTCCGCACCAAGAAGGCCTCGCCCCGCGAGCTGCTCGACGCGTCGCTCGCGGTGATCGACCGCCACGACCCCAAGGTGAACGCGGTCATCCACCGGCTCGACGGCGCGGCCCGCGCCCAGGCCGAGACCGTGAGCCAGGGCGCCTTCGCGGGGGTTCCCTTTTTGGTCAAGGATCTTGACGGAACCCTCGCGAACGCCCCGTGGAACGCGGGCTCGAAATCGCTCCGTGGCTACGTCGCGCCGGGCGACTCCGAGCTCATCGCGCGCTACCGCCGGGCGGGCCTCGTCTTCGTGGGCAAGACGAACACCCCCGAGTTCGGCCTGCTCGCGATCACCGAGCCCGAGCTCCACGGCGCCACCCGCAACCCTTGGAACCTCGACCACGTGCCCGGCGGCTCGTCCGGTGGCTCGGCGGCCGCGGTCGCGTACGGGGCCGTGCCCGTGGCCCACGCGGGCGACGGCGGAGGTTCCATCCGCATCCCCGCCTCGGCCTGCGGGCTCTTCGGCCTGAAGCCCACCCGCGGCCGCATGCCGCTCGGTCCGGGCAAGGGGGAGGGCTGGCACGGCTTCGTCGTGCCTCACGTGCTCTCTCGCACCGTGCGTGACAGCGCCGCGTTCCTCGACGCGACCCACGGCCCCGACGTCGGCGCCCCCTACGTCGCGCCGGCCCCGCGCGGGACCTTCCTCGGCGCGGTCACTCAGTCGTTGAAAGCCCCCGCGAAGCTCCGTGTGGGCTTCACGGCCCGCTCCCTGCTCGGCGAGCACACCCACCCCGAGTGCAAGCAGGCCCTCTCCGCCGCGATGGAGCTCTGCGCCTCGCTCGGGCACGAGGTCGTCGAGGTCGACGTCCCCGTCGATCGCGACGCCGTGCGCGTCGCCTACCTCACGATCGTCGCGGCGGGCGCGGCGTTCGCCGTGGAAGACGCGGGGCGCATCGCGAAGCGCGAGGTCGGCGCCGACGACTTCGAGGCCACCACCTGGTTTCTGGCGCAGGTCGGCCGCGCGCTCTCTGCCCTGGACCTCGAGCGGGCCCGGGCCACCGTCGCCTGCGTGCAGCGGCAGATCGGCGCCCTGTTCGAGTCGCTGGACGTGCTGTCGACGCCCACGCTCGCGTACCCGCCGGCCAAGATCGGCGAGCTCGCCCCGAAGCCCGCGGAGCGCGTCGCCCTCCGCGCGCTGCGCGCCGTGCCGGCCAAGCCGGTGCTGGAGCGGGCCCTCTTCGAGCTCGCGAAGAACGCCCTGGAGCGCACGCCGAACACCATGCTCTTCAACATGACGGGCCAGCCCGCGATGAGCGTCCCGCTCCACTGGGGGGCCGGCTCGTTGCCTATCGGCGTGCAGTTCGTGGGCAAGTTCGGGGACGAAGAGACCCTCCTTGGGCTCGCCGGCCAGCTCGAGGTCGCGTCGCCGTGGAGTGCGCGTCGCCCCTTCAGCTGAGCTGCTGAGCTTCCACCGCACCACGTGAGCGGGACGCCGCGCGCCATCCTCTTGGCCCACGGGCGGCGCGCCTGCCATCATGCTACTCTCCGCGTGGCCTCCCGCGCGCCCGCTGCCATGCCTCTCCGCTCCCCCCACGACGCTCCGTTGCAGGCCTCGTCGTCGCCCGCGCCGCGACGGCGTGGCCCGCGCGCGCTCGTCGTCGCCGCCTGGCTCGCGGCGGGCTGCGGCACCGTCGGCGGGGTGCCCACCGACCCGCCCGACGCGTCGGACGCCTCGGCGGAGGCGGGCGAGATCCCCGACGCCGCCTCGATCGACCAGGCCTCGCCGGACGCCGCGGACGCGCCCGCGCAGCCGCTCGACGGTGGCCCCGACGCGCGCGACGCGAGCGGGTGCACCAAGCCGGCCGACTGCCCCTCGAGCGTATGCGTCCTCGCCACCGGGGTCTGTGCGCCCGCGGCGTGCGGCGACCTGACGAAGAACCAAGACGAGACCGACATCGACTGCGGCGGCGCGGTCTGTCCGGCGTGCGGGTCGTTTCGAAAGTGTGTGCTCGCCTCGGACTGCCAGTCGGGCGTGTGCACCGGCAGCGTCTGCCAACCTCCGAGCTGCACCGACGGCGTCACGAACGGGGCCGAGACGGGCACCGACTGCGGCGGCGGCCTCTGCGCGAAGTGCGCCGACGGGCAACCCTGCGGGGACGCGGCCGACTGCCAGAGCGACGTGTGCGTCGCTGGCGTGTGTGCGAAGGACACGTGCTCCGACGGCGCGAAGAACGGCACGGACACCGACGTCGACTGCGGCGGGGCAGCCTGCCCGCGCTGCGAGGTCGGACTCATGTGCTTGACCGACGCCGACTGCGTGAGCGACTCGTGCGCCGATCGCGGCATGGGGCTCCGGTGCCAGCCGCCGAGCTGCGCAGACGGCGAGCAAAACGGCGCCGAGACCGACGTGGACTGCGGCGGGCCTTCGTGCAGCCCGTGCGTCCGCGGCGCGCGGTGCCTCGTCGGCGCCGACTGCGTGAGCGGCGGCTGCAACTTCGCGTCGGTGTGCTCGGCCGGGCGGAGCTGCACGGCGCACTACGGGGGCAACACCTGCGGGACCGGCGGCGTCGGCGGCGTCGGCCCTGAGCTGTGGGAAGACTGCTGCGTCTCGTCGCCCGTCACCCTCCCGAGCGGCGCGACCGCGCAGGTCGACAAGTACCCCGTCACCTCGGGGCGCATGCGCGCCTTCCTCACGTCGATCGGGTACAACGTGCGCGGGTTCGTCGCGAGCGCGCGCGCAGCCGGCGCCATCCCCACGCTGCCCAGCGATCCGACGGTGCCCGTGCTCGCGCCGCAGTGGGATCGCTACCTGCCCACGAGCTTCGGCGGGGACTCGAACTTCGGCGAGCTGTCGGGTTGCGCCGAGCGCGACTGCTTGCCGCTCGGCAGCTCGAGCTGCACGTGCCAGCCGGGCACGTCGTTCCGCGGGATCTATACGGCCGCCTCGCGCCACATCGGCGGCTTCATCTTCCAGGGCAACGCCCAGTCGCAGACCGGCTGCTTCGTAGGGGGCCCGGGCACGCACTCGTTCCGCTTCCCGAACGGCGCCCAAGACGGGCCCCCGCCCGAGGCGGCCCAAGACATCTACGACACGAAGGCCATGAACTGCGTCGACTACCTGGTCGGGCAGGCCTTCTGCGTGTGGGACGGTGGGCGCCTCGCGACCGCCGAGGAGTGGCGCGCGGCATGGGGACCCGGTCCGCTGCCCTGGTCGGCGACCGATCCTCGCGTGCCCGTCGCGCCCCAAGACCGTGGCCTGCCGCTCGGGCGAGGAGATCAGACCTATTGGGGGTGCCGCTTCCCGTGGGCGACCGACGCGTCGCATCCGTCGTGCGCGCTCACCTGGGACCCCACGCAGCGCTCCATCGAGCTCGCCGCCTACCAGTTCACGTACGAGTACCCCAAGCTGGTGGCGTCCGACTACATCGTGTTCCTGCCCATCCCCGGCCGGACCCGCGGTCGCGGCCCGTCGGGGCACTCCGACCTCGTCGGTGGCATGCTCGAGATGACCTCCGACGTCACCTTCAACGCGAGCCCCTACGAGGCCCGCCATGGGTGGACGGGAGGCGGCTCGTGGGACGCTGGCCCGTACGATCCGGCGTCGTCGTTCGCGACCATGCTCCTGAACAAAACCTCGCGCCTCGGCCTCCGTTGCGCGAGGCCGTAGCGAGACGCGCGCCGCGAGCTCAGCCCAAGGTTCGGAGCCGTTGGGCGGAAGCGCCGCGCGGTGGAGGCGGCGGTTTGCGCTCAGGGGACAGTGGTTTCGGGTGTGACCGCGCGAGAACGCCGACCCTCGAACATGAGTATCCTCCCACCGCCGCCGAAGACGGGACACCCCCTCGCTCCCTTGTGGCGAAAGGCCGAGCCGCGCGACTTCTGGAAGGGATCACGCTTCCAGGAGACTAGCTCGTGAACGTCTTGAAGGCGGCGAACGTCTTGGCGAGGCCGTCGCGGACCTTGATCTTCGGCTCGTAGCCGATGAGCTCGCGGGCCGCCTCGATCGACGCGAGCGAGTCGCGGACGTCGCCCACCCGCGGCGCGCGGTAGTCGGCCTCGATCGTGTAGCCGGCCTCGGCGCCGATGTGCTCGAGGAGCTGGTTCAGCGAGATACGCTCGCCGCAGGCGATGTTCACGACCTGCCCCTCGAGCTTGTTCGAGGTGTTCGCCGCGAGGAGGTTCGCCCCCACGGTGTTCTCGATGTAGCAGAAGTCGCGGGTCTGCTCCCCGTCGCCGTGGACGATCGGGCGGGTCTTGCGGATCGCCGCGGTGATGAAGTTCGGGATGACGGCGGCGTATTGGCTGGTCGGATCTTGCCGCGCGCCGAACACGTTGAAGTAGCGCAAGCTCAGCGTCTCGAGGCCGTAGAGCGCGGCGCTCACGCGCAGGATGTGCTCGCACGTCAGCTTGGACACGGCGTACGGCGAGCGCGGCGAGGGCGCCATCGTCTCGATCTTCGGCAGGGTCGGCGTGTCGCCGTACGCGGATGAGCTGGCGGCGAACATGATGCGGCGGACGCCCTTGTGGCGGGCGAGATCGCAGAGCACCGTCGTGCCCTGTACGCCCACCATCATCGAGAGCTGCGGCGTGTCGACGGAGCGCGCGACCGAGGGGATGGCGGCCTGGTGGAAGACGATCTTGATGCCGTCGAGCGCCCTCGCCATCGCCTCGGGATCGACGATGGAACCCTCGATGAGCTCCCAGTCACCCTTCAGCGACTCGAGGTTCTGCCGGCGCCCGGTGGCGAAATCGTCAATGATCCTTACCTTTTCCCCCGCCGCGAGCAGCGCCTCCGCGATGGAAGACCCGATGAACCCCGCCCCGCCCGTCACTAGATGCGTCGCCTTCGCCATGGCGCATCTAACCACGGGGAGGGCGTGCTTTGCCCCATAATTTCGCGATTCTCCCGGGCGCACGCCTCGAGCGCATCGGCGCATTGTCGCATTTCGTGGTCACCTGTATGCTAGTCGGGCTCGAGTGACTCCCTGCCCGCAGAGCCCATGAACCCATCCCCGTATCAGAACTACGGCGCGCCCGGTGGCATGCCCGGGATGCCCGGCATGCCGCCGATGCCTGGCATGCCCGGGGCTCCGCCAGGCGGTCCGCCGGCGAACGAGCCGTCGACCCGCGATCGCATCAACCGGGCGAAGACGATCGCGCGCCGCGCTGCGCAGCACTGGATCGTCTCCACGTTGATCTTGCTCGTCGGCGGCGGCCTCTCCATCGTGCTCGCGCTGAACAGCAAGAGCATGTACCGCTCCGAGGCGATCATCGTGTTTCGCGCGGGCTTCAAGGTCGGCAAGCAAGAGGAGGGGCCCGCCGAGCGCGCCGCGCGCCTCAAGCCGAAGCTCGAAGACTCGCTGAAGAGCCGCAAACGCCTCGAGCGCATGATCAAGGAGTTCAACCTCTACCCTGACACCATCAAGTCGCAGGGCATCATCACCGCCATCGACGAGATGCGCGACAAGTACGTCGGCTTCCGTGGCAAGGACAGCGACAGGTTCGCGATCTCGTTCGAGAACGACTCTCCCGAGATGGCGAAGAAGGTTACGCAGCGGCTCGCCGAGACCCTCGTCGACGAGTACGGCAAGGAGAGCCTCGGGGTCGTCACGCAGCAGGTGCAGTTCCTCTCCGACCAGGAGACCAAGCTGCTCACAGAGCTCGAGACCGCGAACCGAGAGCTCACGCAGTTTCTCGCGTCGCACCCGGAGTTCGCCGCGGAGATGAAGAAGGCGGGCGGCATGGCGCCGCAGCCCGGCATGGGCCTCCCTGGGGGAGCGCCAGCGGGAGGAGCGCGTCCAGGCGGCGGGGTGCCGGTGGTCATGTCGGGCGATCCGGCGTTGAACGCCCTGCTGCGGCAGCGCCAGCGCATCGAAGCGCAGCTCGCCGCCATCCAGTCCGGCGGCGCCGCCCCGGCGCCGGTCCCTCCCGAGCTCGAGGCGCGGCGCACCCGCGCCGTGTCGGAGCGCGACGCGGCCCAGAACACCATGAATGAAGCGAACGCGGAGCTCGGCAGGGTCCGATCGAGCGGCGTCAGCGAGGTGCACCCCGACATGCGCGCCGTGACGGCCAAGGTCACCGCGGCGAAGAACCAGCTGAACGCCGCCGAGGCGCGCGTTCGCGAGATCGACCAGGAGATCCGCACGGCGCAGCAGCAGTCCACCGTGGCCCCCACGGCGGAGAACATCGACAAGCTGAAGAAGGACCTCGCCCAGACCGACGCGCAGATCGCCGTCGCCAAGAACGCGGGGCTGAAGGCCGTCGGGGCCGACGCCGGCTCGATCACCGAGCCCGTGGGCGTCGTCGCGCTCGAGACCACGTTCCAGCGCCTCATTCGCCGCACCCAAGAGACCCGCACCCAGCTGAACGAGCTGAAGGAGCAGGTCAACAAGGCGCGGCTCGAGCTCGCCAGCGAGCAGAGCAAGTCCTCCGACTCCGTCGACATCGCGGAGGCGGCGTTCCTCCCCACCAAGCCCTCCAAGGGCGGCAAGAGCAAGGTCGCCATGACCGGCGGGGCCGTCGCGCTCATCATCGCCGTCCTTTACGCGGTCGGCCGCGTCGCCTTCAGCGATCGAATCATCGACGCAGGGGACATCGAGTCTCTCCAGGTCATCCCAGTGCTCGGCGTGCTGCCAAGAATCCCTGGCGCGGGCGTGGTCAACGGCGGGGCGGCCGCGGCGGCACCAAGCGGTCCGGGCGGTCCCGGTGGCCCAGGCGGTCCTGGCGGTCCTGGCGGTCCTGGTATGCCCGGTCCGGGCGCCCAGGGACTCGGGGGCGGGTCTGGGGGTGGGGCTCCGAACCCGGCGGTACAAGGGGGCAGGACGTGACAGAACGTGGGGTGAACCGTGACGTATGAGTCGCCTTCGAAGACGCTCGTCGTCCAGCGCTCGCCCATGGGACAGAGCGCCGGGGCGGGGGCGATGGTCCCGGTCAGCGCCGGCGCCGGCGGGCCCGGGGCGGGCTCCGCGCCCGACTCTCCGGTGCGCGTCGTGCCCGCGTGGGCCGCGCCCCCCGACACGAAGGTGCTCGTCATGCTCGGCGACTCCGCCAGCGAGGCCACCACCTCGCTGCGCGTGCTCCGCCACAAGCTCGAGCAGAAGCGCGCCGAGGGGATGTGGACCTTCGCGGTCACGAGCCCTCGCGACGGCGAGGGGAAGAGCACCTTCTCGACGCAGCTCGCGCTGGTGCTCTCGGAGTCGCAGCGCGCACGCGTGCTCCTCGTCGAGGCGAGCTTCTACAAGCCGACGCTCGCGACCATCCTGGGGTTCCGTGTTCCGCAGGGGTACGGGTTCTCCGCGCAGATCGTCCGCAAGATGCGCGGAAGCATGGAGCCGTGGTGCGTGACCGCGCTCGGCCCCGCTCTCCACGTGCTCGCGGAGGCGCCCGGTGAGAAGAGCTTCCCGGAGACGCTCCACTCGACCCACTTCCAGAACGCCATCGGCTTCCTCGCCCGGGGCTACGACTTCCTCATCATCGACTCGCCCAGCATCCTCGGCTCCGGCGACATGAACGTCATCGAGAACGCTGTCGACGGCATCATCGTCGTGCTGCGGAGCAACCACTCGCGCACCGGCGACCTCCGCGACGCCGTGAAGCAAATCGGCGAGCGCAAGGCGGTGGGCGCGGTCGTGTGGGACTACGAGAGCCCCGACGCCGCGAAGAAGAAGACGAAGAAGCGTTGACGCGGGGCTCGTGCGGTCGGCGCCCGTCCACGGCGCTCGCGCGCGCCGCCCGCTCGGGGAGATCTCATGTCGCCATCGCTCACGTCCTTGCGCGCATCGTTGCCTGGCCTGTGGAAGCTCGATCTCGGTCGGCTCCCCGGCCCGCTCGGGAAGCTGGGCCAGAAGGAGCTCCACCTCTGGCTCGGCGGCTGGCTGGAGGACCGCGCGCGTCGGCTGCGTCGCCCCGCCTACCAGGGCACGCGGCACCTGCTCTTCTGTCTCTGCGATCACTACGAGCCGCTCCACGGTGACGCCCCGATGGAGCGCGGCGTCGAGCGCGTGCGGGCGTGGCGCGACGTCTACCCCGAGCTCACGGAGCGCTTCCGCGACTCGACCGGCCGTCGCCCCATCCACAGCTACTTCTACCCCGGGGACCAGTACGATCCGCGCCTCGTGGAGCCCATCGCAGAGCTCTGCGGCCTCGGCCTCGGCGAGATGGAGGTGCACCTCCACCACGACGGCGACACGCGGGCCTCGCTGTCGAAGCTCCTCACCGACACCCTGCGTGATCTCGATCAGCACGGCACCATGGCGAAGCGCGACGGGCGCTTCGCGTGGTCGTTCATCCACGGCAACTGGTGCCTCGCGAACGCCCGCCGCAACGGCACGGCGTGCGGAGTCGACGACGAGCTCACGCTCCTCTACGAGCTCGGCTGCTACGCTGACCTCACGTTCCCCGCCGCGCCGGACGAGGCGCAGCCGAATATCGTAAATTCCATTTACTATCCTTCGGGCGATCCGGGCCGCAAGCGCGCGTACGAGCAGGCCGATCGGGTGGCGGTCGGGAGCGCGCGCCAGGACAAGGTGATGCTCATCGAGGGCCCGCTCGCGCTGGCGCGGCGACCCGGCGCGGCGAGCGTCCGCATCGAGAGCTCGGCCATCGACTGGTCCGATCCCCCCACGGCGCACCGCCTGGCGACCTGGGTCGAGCAAGACATCCACGTCGAGGGGCGGCCGGAGTGGGTCTTCGTGAAGGTGCACACGCACGGCGCGCCCGAGCGTAACGCCAAGGTGCTGCTCGGCGAGCACGCCACGCGGTTCCACGAGGCGCTCGACCACGGCTACAACGACGGCGCCCGCTGGAAGCTCCACTACGTGTCCGCGCGCGAGATGTTCAACGTGGCGCGCGCCGCGATGGACGGGCGCACAGGCAGCCCCGCGGACTTCTTCGACTACGAGATCCCGCGGCCGGAGCGCTCGCGCCTCGCGCCGCGGTGACGTAGTCGAAGGCGTGGCCGCGGTGCCCCCGGCCGACGAAAAGTTGGCCCGTTGGCGTCGATTGGCGATCGTGGCCCCATGAGCCATGGAAACGACAGCGGGGCGGAGTGTGGGGTGTGCGGCGTTCGTGACGCGCGGGTCCTCACCGTGACGAGGCTCGCCGCGGGCGCGGAGGTCGTGGTGTGTGGCTCGCACGCGCTCGCCCACTCGAGGGCCACGGCGCCGGCGGCCTCCCTCGAGGCGCTGCGCGCGCTCGTGGGCGATCGGCGCACCGATCGCGAGCGCCGCGCCGAGCGCGACGAGCTCGCGCTGCATCTCAGCCTCGCCTTCTCCGGCGACCGCCGCGAGACCCGCGAAGAGCGCCGCTCCTAGGAGTGCTAGGGCGCCGAACCGCTCCGTAAGGCCGCGGGCTGAAAGCAAGAGGGCCTGCGCGGGTGGCGCAGGCCCTGTCGTTCCGGTGACCTTCGCGGTCAGCCCGTCCCGACGTTCACTTTCCCGTTCGTGCCTTTGCCAGCCTTGACGCTGCTCTTCACTCGCATGGGGCCTCCTCGTAGGGTTACGGAGTACATAGCTTAGCAGGCGCCAAGCGTGAAGCGTGAGGCGAGCCGGCGACCCAACTCGCGTCCGTGGGGCCGGGTGGTAAGCTCCCTCCCCATGCGATCCGGAAGACTCCGCCTCCACCCCCGCCCTTGCCGGCTCCGGGGTCGCCATCGCCGCGGCACCACACCGAACGACACCGGCGCCCGCCCCCGAAGCCGAGGCCGGGGTGGACGCGCACGCCGACGGGCCCGACGGCGTGGACGCGGTCGCGCGCGACGGTGGTCCAGACGGCGTCGCCGAGGGCGGTCCCATGGACGGCGCGCCAGACTCCACCGGCGACGCGAGGCCGGCCGCCACGCTCTCGGCCCCGTGCTCTCCAACGGTCGCGAGCGGAGCTGCCTACGAGTGCAGGCTGGTCGCCGCGGGGGTCGGGGCTCCCGTGACGTTCACCCTCGATGGCGCCCCTGAAGGGATGCGCGTCCAGCCGGGCAGCGGGGTGCTCCATTGGACGCCGGGCTCTCGGACAGGCCGGGCCCCACGCGGTGAGCGCGACGGCCACGGGCCCGCTGGGCTCGGCGCGAGCGAGCCTCGCCGTCACCGTCTCCGCAGGCGCGAGCGATGCGCCGGGGCTCTATGTCTCGCCTTCGGGAAGCGACGCGCCGGCGCGCTAGCACGGTGAAGCGCGACCAGCTGGGAGGTGACGCTGGTCGTCGACGAGCCCCCCGCGGCCGTTACCCACGGCGCCTTGCCCTTGAGCCCTTGAGCCCCGGCGCACCCCCGCGGCGTTCCGTCGCGCGCGTGCGGGACGTCCCAGGCGCAGGGCTCACGGCCCCGAATGGGCACCTCTGCGACGGGCGGGCAGGGGCGCACTTGTTCCCGCGCCCGAAGGGGGCGAGAGTATGGCGCGATGCGCCTGCGCACACGCCCGCCCGAAGCGCGCCTCGCGCGGCCACGCGCCTTCGCGCGCGGCTTGGCTCCGCGGAGAAGCGAGGCCTGCCCGTGAAGCTCGTCCACGCCGCCGATTTGCACGTCGACAGCCCGCTCCGTGGGCTCGATCGGTACGACGGCGCGCCCGTCAGCGCCCTGCGCCACGCGACCCGAAGGGCGCTCGAGAACCTCGTCACGCTCACGCTCGATGAGGGCGCGAGCGTCCTCCTGCTGGCCGGCGATCTGTTCGACGGCGAGTGGCGCGATTTCGGCACGGGCCTCCATTTCGCTTCCCAGCTCGCGCGCCTCCGCGAGGCGGGCGCGCGGGTCGTGCTCGTCCGCGGGAACCACGACGCGTCGAGCGTGGTCACCGCGCACCTGCGCCTGGGCGAGCACGTCACCGAGCTGTCCACGGCCGCGCCCGAGACCTGCGTCTTCGAGGACCTCGGCCTCGCCATTCACGGCCAGGGCTACCGCTCACGTGCGGTGCGGGACGATCTCGCGGCGGCGTGCCCCGCGCCGCTCCGCGATCTGCTCAACGTGGGGCTCCTGCACACGTCCATCGACGGTCGGCCCGGGCACGAGCCCTACGCTCCGGCCCGGCGAGAGACCCTCCTCGAGAAGGGATACGCCTACTGGGCGCTCGGGCACGTGCACGCGCGCGAGGTCGTCTCCACCGACCCTTGGGTCGTCTTCTCCGGCAACCTTCAGGGGCGCCACGCACGCGAAGTCGGCCCCAAGGGGGCGACGCTGATCACGGTCGAGGACGGGAAGATCCGCGCGGTCGAGGCGCGCGCGCTCGACGCGGTGCGGTGGGCCCACGTCGCGGTCTCCGCGACCGACGCGCGCGTCGTCGACGACGTCCTCGAGCGGGCCAGCGAGGCCGTCGCGGAGGCCGCGCGAGGTGCGGATGGGCGCCTCCTCGCCGCACGGATCACCGTGTCGGGGCTGCCCGCCCTCGGTTCGACGCTCGCGGCGGAGACGGCGGGACTCGAGACGCAGCTGCGCCTCGCCCTGGTGTCGGAGCGCGGCGACTCCGTGTTCCTCGAGAAGGTCCGCGTTCGCCTCGAGCCCGCGCGCGCGCCCGGCGCCGCAGCCGCCGAGGCGCTCCTCGAGGCGACCTCCGACGAAGAGGAGCTCGAGCGGCGCGAGCTCGATCGCGATCTGCGCGAGCTCGAGAAGAGGCTCCCGCCCGGGCTCAGGGCCGACCTCGAGGCCGACCACGCGAGCTGCCTCGACGAGGCCCTCGCGAGGGCGCGCGGGGCCGTGCGCGACGCGCTGCGCCGCCCCGAGGGCGATTCGTGAGGCTCGCGCGTGTCGACCTGATCTCGTGGGGCCACTTCGCCCGCGCGTCGCTGGACCTCTCCGCGCCGGGGCTGCACCTCGTCTACGGTCCGAACGAGGCGGGCAAGAGCACGGCGAGGCGCGCCATCACCGCGCTGCTGTTTGGCGTCCCGCGGGGCACGCCCGACGCGTTCCTCCTACCCAAGGCCACGGACGCTCGCGTGGGCGGGCGCGTGGTCGGCGAATCCGGCGAGGTCCTCGAGCTCGTGCGGCGGGGCGGCCAGAAGAACACCCTCCTCACCCCGCGCGAGGAGGTCCTCTCCGAGGAGGCGCTCTCGCGGCTCGTGGGGGTGGGGGAGGCGACGTTCTCCGCCGTATTCTCCATGGATCACGACACTTTACGTCAGGGGGCGGAGGCGGTGCTGCGCGTCGGAGGCGACGTGGGCGAGAGCCTCGCTGCCGCCGCCCTCGGGGACGCGCGGTTGTCGAAGGCCGCGACGCGCCTCCGCGCGCGCGAGGGAGAGCTCTACAACCCGTCCCCAAACGCGAGGAAGAGCCAGCTCCACGAGGCGCTGAGGGCCTACAAGGAGGCCCGGCAGAAGGTCGACGACTCCGAGAGCGATCCGGCGGCCTACGACGAGCAGCGACGCCACGCGCAAGCGTGCCGCGACGCCCACGAGGCCGCTCTCCGGCGGCTGGCGGACACGCGGGGACGGCGCCTGCGCCTCGAGGAGGTCCAGCGCGCGCGGCCCGTCGTGCGCGAGCGCGCGGTCGTCGAGGCTCGCCTCGCCGTGCTCGCCCACGTGCCGGCCCTCCGCGGAGGCCTCGAGCAGGAGCACTCGGCGATCGCGCAGAGCCGGCGGCAGGCCGAGGGTGGACTCGAGGTGATCGCGGCGCGGCGCGAGACCCTCGGCGCGCGCGCGGCGGAGCGCCTCCCCGTGGCAGAGGCGCCGCTCGCGTGGCTCGCGCCACTGCGGAGCGGCCTCGCGCGGGTCGAGCCTCGCTCGGCGCACCTCGAGCGCCTCGCGGCGCTCGTCGCCGAGCACGGCGTGGCGCTCGCCAACGCGGATCCCTCGCTCGCCCCGTGGCTCGAGGCCCCCGAGGCTGCGCGGCAGCTCCTTCGCCGCCGCGTCGCGACCCTCCGTCACCTCGAGGCCGCGCGCGACGCGCGCCGGCTGCACGGTCAGGTCGCATTGCGCGCCGCCGCGCTTCGAGAGCCGCGCGCCGAGGAGGACCCCGCGCGCATCTTGCTGCTCGAGCGCGCCGTCGCGACGCTCGATACGGCGATGCTCCTCGAGACGCGGGCCACCGCCACGCTCCGTGAGCTCGACGCCGCGGCACGCTCACGCGATGGTCACGAGCTCGAGGCCGGGGCGCTCCTCGGTGAGCTGTTCTCGCCCGGCACCTCCATCGAGGCCGTACGCGCGCTCGATCTCCCTGGGGCGTCCCAGCTCTCGGCCAGTGACGAGGAGCGGCGCTCGCACTCCCGGCTCCTCGAGCGCATGACCTCCGACGCGCTCCAGCTCGGCGCCGAGCGGGACGAGGCCGAAGCCCAGCTCGCCCTCCAGCGCGCGTCGATGGACCTGCCCTCCGAGGACGATCTCGCGTCCGCACGGGCGCGCCGTGACGCCGCGATCTCGGAGCTCGCGGGCGGCGCGGAGCCGCTCCTTCGCCTCGTCGAGGCGCGAGGCGCAGTGCGCGCCGCCGACGACCTCGCCGACAAGATGCGTCGTGAGGCGCACCGCGTCCTCGGCTTCGCGAAGTTGGCCCAGAGGGTCGTGGGCCTCCAGGAGCGCGCGCGCACGCTCGACGAGGAGGTGAGCCGGCTGCGCGGGCGCCTTCATGGCGAGGGGCGCGCCGAGCTCGAGGCCTTCGTCGAGGCCGGCGTCCGAGTGCGAGGCGTGGACGACCTCACCCCTGCGCGCCAGAAGCTCGATCGCCTGCTCGCCAGCGCGCGCAGCGCCGAGACGGCGATCCGGGCTCACGCGGCCGTCTCCGCAGCGGCGCGCGACCTCGCTGTGACCTACGGGACGGCGCTCGCCGACTCGGGCGTCGTGAACGTGAACGGCGCCGCGCCCCTCGCGCTCGCGCGCGAGCTCGTGACCGGCCGGCGCGAGGAGCTCCGCACGGCGCTCGCCGTCGCCCGCGAGCGCGTGCAGGTGGCTCGGCTGCGCGAGGCCGAGCGCGGCCAGACCGACGCGGAGCTCTCGCGGCTCGAGGCGAGCATGGCCGCCGACTCGGAGGCCGTCCGCGGCGAGCTCGAGGCGCTCGGGCTCGCGCCCACCGCCGACTCGGAGGCCGCGCGCGACCGCTTCGACGCCCTCTCCGAGCTGCTCCGCGCGTCCGACGCACGCGCGGCGCTCGGGCGCGAGCGCGCGAGCCTGGTGGCGGAGGACGAGGCCTTCCGGGTCGACGTCGTCTCGGCCGAGCAGGCCCTCGCGCAGCCCCCGTCGGAGCGGCCCCTGCGCGAGCGGGCGGCGCGGCTCGTCGCGCGGCTCGAGGCGGACTCGCGCAGCGCCGACGAGGCGCGGCGCGACGCGGAAGACGATCGCGCGCTCGGCGCCCAGCAGCGCGAGCTCGAGGGGGTCGTCGCGGCCCGGCGGCGCGAGCAGGCCGAGCTCTTCGCGCTGGCCTCCGCGCCCGACGAGGGCACCTTCCTGGAGGTCGTGCGGGTCGCGGAAGAGAAGAGCGCGCTCGAGCTCCGCCGTGCGCACCTCGACCTCGAGCTCGGTCGACTCTCGCAGACCTGCTCGGGGGGCGAGCTCGTCGAGCTCGTCTGCGCGCGGGCGCCCGAGGAGGTCGACGAAGAGCTGGCGGCGCTCGAGACCGAGATCGACGAGCTCGAGCAGCAGGCGCGGCGGGAGCTCGAGGCGGCGATCGCCTGCGAGCGGGGCGTCGCCCAGTACCACACGCAGGACATGGGCGCGGCGCGCGCCGCCGAGGAGGCCGAGTTCCACGCGGCCCGCGTGCGCGAGACCGTCGAGGCGTGGCTCGCCGAACGCGCCGCGCGGAGGCTCCTAGAGCGCCGCATCGAGCGCTACCGCGAGGAGAGCCAGGGGCCCGTGCTGGCGCGCGCCTCGGCGCACTTCCGCGCGCTCACGGCCGGCGCCTACACCGGCGTCACCGCGGAGCTCGGCCGCGACGACAGGGTCACGCTCCACGCGCGCCGCGCGCCTCGCCGCGACGGGGGCGAAGGGAGAGGCGGGAACGACGGGGGCGTCGGCGGCGTGGCGGGCGGGGCCGGCGGTCCCGTGGGCGGGAGCCTCGACCTGTCCGAGCTCAGCGACGGCACGCGCGACCAGCTCTTCCTCGCCCTCCGCGTCGCCAGCCTCGAGCGGCTCGGCGCGCTCGGCACGCGCGCGCCCGTGGTGATCGACGACGCCCTCGTGCACTTCGACGACACGCGGTCTCGCGCCGCGCTCGCCGTGCTCGCGGGGCTCGCCGACACCCACACCGTCGTGTACCTCACGCACCACGCGCACCTCGTCGAGCTCGCTCGGGCGGAGCTCGCCGCGGCGGTCACCGTCCACACCCTGGAAAAAAGTCAACCTGGTTGATTGAGTGGGGCGGCCGCGCGACGGCGACCCCGGGGTGGGCCCGTCCGTGCTAATCGCGGAGCCATGACCGTCACCATTCGTGAGCACAGGCCAGGAGAAGACGTGAGCGCGTTCATCCGCGCGGGCCACGTGGTGTTCGAGGGCGATCCTGCGTGGGTGCCCCCGCTCGACTTCGAGATCAAGGAGCGGCTCTCGCCAAAGAAGAACCCCTTCTTCAACCGCGCCGAGGCGATGCTCTTCACCGCGTGGAAGGGCGACCGCCTGGTAGGCCGTTGCTCCGCGTCGATCGACCGCGAGCACCTCCGCGTGTGGAAGGACGACACCGGCTTCTTCGGCTTCTTCGACACGATCGACGACCTCGAGGTCGCGCGCGCGCTCCTCGACGCGGCCGAGGCGTGGCTCCGCGCTCGCGGCATGAAGCGCATGTGGGGCCCCTTCTCGCTCTACGCGAACGAGGAGGTCGGCTTGCTCATCGAGGGACACGAGGCCCCCCCGATGCTCAGCATGGCGCACTCCCGCACCTACCAGGCCGCGCTGTGCGACGCGCTCGGGCTCGCGAAGGAGAAGGACCTCCTCGCCTACCGGTGGGACTCGAGCCTCCCGTTCTCGAAGCGGGCCCTGAAGGCGTGGGAGGACGTGAAGGCCATGCCGGAAGTGCGCCTTCGCAGCGTGGACCCTTCGCGCATGGCCGAGGAGCTCCAGGTCGTCATGGACATCTACAACGACGCCTGGAAGGGCAAGTGGGCCATGGTCCCCACCCTGCCGGACGAGATCGCGAAGATCACCCAGGACATGAAGCTGGTGCTCGATCCCGACATCGCGTTCATCGCCGAGGTCGACGGCAAGCCGGCGGGCATGTGCATCATGATCCCGAACCTGAACGAGGCCATCCACGACCTCGGCGGGTCGCTGTTCCCAACGGGCGTGTTCAAGCTCCTCTGGCGCACCAAAATGCGGCACCCGGCCACCGCCCGGCTCATGCTCCTCGGGATCAACGGGCACGTCCGCGCGAACATCAAGCGTTACGGGGGGCTGTCGACGGCCATGTACGTGGAGGTCGCGAAGCGCGGCACCGCCAAGGGCTACGCGTGGGGCGAGCTCTCGTGGACCCGCGAGGACGACGCGCCGGTGAACCTCGGCATCAAGATGATGGGCGGCGTCGTCTACAAGCGGTACCGCGTCTACACGAAGTCGCTCGTGGCCTGAGGCCGCGCCCCGCGCCCCGCGCCCCGCGCCCGGGGTCGGACCTCGCCGGGCGCTCACCCAGCGGTCGGCGCGTTGAGCGACCGAGGGCACCGGCTCGTCACGCGCCCGACACACGGATGGGGTACGCGTCGCTCCCCGAGCATGACGATCCTTCGCCTGCCCGGGCTCGCCGATCCCCACGTCCACGTGCGCGGGCTTGGCCAACGTCACAAGGAAGACTTCGGGTCGTGCACGCGCGCCGCCCTCGCAGGTGGTTTCACGACCGTCCTCGCGATGCCGAACACGCGCCCGCCCATCGTCGACGCCGCGGGCCTCGCCGCCTACCAGGACCAAGCACGCGCGGAGGCTGCGTGCGACTACGGCTTCCACCTAGGCGCGACCGAGTCCAACGTAGAGGTCGCGGCCGCCCTCGCGCGGGGGTCCACGGGGCTCAAGCTCTACCTCGACCCCACGTTCGGGGACCTCAAGCTCGCGAGCCTCTCTGCCCTCGTCGAGCACGCCGCGCGCTTTCCGAAGGACCGGCCGCTGCTCGCGCACGCGGAGGAGCACAGCCTCGCGTCGGCGCTGCTGGTCGCGCACCTGGCCGACCGCGCCCTGCACGTCTGCCACGTGAGCCGCGCGGTGGAGATCGAGCTCATCGCCCGCGCGAAGTCGCGGGGCGTTCGAGTGAGCTGCGAGGTGTGCCCGCACCACCTCTTCCTCCAGGAGGGCACCCACGGGCTCGCGGCGGGCTTCTGCGAGGTGCGCCCGGTGCTCGCCACGCCGCGGGACGTCGCGGCGCTCTGGGCGAACCTCGACGTCATCGACTGCTTCGCGACCGATCACGCGCCCCACACGCGCGCCGAGAAGGGCGGTGACCGCCCGCCGCCGGGGTTCCCGGGGCTCGAGACCGCGCTCCCGCTGTTCCTCACGGCGGTCCACGAGGGCAAGCTCTCGCTCGAAGACGTGAGGCTCCGCATGGCCGACAACGTGCGCCGCATTTTCGACCTGCCCGAGCAAGACGCGTACGTCGAGGTCGACGTGGACGCTCAGTGGACGTTCGACGCCGCGCGTAGCGAGACGCGCGCGGGCTGGAGCCCGTTCGACGGCGCGCCGCTGCGCGGCCGCGTCGAGCGCGTAGTGCTCCGCGGCGAAGAGGTGGTGTCGGGCGGCCTCGTGCTCGCCCGGCCGGGGCTCGGACGCGACGTACGAGGAGGTGAACCGTGAGCGATCTCCAGAGGTTTGCGGGCAAGGACATCCTGGGCGTTGGCGATTTCGATCGATCCGATCTCGCCGGTCTGTTCGCCGAGACGCGGCGCATGCAGCGCATCGTGCGCGAGCGCGGCGCGACCGATCTGCTCCGAGGGCGGGTGCTCGCGAACCTCTTCTACGAGCCCTCGACGCGCACGTCGTCCTGCTTCCTCGCGGCGATGACCCGCCTCGGCGGCAGCGTGATCCCCATCAGCGAGGTGCGCTACTCGTCCGTCTCGAAGGGCGAGAGCCTCCGGGACACGGTGCGCACGCTGGAGGCCTACGCCGATGTGATCGTGCTCCGACACCCCGAGGTGGGCGCGGCGAAGATCGCCGCCGACGCGGCGAAGAAGCCGGTGATCAACGCGGGAGATGGCCCGGGCGAGCACCCCACGCAGGCGCTCCTGGACCTCTTCACCATCGAAGCGGAGCTCGGGCCGGTCGAGGGCAAGACCGTCACGTTCCTGGGCGATCTCAAGTATGGCCGCACGGTCCACTCGCTCGCGCGGCTGCTCGCGCTCACCGGGGCGCGGGTGCGCTACGTCTCGCCGCCCGCGGTGGCCATGCCGCGCCCGCTCGTCGCGGAGCTCGCCGCGCGCGGGCTCGAGCAAAGCGAGCACGCCGAGCTCGACGAGGTGCTCGCCGACACCGACGTGCTCTACGTGACGCGCGTCCAGAAGGAGCGCTTCTCGAGCGAAGCGGACTACGAGACCGCGCGGCGCGGCTACCGGGTCGACGCCGCCCTGCTCGGTCGCATGAAGGCCCGCGCCGTGGTGATGCACCCGCTCCCACGCGTCGGCGAGCTCGACGAGTCGGTCGACGACGATCCGCGCACCGCCATCTTTCGGCAGGTTGAATACGGGATGTACGTGCGCATGGCGCTGCTCGCGGCCGTGCTCGGGAGGGCGTGACGTGGACACGTTCTTCGAGAAGCTCGAGCGACGGGCTCGCGAGGTGGGCTCGCATCTGTGCGTCGGCCTCGACCCGCGCGTCTCGTCGGCCTCCGAGCTCGTCGCGGAGTGCCTCCGCCTCGCCGAGGCCGCGGCGCCCCACGCGTGCGCCTTCAAGCCGAACGTCGCGTTCTTCGAGGCCCACGGCTCTGCGGGCCTCCTCGCGCTCGAGGATCTCGTGAGGGCGCTGCCGCCGGACGTGCCCTGCCTGCTCGACGCCAAGCGTGGCGACATCGGCGACACGAACGCCGCGTACGCCACCGCGGCCCGGGCGCTTGGGGTCGGCGCGCTCACGGTGAGCCCCTACCTCGGGGTCGGCGCGCTCGCCCCCTTCACCGACGCGGGCCTCGGTGTCTTCGTGCTCGCGCGCACGTCGAATCCCGAAGCGGAGCCGGTGCAAGCCGCGCGGTCATGGACCGGCGAGCCCCTCTACGAGCGCGTGGCGGCCGACGTCGCGGCCCTCGGCGAGGCGCGCGCGGGCCTCGTCGTCGGCGCCACGCGGCCCGACGCGGTGAGGCGCGTGCGCGCCCGCGCTCCTCGCGCATGGTTGTTGCTCCCCGGCGTGGGGGCGCAAGGTGGCGACCTCGAGGCCGCCGTGGGCGCCGCGCGCCGCGACGACGGCTCGGGGTTCCTCGTGAACGTCTCGCGGGGGCTCTCGTCGCTCGGCTCTCCCGACGCGGTCCGCGCCGAGGCCGCCCGGCTCGCCGCCGCCATCGAGCGCGCCGCCGAGCGCCCCCGCGAAAGCGTGCAGAGCGCATTCGATCTGTCGGCTTCGGCGCGCACCGCGGAGCTCGCCGAGACGCTCTTCGCGTGCGGCGCGGTGCGGTTCGGCAGCTTCACGCTGAAGAGCGGCTTGGAGTCGCCGGTGTACGTCGACCTCCGCCGCCTGGTGTCGCACCCGCGCGCGCTTGCCTTCGTGGCGGAGGTGCTGGCCGACCTCTGCCGCGGTCTCACCTTCGATCGCGTGGCGGCGCTGCCGTACGCCGCCTTGCCGCTCGGCACCGCGGTGTCGCTGCGCACGGGGTGGCCCATGATCTACCCGCGCGGTCAGGCGAAGACCTACGGCGCCAAGGCCTCGATCGAGGGGCTCTTCGAGGCCGGAGAACGCGTGGTCGTGCTCGACGACATCGCCACCCGCGGCGACGCGAAGCTCGAGGCGCTCGGCCCGCTCACCGAGGCGAGCCTGCGGGTCTCCGACGTGGTGGTGCTCGTCGACCGCGAGCAGGGCGCCCGCGCGCTCCTCGCCGACCGCGGCATCGCGCTGCACGCCGCGCTCACGCTGCGCGAGCTGGTTCTCTGCCTCGCGGCGTCCGGCCGCGTGACGACGGGCGCGCGTGACCGGGTGCTCTCGTTCCTCGCCGCCGACGGGGCGACGTGAGCTTGTCGGTCGCGCTGCTCGCCCAGCTGCCGCCGGAGGTCGCGCACGCCGTCGCCCTCGAGACCGCCGCGAGGCTCCCCGCGGCGGCGCTGCGCCTCATCGCGCGCCGGCAAGTCGTGCGAGATCCGCGCCTCGAGGTGCGCGCGTTCGGGCTCACGTTCCCAACGCCTATCGGGCTCGCCGCAGGCTACGACAAGGACGCGCTCGCGGTGCCCGCGCTCTTCGCGTTTGGCTTCGGGCACGTCGAGGTCGGTACGGTCACCCGCGCCCCCCAGCGAGGCAACGACGGACCTCGCCTCGCCCGCGTGCCCTCCGCGCGCGCCCTCGTGAATCGGCTCGGTTTCCCGAGCGCTGGCGTCGACGTGGTGGTTCGCCGCCTCCGTCGCCTCCGCGCCGCTGGCCCGCTGTCCGGCGTGCTGGGGGTGAACATCGGCAAGAACCGCGACGTGCCCCTCGACGCCGCCCCCGACGAGTACGCGGCGCTCACGCTCGCGGTCGCGGACGTCGCCGACTACGTGGCCGTGAACGTGTCGAGCCCGAACACCGAGGGGCTCCGCAGCCTGCAGACCGGCGGCGCCCTCCGTGCTCTGCTCGGCGCCGTGGTGCGCGCGCGCGACACGTCGAGCCGGCGCCCGCCCGTCCTCGTGAAGCTCTCACCGGACCTCACGGACGCCGAGCTCGCGGCGCTCGTCGACGAGGCGCTGGCCGCGGGGGTCGACGGGCTCATCGCGACCAACACCACGCTCTCGCGGGACGGTCTGCCCGCCTCCGCGCAGGGCCTCGTGGGCGGTCTCTCGGGCGCGCCGCTGGCGAGGCGCTCGCTCGAGGTGCTGGGGGCCCTCGCGCGTCGGGTCGACGGTCGCGTCCCGATCGTCGCGGTGGGCGGCGTGTCGACCCCCGAGGACGCGGTCGAGCGGCTCCGCTCGGGCGCAACGCTCGTTCAGCTGTACACCGCCCTCGTGTACCGAGGGCCCGTGCTCGTACGGAATCTTTCGCTTGGAGTCTTGGACGCTTACGCCGCCGGGTGCTGAACGCTGGCGGCGCTCGTCAAGGGGCGCGGCCAAGAAAAAAATGGGTGCCCTTTCGGTCTCCTTGTATGGGGTAAGGGCGAGCTCCGTCGAACCACGAGCCTACCCGCGGTGCCGCCCCGGCTGCCGTGACCACTCCGAGGAAATCCATGCACAGCAAAGCCAAGTTCTCCTTCTTCCTGGTCGTCCTCTCGGCGCTCCTCACCCTCACGTCGGCCGCCTTCGGCCTCGAGCGCGGCGCCAACGGCTGGTACCAGACCGGCTCCGGCGTCCGCACGAAGAGCATCGCCTTCATCAACGTGAAGGTCTACGCGATCAGTCACGAGATGAAGGAGCTGCCCACGGCGAACACGAAGCAGGCCGTCATCGACGCCGACGTCGACAAGCGCTTCACCTGGCAGACCCTCCGCGATCTCCCTTGCGAGAAGATCCAGGCCGCGATGCGCGACGCGTTCGCCATGAACGGCTACGGGGACCAGGCCAAGATCGGGCGGTACCTGGGCGCCTGCAACAAGGCCGAGCTCCCGGAGAAGACCGGCCTCTCCATCAGCTACAACTCGACCACGAAGAAGACCACGATCTGGATCGCCGGCGCCGGCTCGGCCACGATCGACGGCGTCGACTTCATGAAGGCCGTGTGGAGCTGCTGGTTCGGGAAGATCGACCAGCCCGCGCTCGGCTCCGCGCTCATCTCGCGCCTCTGAGGCCAACACGGCCGCAAGACGGTCTCCACGAGCCGCGTCCCCTCCTCGGGCACGCGGCTCGCTCCCTTTTTTGTTCTCGTACGCGAGCCGCCTGCAGCGGCGCGCGTACGCGCGCCGCGAGCGTGAGCTAGTCCCCTGGAAGCGTGATGCCTTCCAGAAGTCGCGCGGCTCGGCCTTTCGCCACAAGGGAGCGAGGGGGTGTCCCGTTTTCGGCGGCGGTGGGAGGATACTCATGTTCGAGGGTCGGCGTTCTCGCGCGGTCACACCCGAAACCACTGTCCCCTGAGCGCAAAGCGCCGCCTCCACCGCGCGGAACGACGTCCGAGTTGAGGACGGGCCCGCCGCCGCCGAAAACGGGGCACCCCCTCGCTCCTCGGAATGACACCGAAGACCGGACTTCTGATACGAACCACGACTCCAGGGGACTAGGGGAAGTTGCTGACCGCGACGGGCAGGCTCGAGCTGGCCTTGCTGAGGCCGATGCCGAGCTCGCCGTGGCCGTTGTCACCCCAGCACGCGATGCCGTCGTCGGTCTTGACGGCGCACGTGTGCTCGCCGCCCGCGCCGATCGCGACGGCGGACAAGCCCGCGACCACCGTCGGGCGGACGATCTCGGCGCCGCCTCCGTCGCGGCCACCGGCGCTCGAGCCGAGCTGGCCGATGCGGTTGCTCCCCCAACAGAACACGGTCCCTTCCCCCGTCAGCGCGCAGAAGTGCTCGGCGCCCGCCGCGATCGCGGTGGCCCCCGCGACCCCCTGCACGGGCGTCGGAGTCGGGTTCTTGGCCCCGCCCGCCACGCCCTTGCCGAGCTGTCCGAGGTCGTCTTTGCCCCAGCACACCACGCCGCCGTTGGCGACGACGGCGCAGGTCGAGTCGTTCGACGCGGCCATGGCGGTGACGCCGCTCACGCCCGAGCACTTGCGCGGAAGCACCTCGCGCGAGGCGCCGGTGGTCGCCAGCTGGCCGTTGAAGTTCTCGCCCCAGCAGAAGGCGTCTCCCGTGGAGGTGAAGGCGCAGCTGTGCGACTGCCCGAGCGTGAGTCCCTTCACGTTCTGGAGGTCCTGCAGCGGGATGGGTACGTTGGTCGAGGTGGTCGAGGCGTTGCCGAGCTGGCCGGTCGCGTTGCTCCCCCAGCACGCGAGCTCTCCGTTGCGGCGCACGGCGCACGTGTGAGACGAGCCGGCCCCGAGCCGCAGCGCGTCGACCAGTACGCGCGTGGGGGTAGGCGTGGTCGCCGTCGTGGTCGAGCCGTTTCCGAGCTGCCCGCTCACGTTGAAGCCCCAGCAGCTCACCGTGCCGTCGACCTGCGCGACGCAGGTGTGCTGCGCGCCTGCGGCGATGGTGAACGCGCTCACGTTCTCCACGAACACCGGAGTGGGCACGACCGGGATCCCGGCGTCGCTGGTCTCGCGGCCCTTGCCGCCCGTGCCTATCTGGCCCGCGCCGTCGTCGCCCCAGCACTTGACCGTGCCGCTCCGTCGCTTGGCGCACGTGTGGTACTTGCCGAGCGCGAGCTCAGTGAAGCGCGACGGCTCGGGGCCGGTGCCACCCTCCACCTCGGGGGGCAACACGATCTCGCCATCGCGCTCAGTAGTTCCTGAGTCCTTACGGAGCTTTACGTCGTGTACGCCGACGATGAGGTTGCACGCGAAGAGCGCCCCGCAGGCGCCGGTGACGAGGACCACGGCGGAGAAGCGTGGGCGCATCAGAAGGTCCCCCCGAGCGACAGCCCGACGGCGCCTGGGCCCACGCTGGGCGTGAGCCGCGCGTTCGGCTTCCCGATTCTGTTGGCGCCGGTCTTGGCGCTCGGCGCGGTGAGCACGAGCACGAGGCCGGTCGCGAACGCGACGCCGCCCGCCGCCAGCCCGATGGTCGACAAGAACCCCGAGGTCTTGGCGTCGGTGGCGAGGTCGACGCCTTCGCGATCACAGCCCTTGTCGTTGCATCGCGCCTGGGAGTCGCTCCAGCTCGAGAAGGTGCGGAGGCCGAAGTAGCCGCCCACGCCCGCCAGCACGAGGCCGATGCCGCCCACCACGAAGCCGGTCGTTCGCCGGGCGTTGGAGGGGGCGGGCTCCTCGGGAGGCGGGACCTTGGGCTTGGGCGCGACGACCGGGGGCTCTTCACCCTCGCGGGTCAGCGCGGGCACGACGACGGGGTAGGTCTTGCCGGGCTCTTTGGCTTCGAGCGTCACGCTGAAGGGCTTCCTGTCCGGCGCCGCGACGAAGAGCGTGTGGGCGCCAGGATCGACGCGGATCGGCGCCTGCGCGTCTTGGCGACTGATGGGCGTGCCGTCGAGCGTGATGGTCACGTCGCCGGGCTCCTTCAGCTCGAGCGCGAGTTTGGTGAGCTGGGGCTCGAGCAGATCGAGGCGGTCGCGCGCGGTCTTCTCGCGGTCGGCCCGTCCGAGCTTCTTCGCGAGCTCGGCCGCGGCCTGGAACTTCTCGTACGCCGTCGCGGTCTGGCCGGCGCGCTGGTGGCAGTCGGCGAGGTTGAGGAGCGTCCCTACGGTCGGGTCGAGCTTGTAGCTGGCGAGGAGCTTCGGGCAGCCGAGCAGGAACTCGCCGGCCTCGACGTGGGCGCGCCCCTCCTCGAACAGGGCGTCGGCGGCCTTCTTGTCGGCGGCCGACGGGCCCGCGTGCGCGGAGGCGGCGAGGCACCAAGCGAGGGTCAGCGCGCCGAGGGACGCGAGGCGGCGAGCGGGGGCGCGGCTGATGCGGGAGCTGGAGCGGAGGCGCGGGACCATAAGCACGGAGAGCGACGGACGGTGAGGAGGAAGAGACAGAAGAGAAAGAGCGGAGGCGTCGCGGAGCGGCGAGAGCGGGGCGTCGGGTCAGTCGCGGGTGGTCGGGATGTCCGGGCTCGCCGGCTTGGGCTTCGGCGCGGCGGTCGGGGCTGTCGGTGCCGGGCCGGTCGGCGTGGTGGGCGTGGCGGCGGGCTTCGGTCCCTGTGTCGGGCGAGGCGCGGCCGCCGGGGTCGGGCCCGTCGCGACGACGGGGCTCGCGACCGTGGGGGCAGCGGGGACCACGGACTTCGAGGCGACCTTGCCCACTCCCGCGCCCACGACGGCGGGCGCCGTGGGGGGCTCGACGGTCGGCAGCGCCGGTGGCTCGGCGGGCACGGGCACCACCTCGGCGTGGCCGGGGGGCACCTGGTTACGACTGACATAGAACGCGCCACCCGCGACCCCGATGACGGCGAGCGCGACCCCGAGGCCGAGCCACAAGCGCGAGCTCCCCTCTGGCGGTGGGGGCTGGGGCGCCGCTCCCGCCCAGGGCCCGCCTAGCTCGAGCGAGGTCGAGCGCCCGGACGCGGGCGGCACCGTGGGGGTTGGATGCCGCGTCGCGCCTGCTCCCGCCGCGCTCGGCGGGCTTGGCTGGAGCGACGCGAGCCGGGCCGCGGTCGTCTGCGCGTGGGCGGTGTTCATGCAGTAGGGCACGAGCCCCGCGGCGAGCTCGGCGACGTTGGGCATGCGCGCGTCCAGCGACTTCTGGAGGCAGCGATCGACGATGGCGACGAGCCCCGGATCGAGGGTCGGGTTCAGCTCGCGCAGCGGTGGCGGAGACTCGCCCATCACCTTCGCGAAGAGCTTGCCCACGGTCTCGGCGTCGAACGCCGGCCGCCCGGCGAGCAGCGTGTAGAGGATGACGCCCAACGCCCAGATGTCGGTGCGGCCGTCGACGGTGCGGGGGTCTTGGAGTTGCTCGGGCGACATGAAGCGCGGCGAGCCGAGCACGGCCGCGGACATGGTGACGCCTGTCTCGCCGCCGCCGAAGGGGTTCGCCTTCGACAGGCCGAAGTCGAGCACCTTCACGATGGGTACGCCGGCGGCGCCGCGCGTGAGGAACAGGTTCCCGAGCTTCACGTCGCGATGGATGATGCCGAGCGAGTGCGCCTCGCCGAGGGCGTCGCACGCCTGCAGCACGTACTCGCACGCCTCCGCCGGGGGCAGCGCGCCGCGCTGCTTGTAGAGGTCGGACAGGTCGCACCCCTCGAGGTACTCCATGACCATGAACGGCTCGCCGGTCTCGAGGGCGCCGACGTCGTACACGTGCGCGACGTGCGGGTTGCGTATCTGGACGGCGGCCTGCGCCTCGCGGAGGAAGCGCACGCTGGCCTCGCGCGTGCCGAGCGCGCCGTCGCGGATGAACTTGATGGCGACCGGGATCTCGAGCGTGAGGTGGGTCGCCGCGACGACGAAGCCCATCCCGCCCTCACCGAGCACTCGCTCGACGCGGTACTTCCCGGCGATGACGTCTCCGGCGTTGATGACGGCCATGGTGAGCTACCTCGAGAGAACCCAAGCGCAAGACTAGCAAAGCCGCCGGGGTCGCGCTGCATTTTACCCGTGTCGCGGGGTCGCGCGGCGTGGTCGGGCGGCGCGCAAAGGCGCGGGGGTCCGGGCCGAGCCGCAAGCACGCAAACTTGGCGCTTTCGCTCCAGGGGGTCACCATGAAGCATGGCGCCCGCTCGCGGCTTGGTCACTGCACGCTCGATCGGCGAGACGCTGACGGTCGCGGTCGCGCTGAGCCTCGCCTCGCCAGGGGCCGCGCGCGCCGAGCCGGCCGCCTCGAGCTACGCCCTCGACGCGGTGTCGCGCGACATCCCCGCGGGGCGAATGAAGTGCCCGCGTTTCGACACGCGGCGCTACTTGGGCACCGGCGTGCGGTACGCCTCGCCCATCTTCGTTCACAGCGCGTTCGTCGAGAAGCTCGTCGCTTTCGACGCGCTGGTGGAGCGCACGGCCATCGAGGTGTACGGCCGCGCGCCGGAGGAGCTGCACCATCTCGGCGGGACCACCTGCGAGTCTCTGAACGGGCAGCGGCGCTTCAGCGAGCACGCGTTCGGCAACGCGATCGACGTCGACTCCTTCACCTTCGGCGCGCTCGGCGCCGGGGAGCGCCTCCCCGCGGGCCTCCCTGCGGCGCTTGCAGGCGCGTTCAAGGTCTCGATTTCATGGCATTTTTTCTCGAAGAGCCCCGCGGGGCGAGTGCACTCGCGCTTTCTGCACCGGCTCGCCCTCCGGCTCGTGGCGGACCGGGGGCTCTTCCGTGTGGTGCTCGGCCCTGGCTACGGCGACCACTGGAGCCACTTCCACCTCGACGCCGCGCCGTACCGCTTCGCGTTCGTCCTCGCCTCGGGCGAGCTCGCGCGCTGACCGACTTCTCGGGAGGCGCCACTTCGGCGATGCTGCGCCGATGACCGACCGAACCCTGACGACCGCGAGGCTAGGCGATCTCGAATGCGTGATCGCCAACGCGCCCCCTCCACGAGCGCCTTCCCCGCGCCGCATCGTCGTCCTGCTCCACGGGTTCGGCGCGCCGGGCGACGACCTCGTGGGCCTCGCCGACGCGTTCGCCGCGCCCGACACGACGATGGTCTTCCCCGCGGCGCCGCTCACGTTCGCGGAGCTCTACGGCGCCCCACCGTTCATGGACGCCCGCGCCTGGTGGCGCCTCGATCTCGAGGCGATCGAGCGGGCGCGGCGGACAGGCGGGCTCCGCGATCTCACGCGCGAGCGGCCCGAGGGGCTCGACGCCGCGCGGGGCCGAGTGACGCGCCTGCTCGGCGAGCTCCGCGCCAAGCACCCGGACGCCAGCTTCGTCCTCGGTGGCTTCTCGCAGGGCGCGATGCTCGCGACCGACACGGCGCTCCGGGAGGACGTCCCGCTCGATGGGCTCGTCGTGCTCTCGGGCTCACTTCTGTGCGAGCCCGAGTGGCGCCCGCTCTTCCCCACGCTGGCGCGCCTGAAGGTGTTTCAGAGCCACGGCGCCGACGACGACATCTTGCCCTACGCGTACGCGGCACGACTCCACGAGGGGCTGCGCGAGGCCGGGGTGGACGCGCGCTTCGTGAGGTTCGAGGGCGGCCACGGGATCGCCCCCGAGGTGCTCGGGGCGCTCGCCGCGTTCCTCGACGGTCTCCCGCGCGCCGCCTCGCCCGTTGACGAGATTAGATAGGGATGTCCTTCAGCGTGACGCGGTTGCGACCGCCGCGCTTGGAGTCGTAGAGGGCCGTGTCCGCCCCCGCGACGAGCTGCTGCGCGTCGTCGCAGCGGGTCTCGGGCAGCCCGGCGACGCCGACGCTGATGGTGACCGGGATCGAGATGCCCTCGAAGCTGAAGTTGGTCTCCTCCACGCGGGCGCGGACGCGCTCGGCGAGGAGCGCGGCCTTCGCGAGCGACGTGCCTCGGGCGAGCACGGCGAACTCCTCGCCGCCGTACCGGGCGAAGACGTCCTCGGTGCGGAGCATGCTCTGCACCACCGCAGAGAGCTCCATGAGCACCGCGTCGCCTGCCAGGTGGCCGCGGCTGTCGTTGATCTTCTTGAAGAAATCGATGTCGAAGAGCAGCAGCGAGAGCTCGGCGTGGTGGCGCTTGGCGAACGCGTATTCGGTCTCGAGGCGCTCGAGGAAATACCGCTTGTTGTACGCGCGGGTGAGCCCGTCGCGCAGCGCGGCCTCGATCATCTTCTGCTGGAAGCTCTCGTCGAGGGTGTCGTTGAACGAGAACCGCACCACCGTGCTCGCGCCGATGCTGATCTTGTCGCCGTTCTTCAGCACGCGCTGCGTAATGAGCTCCCCGTTCACCATCGTGCCGTTGGCGCTGTTCAGGTCCTCGATGACGACGTCGGAGCCGGCCTTCAGGATGCGGGCGTGCCGTCGCGAGATGCCGTCGTCGGTAAGCCGCAGGTCGGCCGTGTTCGAGCGACCCAGCACGGTCTCGGCCGCCTCGAGCTTGTGCATCGCGCCGACGTTCGAGCCCGTGAGGACGACCAGGTAGGCCTGCAGCGCCTGCCGCTTGCGCGCGGCGATCTCGCGCTGCAGCTCGCTGAAATTCGTGATGCTCGTCGCTTCACTGTCGAAGTCCACCGCGTGCATACGACCGGAGGAGCGCCGGCGGGGCGGTTGACTGGCCATGACTTTAAGCAGAATCGCAGAGGCGCCTGCGGGATTCAAGACCCAGTGGGGGCTCGCGCCGCGGTCGGTCGTCCTATGTGCGCTGGGGTCGTACCGAGCTCGAGCGGGCCTGCTTCGGTCCGTCCACCCCCGGGCCGCCAGCCTGCTAGCGTGCGCGCATGAGCCGCAGCCCGTTCGAGCAAGCCCTCTCGCACCTCTTCGCCGCGCACCCGTGGCACGGCCCGGACATCGGCCCCAAGGCGCCCGAGTTGGTGACCTCGTACGTGGAGATCGTCCCCACCGACACGGTCAAGTACGAGCTCGACAAGGCGACGGGGATCCTCAAGGTCGACCGTCCGCAGAAGTTCTCGAACACCTGCCCCACGCTCTACGGGTTCATCCCTCAGACGCTCTGTGGCCCGGTCGTCGGCGGTCTCTGCGACCAGAAGACGGGCCGCAGCGGGACGCGAGGCGACGACGATCCGCTCGACATCTGCATCCTCACCGAGCGCAACATCCCGCACGGCAACATCCTCGTGCAAGCCGTGCCCATCGGCGGGCTGCTGATGGTCGACCGCGACGAGGCCGACGACAAGATCATCGCCGTGCTCCAGGGCGACGACGTGTACGGCCACATGCGCGATCTCGCGGAGTGTCCGAAGGCGCTCATCGACCGGCTCCACCACTACTTCCTGACCTACAAGCAGCCTCCGGGCTCGCAGGAGCACGTGGTCGAGATCGCGCGGGTGTACGGGCGGGACGAGGCCCACGCCGTGATCGCCGCGAGCCAGAGCGACTACGAGACGGAGTACGCGAGCATCACCGGGCGGCTCCGCGCGAAGTAGCGCCGCGGGCGTCTCTGGCGCGTGCATCGAGCGCGTCGAGCGCCTCCGCGGAGAGGCGCTCGGGATCGAACGGGAGACCCTCGGCGGCGAAGCGGCCGCGGGAGAGATCGACGGCGGCGACGCGCGTCCGCTCCCACGCGGCTGCCCCGAGCCCTACGAGCTCGGCGTTCAGCCGGAGCCACACGAGCGCGGTCGCGTCGCACTGCAGCTCGGTCGCCGCCCGCTCCTCGAAGGGGCCGTGTGCGTGGAAGTGCGCCCAGTCGTGCAGACCCCAGAAGAGCGCGGCCAGGCTGGTCGTGGCGAGGAGGAGCGCCGCGCGGGGGCGAGTGCGCGTCTCGTAAAGGAGGTCGGTCGCGTCGTCGATCGCCCACGGGGCGAGCATGCGGGCGCCGTCGGGCAGGGGAACGCGCGGCAGGTGCAGCGCAGCCAGCTCCGCGGGCAGGAAGTCGACCTCGGGGGGCTGCAGAACGAAGCCGAGGCCGGGCGGGTTCTCGGTCCCCGGTGGCGCGCAGTCGCCGAGGCCGCCCGCCGAGACCCACGTGAGCGTGTCGCTCGTGCACCAGCCGAAGGCGTCGAACACCGAATCATGCACAATGCACGGAATGGGCGGCACGCGGAGGGGGACGCTCGGCACGGGCGGAGGCTACCACCCGTGTGCAGACCTCGGCTGCGGCGCGGGCTCGGCATCGACCTGCGTTCGCCCCTTCGGGGCTCGGCATCGACCTGCGTTCGTCCCTTTGGGGCTCCACTTCCAGGTTCAGTGTGGCGTATCGCGCGCGGCCGCGCTAAGAGCCGGGGCGAATGTCGTCCCCGCTGCCCCCCAAGAAGGACGTGGCGCTGGCGCTCCTGGAGCGCACTAGCGTGTTCGTGTACCTCGACCCGCGGCGCGAGGGTGTCGTCATCCCCATGGGGTTCAAGAACCAGCACAAGCTCGTGCTGCAGGTCGGCCTCAACATGCCGGTCCCGATCCGCGATCTGAAGTTCGACGACCAGGGCATGAGCTGCACGCTCAGCTTCAACCGCACGCCGTTCTTCTGCATCGTGCCGTGGACGTCCGTCTTCGCGCTCACCGGGGAAGACGCTCAGGGGCTCGTGTGGCCGGAGGACGTCCCGCGGGAGCTCGTCGAGGCGCAGCAGCAGCAGCAGCGTCGCGCGGCCCTCCACGCCGTGCCCGCGGCGCCCCCGTCGGCGCCCACGGTCGACGAGGAGCAGACGCTGGCCGCGAAGAAGCCCGCGGCCGAGAAGCCCGCGCCTAAGAAGCCTGCGGCGAAGAAGGCGCCCGCCGAGAAGCCCGCGGCGAAGAAGGCGCCCGCCGAGAAGCCCGCGGCGAAGAAGGCGCCTGCCGAGAAGCCCGCGGCGAAGAAGGCGCCCGCCGAGAAGCCCGCGGCGAAGAAGCCCGCAGCGAAGAAGCCGGCCGCCGGGAAGCCCGCGGCGAAGAAGCCCGCGGCGGCGGAGAAGCCCGTCGTCGCGCGTGAGCCCGACCGCGCCGTGCCCGTCCCTGCGGCGGCGGCGGCGCCCGTCCCCGCGGCCGCGCCCCCTCCGCCCCGCGTAGGGGGCAAGACCAAGCGAGAGCTCCCGCCCTATCTCCGCGTCGTGAAGTGAAGGCCGAGGCCGCGGCGACCACCGGCACGCGGGGACCGGGCCGACCCGCGCGCGCGCAGGCGTCGAAGTCGCGTTCGCACCGGCCGCTTCGTGGTAGACCCGACGCACGATGGTATCGGGGAAGTCTCCGGCGGGCGATCCCCTCGGGGGGAGCAGCGGCAACGTCGGTGAACGCGCGGGTGGCGGAGCCCGCGGCCGCGGCGTCGCGTTCATGGCCGGCGCGCTCGTGCTCTTCACCGTGCTCGACTTTACGCTCGAGCGCATCGTGCCCGACAGCTCCATTCGGCAGCTCTTGTTGCTCGCCGCGTGCAACGTCCTCGTCGCGCTCTCGCTGAACGTCATCAACGGCATGGCCGGCCAGTTCTCGATCGGGCACGCCGGATTCCTCGGCCTCGGCGGCTACACCAGCGCCGTCGTGAGCTCCCACCTCCACGAGGCGCTCGGGGGCGGCGATCCCACCTTCGCGCGATCGTTCATCGTGGTTCCCGTGGCGCTCGTGGCGTCGGCGCTCATCGCGGGCGCCTTCGGGTATCTCGTGGGCCTGCCCAGTCTCCGCCTGAAGGGCGACTACCTCGCCATCGTAACGCTCGGCTTCGCCGAGATCGTGCGCCTGCTCATCGCGACCGCGCAGCTCGGGGAGAAGCAGACCGTCGGTGAGGCCTTCGCCCAGGTGGGAGGGCCGAAGGGGGTCGTGGGGCCCTTCGTCCACGCGCTCAGCGTGGCCATCACGAGCCTCGGCGGACAGAACGGCTACGCCGGCCCCAAGAACCAAGGCGTGCCGCTCTACGCGGGCCCCTTCTGGATCTTCGGCCTCGCCCTGGTCCTCGGGATCTTGGCGTATCGACTCAAGTTTTCCGGCTGGGGCCGCGCCCTCCGTGCGCTCCGCGAAGACGAGATCGCGGCCGCCGCCGTGGGGGTCGACCCCACCCGTTACAAGGTCCGCAGCTTCGTCATCGCGGCGGTCGGGGCGGGCATCGCCGGTGGCCTCATGGCGATGAACCGCGACGGCACGCCGACGGTGCAGCCCGACAACTACAACTTCGCGGCGTCGTTCGACGCCATCACGATGGTCATACTCGGCGGCTCCGGCAGCGTCACGGGCGCGGCCATCGGCGGGGTGTTCATCACCTTCACGATCAAGGCGATCGAGGCCGTCCAGTCGACGAACGTCATCCAGTCGTTGAAGCGCTCGGCCTCCTGGCTCGACCTGAACGCGCTGCGCATGATCATCTACGCGGGCGTGCTCATCGCGCTGATGATCTGGCGCCCCGAGGGGCTCCTGGGCGAGCGCGAGATCTTCGAGAAGAAGCGGGCGCCCAAGCCGCGCTCGGCGCCACCGGACGCGCCGCCGGGCGGGGCCAGGAGCGACACGCCGTGACCGAGCTCACGCTCAAGAACGTGTCCAAGAACTTCGGCGGATTGCGCGCCGTGAGCGACGTGTCGTTCACGGTGCCGGAGCGCTGCATCTTCGGCCTCATCGGGCCGAACGGGGCCGGCAAGACCACCGTCTTCAACCTCGTGACGGGGGTCTACAAGCACGACGCGGGAAGCATCCATTTCGGCAAGACCGACGTGCGCCCGCTCGCGCCGGCGAAGATCGCCGAGGCGGGGATCGCGCGCACCTTCCAGAACATTCGGCTCTTCTCGCAGCTCACGGTCCTCGAGAACCTGCTCGTCGCCTGCGAGCTCCAGAAGCGCGCGCACCTCACGGCCGCGCTGCTACGTACAAAGGTTCACTACGAAGACGAGCGCACGATGCAAGCGCGCGCCATGGACCTCCTCGACGTGTTCGGCCTCGCGGGTGTGGCCGACGAGCCCTCCACGTCGCTTCCGTACGGCAACCAGCGCAGGCTCGAGATCGCCCGCGCGATGATGCTCGAGCCGAAGCTCTTGCTGCTCGACGAGCCGGCGGCCGGCATGAACTACGGCGAGGCCGAGGGCCTGAAGACGCAGATTCGCTGGCTGCGAGACAAGTTCGCGCTCACGGTCGTGCTGGTCGAGCACAACATGCAGGTGGTCATGGGGGTTTGCGAAGAGATCCACGTGCTCGACCAAGGGCGGACCATCGCCCACGGCACGCCTGAGGCCGTCCAAAACGACCCGAAGGTGCTGGCCGCTTACCTCGGCGGCGACGACGACGAGTCCGACGAGCCGCAGGCCGCGGCGGGAGCGGGCAGTGAAGGTTGAGCACCCGACGCGCCGGGACGAGCCGCTCCCGGAGGGCACGCCGCTGCTGGAGCTCGTCGACGTGCGCGTCGAATACGGAGGCATCAAGGCGCTGAAGGGCGTCTCGATGAAGGTGAACTACGGCGAGATCGTGGCCATCATCGGCGCGAATGGCGCGGGAAAGACCACCACGCTGAAGAGCGTCGTGCGGCTGCTCCCGCTCGCCTCTGGGCAGATCCGCTTCCGCGGACAGGACATCGCGGGACTCGCCACCGAGGACCTCGTGGAGCTGGGCGTGTCGCTGGTGCCTGAGGGGCGCGCCATCTTCCCGAGCCTCACGGTCCGCGAGAACCTCGAGCTCGGCGCCTACGTTCACCGCGATCCCGTGACCATCAAGGAGTCGCTCGCCGACGTCATCGCGCTCTTCCCTCGCATCGGCGAGCGGCTCGGGCAGGAGGGCGGCACGCTCTCGGGAGGTGAGCAGCAGATGCTCGCGATCGGCCGCGCCCTCATGGCGAGGCCCTCCCTCGTGCTGCTCGACGAGCCCTCGCTCGGCATCGCCCCGAAGCTCGCCGCTCAGATCTTCAAGGCCATCCGCGAGATCGCGCGCGCGGGCGTCACCGTGCTCGTCGTGGAGCAGAACACGCGGATGGCGCTCGGCTCGAGCGCGCGCGCGTACGTCCTCCGCACGGGCGAGGTGGCGCTCTCCGGTGACTCCAAGACGCTCGCGAGCGATCCCGAGATCCAGAAGGCCTACCTTGGGGGCTGACGCGGCGCTCGGGGCGCTCGCGGTGCTCACTTCGCCACCGAGAGGTCGATGATGAGGGTGGTCGTCACGGGCGGGACGGGGTTCATCGGAGAGAGGCTCGTCCGCGCGCTCGCGGAGCGCGGCGACGAGGTCGTCGTGTTGAGCCGCCGGGCGGGCAGCTCGCCATTGGCCACGATCGTGCCCTGGTCGCCCGCGGAGCCCGGCGACGCGCCGTGGGTCCGCGAGCTCGGCCGCGCCGACGCGGTGGTGCATCTGGCCGGCGCGGGCATCCTCGACAAGCGCTGGAACGAGGCGCACCTCGAGGACGCGCGGAGGAGCCGCGTCGTGCCCACGCGGCGGGTCGCGGAGGTCCTCGCCGAGGCGGCGAAATCGCCGGGTCGGGCCGCGCCGCCGGTGCTCGTGAGCGCCTCGGCCGTGGGCTACTACGGCTTCCTCGATGACGGCCGGGTGTGCGACGAGTCCACACCGAGCGGGTCCGACGTGCTCGCGCGGATGTGCGACGAGTGGGAGGCCGCCGCCGAGCCCGCGGTCGCGGCGGGCCTCCGTGTGGTGAAGGCGCGCATCGGCGTGGTGCTCGGCCCGGAGGGCGGCGCGCTCGCGCAGATGTTGCCCGCGTTTCGCGCCTTCGTTGGCGGACCTGTCGGCTCTGGGCGGCAGTTCCTCGCGTGGATCCACGCGGACGACGCGGTGCGCGCGCTGCTCTTCGCGCTGGACACCCCAGCGCTCTCGGGGCCCGTGAACATCACGGCGCCCGCGCCCGTGAACATGGCCGAGTTCGCAAGGACGCTCGGGCGGGTGCTGGGGCGGCCAGCCGTCTTCCGGGTGCCCGGCTTCGCGCTCCGCGCCCTCATGGGGGCCGGCGCCGAGGTGGTGCTCACCGGGCAGAACGCCGTCCCCGCGCGGCTCACCGCCGCGGGCTTCACGTTCCGCTTCCCCGAGCTCGAGCCGAGCCTCCGCGACGCGCTGGCCCGCTGACGCAAACTTGGCCGGGCCGACTACCTTTCCGCACACTCCCGCGGTGCTCGCTCCGTTTCGACGCCTGCTCGGCGCCATGGCGCTGCTTCTCACCGCGGTGCTCGCTGGGGGCCTCGGCTATTGGCTCATCGGTCACGGCCGATGGGGGTACTCGGAGTGCGTCTACATGACCACCATCACCCTCACGACCGTGGGCTTCGGCGAGCTGCCGAACATGGCAGAGGTGGCGGGCGCGCGTCTGCTGACCGGGTTCATCGCGGCGTTCGGCGTGGGCGTCGTCGCCTACGCGCAAGGCAACGTCACCGCCCTCGTGATCGAGGGCGCGTTCGGAGAGGCGCTGAGGAGGCGGAGAATGCAGAAGGCGATTGAGGCCCTGCGCGGCCACGTGGTGATCGCAGGCGCGGGCTCGACGGGCCGGCACGTCGTCGAGGAGCTCCACAGCACCGCGACGGCCTTCGTCGTGATCGACCTGAACGAGGCCCACATGAAGCGCATCTCCGAGGATCTCTGCGAGGGGCAGATGCTCTACGTGCTCGGAGACGCCACCGACGATCACGCGCTGATCGCCGCGGGCGTGCGCGTCGCGTCGGGCGTGGTCGCCGCGCTCACCGACGACCGCGACAACGTGTTCGTCACCCTTAGCGCACGCAGCCTGAACCCGAACGCGCGAATCGTGAGCAAGGTCATCGAGGATCCCTCCGAGGCGAAGATGCTGAAGGCGGGCGCGACCGCCGTCGTGAGCCCCACGCAGATCGGCGGGCGCCGCATCGCCTCGGAGCTGCTTCGGCCCAACGTGAACGAGTTCTTCGACCAGATGTTCCGCGACACGAGGAAGCTCCGCCTCGAGGAGGTCGCGATCCCCTCAGGCTCGACGTACGACGGGCAGGCCCTCCGGGACACGCCGATCCGAAAGGAGACGAGCCTGCTCGTCATCGCCGTGAAGACCAACGATGGGGCCTTCGTGTACAACCCCGATCCGCACCTCGTGCTCACCGGTGGCTCGACCCTCATCGTGATGGGCGAGGTGGCCTCCGTCGTGAAGCTCCGGAAGCTGGTGGCCGAGGCGAGCTGAGTCTCACTCTCCGCGGTCCTCTCGCGAGCACACAAGGGTCTAGCTAGCAGCCAGCACGAGTCCCCTGGAGTCGTGGTTCGTATCAGAAGTCCGGTCTTCGGTGTCATGCCGAGGAGCGAGGGGGTGCCCCGTTTTCGGCGGCGGCGGGCCCGTCCGCAACTCGGACGTCGTTCCGCGCGGTGAAGGCGGCGCTTTGCGCTCAGGGGACAGTGGTTTCGGGTGTGACCGCGCGAGAACGCCGACCCTCGAACATGAGTATCCTCCCACCGCCGCCGAAAACGGGACACCCCCTCGCTCCCTTGTGGCGAAAGGCCGAGCCGCGCGACTTCTGGAAGGGATCACGCTTCCAGGAGACTAGCTAGGGCGCGAGCCTCGCGCCATGGCCGATCCCGAACTCGGCGCCCTGCTTCGACAACATCGCGCGCGTGTAGGTCTGTGGCGCGAGGCGCGAGAGCCACCAAGCGCTCCTGCTGAGGGGCGTCGGCAGCACGCGCCGCGCCTTCGAGTGCACGCCGTCGACGATCGCGGCGGCGATCTCCTCGGGGGTCGCGAGCCCACCTGCGGTCGCCTTCGCCAGCGTCGCAGGCTGCCCGTCGCCCGCGACCGCGTGGCGATCGATCGCCGTGTCGGTGAACGAGGGGCACACCAGCGTCACGTGAACTCCGCGATGCTCGACCTCGCTCCGCAGCGAGTCGAAGAAGCCGTGCAGCGCGTGCTTGCTCGCCGCGTAGCCGGTGCGCCCCACGAGCGGCGTGAAACCCGCGACGCTGGAGACGGCGACCACCGCGCCGCGGCGCTCTAGCAGGCTCGGCAGCGCGGCCTGCGTGCAGTGCACGGCGCCGAAGAAGTTCACGTCCATCACGCGGCGGATCACCGAAGACGCGGTCTCGGCGAAGAGGCTGCGGTGGGACACCCCGGCGTTGTTCACGAGGACGTCGACGCCGCCGAACGCGCGCGTGACCTCGGCCATCGCCTCACGGCACGAGCCCTCGTCGCACACGTCGCAGGCGACCGCGAGGGCGCGACGCCCGTCGGCGACGAGCACGCGCGCAGCGGCTTGGGCGGCCTCTCCGTCGCGATCGAGGAGCGCGACGTCGGCTCCCTCGCTCGCGAAGCGCCTCGCGGTCGCGAGGCCGATCCCGGCGGCGCCGCCGGTCACCACGACCACTGCGCCGTCGAAGCGCCCGCGCTTGCCGGACGTCTCGCGCCCCGCGATCGAGCGCGCCCAGGTCTCGAACACGTCGCGGCTCGCGACCAGCGAGAAGCCTCGCTCTCGCCGGAGCTTCTCCGAGGACAGCACGGGTCGATGGGCGAGGAACGCCGTCTGCTCGGGGCCGTATTGCGTCGCTCCGACCTTCCGAAGCAGCCCGATCCCCGCACGGAGCGCGCCCTCGGGAATGCCCACGAAGGGCTTGCCGAGGCGCGCGGCGATCTCGCGTAGCGTCATCACGCCTTCGCCCGCGAGGTTGTAGGTCCCGGTCCAGCCTTCGCGCACGCCCTGGGCGATGGCACGCACCACATCGGTGTCGGCGACGAATACGAACGGCGTCTCGGAGTCGCGCAGGCCCACGATCGCCGGCTTGGTGAAGATGTCGGTGATCTGGTTCTTGGCGCCCTCGCCGAGGATCGTTCCCGGGCGGAAGACGAGCTGCTCGAGCGACGGATGCTCCGCGCGCGCACGGGTGAGGCGCTCCTCGACGAGGCGCTTGTGGTGCGAGTAGGCGAACTCCTCGTTTCCGCGGAGCGGGGCGTCTTCGCCGAGCAGCGGCGAGGAGTCGGCGTGATAGCCGTACGCCGCGCCGCTCGAGGTCACGACCAGCCTGGCCACCCCCGCGCGCACGCAGGCGTCGAGCACGTTCTCGGTGCCTCGCACGTCGACGTCGTACTGGACCGCGCGAGGGAGGTCCTTGCCGGGCGAGACGATGGTGGCGAGGTGCACCACCGTGTCGATGCGATGACGTGAGAGGAGCGCGTCGAGGTCCGCCGAGCGAACGTCGAGCGTCTCGTACACGACGCCGGGCTCGCGATCGGCGTCGGGCACCTCGCGGACGTCGGTGGCCACGAGGGGGGAGACCGCCGCGTCGCGGGCGAGCTCGCGGAGGAGCTTTCGCCCCACGTAGCCCGCCGCGCCGGTGACGAGGACCGCGGTCACGACTTCGGCTCCTGGTGCATGTCCTTGAAGGTCCGGAGCTCGGGCGCCCACATGTGCTTCACCGGGTCGACGTCCACGTGGATGACGGCCGGCTTGCCCGAAGCGAGCGAGCGCTGGATGGCTCCGCGGAGCCCGCGAGGATCCGAGACGCGCTCGCCGTGTGCGCCCATCGCCCGGGCGAGGAGATCGAACTGGATCTCTCCCAGATCGGCGTTGATGGTCTCGTCGGGACCGAGGGTCTTGAAGACCAGGGTCTTCACGGGCTTCAGCGCGAAGCTCTGGTTGATCTTCACCATGCCCCACTGCTTGTCGCAGAGGACCAGGTAGACGACGGGCAGACGGTTTCGCACGGCCGTCTCGATCTCCTGGGGGTGAAAGCCCATCGCGCCGTCGCCGATCACGCAATACACCTGGCGGCCGGGGAAGGCGATCTGCGCCCCGAGGGTCTGCGAGACGCCCGCGCCGAGCATGCCCATCTTCGGCGTGCCCACCATCGAGTTCACCCTGCGCACTTCGTGGAAGAACTGCGCCCAGATGGTCGTGTTTCCGCCATCGGCGACCATGATCGCGTCCTCGGCGAAGGTCTCCTGGCAGACGCGCGCCACGTGCGCCGAGTGCATCGGTGTGCCGTCGTCCGAGCGGTTCTTGTCGAGCTCGGCGCGACGGGCCGCGCACGCGGAGCGGAGCTTCGCGAGGTGACCGCGCCGCGGGTCGAGATTCGGCGCGCCCCGACGACGACCGAGCTCGGCGAGCACCGCCTTCAGGAAGGTCTTCGCGTCGGACCGCACGGCGAAGCGCAGCGCGCGAGCGTTGCCGAGCGTCTCCGCGTCGATGTCGACCTGCGCGAGCTCTTGCTCGCCGGGCTTGCCCCAGTAGGGAGCCTTTCCCCACCAGTCGGTCTCGCCGAGGCGCGAGCCGAGCACGAGCACCCGATCGGCGGACGTGCGCGCCTCGTTCACCGCCCCGACGTAGATCATCGAGATCGCGTGCGGATCGCGCTCGTCGATCGCGCCTCGCGCCGCCCAGCTCGTGGTCACCGGCGCCTCGAGGAGCGCGGCGAGCTCGGCGAGCTCCCTCGTGGCGCCCGCGCAGAGGACGCCGGAGCCCGCGTGGATGAGCGGGAGCTTCGCCTCGTCGAGCCAGCGCGCGACCTCGCGCACTTGGTCGGCGGACGCCTCCATCGGGGTGGTCGAGCGGTAGGAAGACGGAGAGCGCAGCGTGTCGCCGCCGAGCTCGAGGGTCCCGTTGAAGATGCTCTCCGGCACGTCGAGGTGAACCACCCCGGCGCGCCCCTCGAAGCACTCACGGAGCGCGCGGCGGACGAGTTCGGCGAGGCGGTCCATCGAGGGGACGACGCCGCTCCACTTGGTCATGGGGCGCGTGACGTCGACCTGCGCGAACGACTGGTAGGCGCCGCCGCGATCCGGGTAGACGATGCCCTCGCGCCGGCAGCTCGTGATGAGGAGCACGCGGTGGCCCTCGGCGTTCTCTACCGCGACCCCCGGGAGGATGTTCGCCACGCCGGGGCCGTTGCTCGCGATGCACACGCCGAGCCGCCCCGTGAGCTGCGCGTAGGCGCCGGCCATGTGGGCGGCGCTCGACTCGTGCCGGGGCGTGACGAGCTCGATGCCGTTCGGGCGGAGCGCCGCGCAGAGGCCAAGGTAGGTGCCGTCCATGATGCCGAAGACGTGCGTGACGCCCTCCGCCGCCAGCATTCGCGCGACGAGCTCGCCGCCCTTCACCGTCGTCGTGCCCTGCCCGAAAACCGCCGCCGCCGCCGTTGCTGCAAGTCCCATGGTGCTCCTCCTCGTGCCGCTGTTTCCGCCCGGCACGACTGCACCTTGAATCCGATTGACCGATCGGTCAATCAAAACTTGACCGATCGGACAAATTGACCAAAATGAAGTCATGGCCAGCCGCGCTCCCACCTCCGTCGCTCCCTCGAAGCGGCCGTCCGCGAAGCGCGCGCCCTCCGCGGCGAAGCGGCGCGCGCGCGCGGTCGCTCCGATCGCGGAGCCCTCGACCGAGGCGAGGATCCTGGAGGCCGGCGAGGCGCTGTTCTGCGCGGTCGGCTACGCTGGAGTGAGCGCGCGCGACGTCGCGGAGCGCGCGGGCGTGAACAAGGCCCTCGTGTTCTACCACTACGGCAGCATGCGCGGCCTCTTCGAGGCCGTGCTCGAGCGCTACTACGACGCGCATCACCGGGGGCTCGCCGACGCGCTCGCAGGTGGCGGTGACGTCCGCGAGCGGATGCACCGCCTGGTCGACGCGTACCTCGACTTCATGGCGACCCACGCGCGCTACGCGACCCTCGTGCAAGCGCAGCTCGCGAACCCCGACACCTACGCGCTCGTCGAGAAGAGCTTCGAGCCGCTCTACCGGTTCGTGGAGGCGACGCTCCTCGAGGTGGCTCCTGAGCAGGGCCGGGCCGCGGCGCGGCAGCTCTTCGTGACGTTCTCGGGCGCGGTCATCAATTGGTGCACGTACGCGCCGCTCCTCTCGCGTGTGCTTGGCGGCGATCTGCTCCGGCCCCCGCTGCTCGAGGAGCGTCGCGCCCACGTGCGCTGGCTCGTCGACCTCGTGCTCGCGGACCTGCAGCGCTCCCCCCCTTCGGGATCGCTTCCAGCGGTCGGAGCAGTCCGCGCCTCAGGCCGCGATCCCGCGTGAGCGCAGCACGTCGCGGAGGGCGGCCTGCACGTCGGGCGCGGAGGCGGGGAGGGCTGAGCGCGCGAGCTCGATGAACCGCGCGCCGCGCGAGCGCTTCAAGGCCTCGACCGCCGCGACGCGATCGGCGGGCGCGCCGTGCTCGAGGATCGAGAGGAGGAACTCGGCGGCCTCGAGGGTGTCGACCTTTGCGAGGGCCCGTACGGCGCTCGCCCGCACGAAGGGCTGCGGGGCCTCGCGGATGATGCGCGAGAGCGGGTCGAACGCGTGCTGGAAATAGAGCGCCTCGACGGCGCGCGCCGCCTGCTCCACGACCCCGGGATCGCTGTCGCGTAGCCCCTGGCGCACGGTGATGAAGCTCCGCTTGAAGAACAGCGTGCCCATCGCGACGAGCACCGCCACCTTCACCGCGCGCTCCGGGCGCGCGAAGAGCTTCTCGAGGGGTGAGAGCACCGCGTAGAGCTGCAGCTGCGCGAGCTGGTCGGCCAGGCGCGCGCGCGCCGCCTGCGAGGCTGGGCCCGCGTCGTTCGACATCTCGACGGCGAACGCGGTGAGGCGCGCGAGCATGGCGCGGCGGCGGATGAGGTCGGGCCAGCTCCGGTTCAGGAGCACGTCGGCGCAGGCCTCGGAGGCCTGGCCTTGCTGCTCCCACTCGAGCAGGTCGACGTGCCACACATCGGGGAAGTGGTTCTCCTGCCGGAGATGCGAGGGCAGGGGCGCCGCGTCGAGGGCCTCGTCGCGCACGTTGTCGTAGCGCCGCGACGCGCGGGCGTAGTGGGCCTTGCGGCGTGGCTCGAGGTCCATGGCCGCGAGCTCTTGATAGAGCTGACCTACTCGGCTGAAGTGCCCCACCTCGCCGAAGGCGAGCACCGCCGCGAGGACCGCGTTCTCGGCGATCTCGGGGGGCGCTCCGCGGGCCAGGTGCTGTCGGGCCACGCTCCGCCACAGATCGGCCTGCACCAAGATGTAGTGTGCCGCCGTCGCCGACATGCCGAGCGCTCGCGCGTACTCCGAGGCCTCGCGCGCGAGCGTCGCCGCCGCCGACAGCTCGCCCTTCTCTTTGGCGGCGCCGAGGGCGTCCTCGAAGTACTGGAGCGCGAAGTACTTGAGGTGGTCCTCTCGCAAAATGCGGATGCAGTTCACGAAGCCCTCGAGCACGTCCTCGAACATCCCGCTCTCGCGGCCTATCTGCACGAGCACCTGGAAGCAGTCGAACGCGCGCTCGCGCAGGCCCACGGACTCGAAGTGGTCAGCCGCCTCCTCGAGCAGGCGCACCGCCGCGACCGTGGCCTCCCGCGCCTGCCGCGCGTCGCTGCACTTCTTCGCGCACCGCGCGAGGTTGAACTGCACGAGCGCGGCGTTGTACGCGTCGGCGCCGCTGCCGGTCACCTGCCCGAGCCGGGACCACAGGGCGCGCGCCCCCTGCCAATCTTCCGCCTTCTCGCGGTAGATGGCCGCCGCGGCCACGAGGCCCGCGTTCTCCATCTCGCGCGCCGCGTTCGCCATGTCGTTCGAGGCGGCGAGGGTGCGCGCGCGGTCTTGTGGCGGCACGTGGGGGAGCTTCTGATAGCAGCGGCGCATGGCCTCGGCGTCGTTCAGCGCCAAGTACCACTCGACCGTGAGGGCCGAGCGCACGTCGCCCCGCCGCTCGAGCACGTCGACGAGCGGGCGGAGGACCGACACGTAGTCGTGCTCGGCCACGTGCGTCTGCTGCGCGGCCGTCACGAGCGCGTTCGCGGCGTCGTCGAGGTTTCCCCGGCTCAGCGAGACGCGGGCGCGCTCACGGAGGTGGTGGAGATCGTCGAGCATCGGGGGCGGAGCTTATCGCAGGAGCGCCAGGTCGGTCGCTAGATCACGCGCCGCGCGCGGTGGCGCGTGGTCGAGGGGAGCCCTCAGGGCGCGGGCGGGGTCTGCCGCGCCTCGCGGCGCTCGGCGTCGCGGGCGGCGCGCCTGCGCGCGGGGATCGTGACGAGGGTCTCGACCACGCCGATCACGATGTAGAAGGACAAGAGCCACACGAGCACGAACGCGGGCCCGGTCTTCACCGAGACGACGACGCTCGAGCCGACGGCGAAGAACACGAGGCCCACCGACCGCCAGTTCAGCTTCATGTCCTTGAAGGAGCGGAAGCGAATGGTGGAGACCTGCAGGAACGCGAGGAAGAGCGTGAGGCCGATCATCGCCCACACGTACTCGGGCCCCGCGAGCTTCCCGGCCACCGCGTGATTGGCCACGATGATCGAGATGAGAATGCCCGCCGCGCCCGGCACCGGGAGTCCGACGATGTACTTCGGCGGGGTGGTCGGCTCACCGTTCTCGCCCATGCTGAGGACGTTGAAGCGGGCCAGCCGCACCGCGCCGGCCGCGGCGAACACGAACGACACGACGAGGCCCAGCGTGCCTTTCTGGTGCAGCGACCAGCTGTACACCATCATGGCCGGGGCCACGCCGAACGAGATCACGTCGGCGAGCGAGTCGATCTGCAGGCCGAAGGCGCTCTGCGTCTTCGTGAGTCGCGCCACGCGGCCGTCGAGCATGTCGAAGAAGAGCGCGTACACGAGCAGCAACGACGCCTTGTAGAAGTCGTCGTCGCTGTGGGCGGAGGCGCTGATGCGGATCGAGTCGAACCCGCAGAAGATGCTCGACAGGGTGATCATGTTCGGCAGCAGAAAGAGGGTCTTTCTGAGGTCGAGCTTCTTGCGCTGGGCTGGTGGCAACGGGGGCTCCTCGATGGGGGCCAAAGCCCCCGGATGTCGCGCGTAACACTGACCCAAACCCCGGCCTGGGTAAAGGCGCCGTCGGCCGATTTCTTCTGCCAGCGACGCAACCTCCCTGGGCCGCCGCTTGTTCCCGCGCCGGCGAGTTTGCCGAGGGGGCCATGATCGGGCACGCTCGCCCGCGTGAGGATCGCACGACTCGGGCTGAGCGCGGCGATGCTCCTCGTGGTCGCGTGCTCCCCGCCGGACGCGCCGACCCGCGCGCCGTCGCTGCGACCGCCGCGGCGCGCGCCGACCGCGGCCGACATCACCTCGTTCGAGGACGGCCCCTCCGTCCACGCGCGGGCCGCCGTCAGCGCCGATGGCTGCGGGGACACCGAGAGCGGCTTCGACGCGTGGCTCGAGGGCTTCAGGCGCCGCGCGCCCGAGGTGGGGCTCTCTCCGGCGACGGTCGGCGCGGCGCTCGCGGGCGTCACGTACGACCCCGAGGTGGTGCGCCTCGACCGGTCGCAGCGCGCCTTCAAGCTGTCGCTGGAGGAGCTCGTCGCGAAGCGCGTGACGCCGGCGCGCGTGAAGCGCGGAAGGTCGCTGCTCCGTGCCCACGCGCCGCTGCTCGCGCGCGTCGAGGCGCGCTTCGGCGTGCCGCCCCAGGTCGTGGTCGCGATCTGGGGCCTCGAGACCGATTTCGGCGCCAACACGGGGTCGATGTCGAGCCTCCGCGCGCTGGCGACCCTCGCGTACGACTGCCGCCGCGCGCCGCGGTTTCGCGCGGAGCTCGTCGCCGCCCTCCGCCTGGTGCAGCGCGGAGATCTGACCGCACCGGAGATGGTCGGGGCGTGGGCGGGCGAGCTCGGTCAGACCCAGTTCTTGCCCTCCTCGTACGAGGCGTTCGGCGTCGACTTCGACGGCGACGGGCGCGTGGATCTCCTCCGCAGCACGCCGGACGTGCTCGCCTCCACGGCGGCCTACCTGCAGGGCCACGGCTGGCGACCGCGCGAGCCGTACGGCGAGGGCACGGCCAATTTCAAGGCGCTCGAGGGGTGGAACGCCTCCGAAATGTACCGTCGCACGATCGTGGTGTTCGCGTCACGGCTCTGAGCCGGCGGTGATAGTCGAGGAGAAGCATGAGCCCACCATCCACCCCTGTTGAAGCCCCGCCCTCGTTCGCGCGCGAGGTCCTCGAAGACGCGTCGCGCCTCGGCGCCGTCGTCGCCACGTCGCGCACCGAGCGCGGAGGCGAGGTGGTCGCGTGGGCGTGTGTGGTCGCGCACGAGGGCGCGCTCGTCGGGTGCGCCGTGGCGCGACGCGATCCCAAGGTGGTGGTGGCGCTGCGGGTGGCGGAGAGCGCCGAAGACGCGATGCGGCTCGCGCGGTCGCTCGTGCTCCGCAGCGGCAAGAAGCTCGCGGAGGGGGCGCTCGTGCCCACGGAGCTCGCGGACGTCGAGGACGTCGCCCTCCAGCGGCTCGCCCCTCAGTTCGCCGTGGCCGAGGCCGCGCGCTTCGGCCTGCCCCTCCCGTACGCGTGGATTGCTGTAGGATGCACGTGGTCGGACATGGCCCTCGACCCGGCGTCGCGCGCCGCTGCCGTGCTCTCTCTCGCGCGCGCGGCAGCGCCGACACGCGGCCTCACGGGGGGCGTGATGAGCCCGCCCGACCGCGCGTTCGAGGGCCTCTCGCGCGCCTTTCGGAAGGCCAAGGAGCCGCTCCTCACGACCGCCGCGTGGACCGCGCAAGCGCTCGTCACCGAGGAGCCCGAGCGGGTGCTCGCGCTCGCCTCCTCCCTCGTGCTGCTCCCTGGGCTCGCGCCCGAGCGGCTCGAGCTCGTGGGCGCCGTGATCGACACCTTGAACCCGGCCCTCGTCGCGCTCGCGAGCCTGCGGCCGCGCAAGGCTCCCCCGGTGGTCCTCGCGCGGCTCCGGTTGCCGGGCGGCGCGCTTGGGCCGGGCCCCATCGTCGTGGTCTACTTCTACGCGGCGGCGCGCCACTGCGGCCTCTTCGAGCGCTACGCGGAGGCTCCCCTCGGTGAGGCCGTGACGCGCGCGGGCTTCGCGCACCTCGACGCGGTCTTCGAGCGCCACGAGGTCGTGGTGCGCAGCGCGCTCGAGGCCACGGGCGAGGTCACGCTCCAGCGCGGCTTCCACGGCGCCGTGAGCCTCGAGGAGGCCGAGGCGTCGTTCGAGGCCGACGGCTTCGCGCCCGTCGAGCTGGTGCTCGACGCGTGATGCGTGTGCGCCCCACGCGTGCCGTTGAAGCCGGCCGCCCTACGCTGGGTTATGCTGGTAGCAATGGGAGATGAGCGGAGCGAGCGAGGCCGGGCGGCGTGAGCCCTACGACGTGTGCGTGATCGGCGCGGGGCCTGGCGGGTTCGCCGCGGCGATGAGGGCCCACGATCTCGGCAAGCGCGTGCTCCTCGTGGAGAAGGGGCGGGTGGGCGGGGCTGGCCTGCACGCGGGGGCGCTCTCGTCGAAGACGATGTGGCACCTCTCCAACGACTACGCCGGCGCGTGCCGCACCGATCGCGGCTACCGCGCGCGCGACGTCGAGGTCTCCTATCGCGCGGTGATGGGCTCGGTGCGCGCCGCGGTGCGCGAGCGAGAGGAGCTGCTCACTCGCCAGCTCGCGGGGCTCGCGACGCCGGACGCCCGCGGCGGCGTGGTCGATCTGCGGCGCGGCGCGGCGCGCTTCCTCTCGCCGCACGCGATCTCGGTGACCGACGCCGACGGCCACGCGACGCGCTACGAGGCCACGAACTTCGTCGTGGCGACGGGGTCGCACCCGCGCGTGCCCGAGGGCATCACGGTCGACGGCCACCGCGTCGTCACCAGCGACCAAATCGAGGACCTGCCCGGCTTCCCCGAGAGCCTCGTGGTCGTGGGCGCGGGCGTCGTGGGGTGCGAGTACGCCACCGTCTTCGGGAACTTTGGGCGCACGAGGATCAACATCATCGATCGCCAGCCTCGCATCTTGCCCTTCGAGGACGCCGACGTCGCCGAGGTCGTCGCCGCGTCGTTCGCGAACATGGGCATCACGGTCCACCGCGAGTCGCGCCTCGTGTCGCTCGCGCTCGTCGACGATCACGTCGAGTACGTGATCGCGGGGCCGTCGGGCGAGGAGCAACGGCTCAAGGTGGAGCGCGCGCTCATCTCGGTGGGCCGCGCGCCGAACACCGCGAACCTCGGCCTCGAGGCCATCGGGGTCACCCTCGAGAAGCACGGCGGCATCGCGGTCGAGGGCTCACGCTCGGTCACGGTGCCCCACATCTACGCTGCGGGCGACACCACGATGGACGTCGCGCTCGTGAACGTGGCCGAGCTCGAGGGCCGCCACGCGGTCGAGCGCATGTTCGGCCTCGATCCCAAGCCCCTCCGCTACGAGGCGCTCTCTGCGATCTATTTCCTCCGCCCCGAGGTGGCGGCGGTCGGGCTGAACGAGACCCAGGCCAAACGTCGAGGCGTGCCGTACCGCGTGAGCGTGCTCCACAACCGGCTCATCTGCCGCAACATCGCCATGCGCAGCACCGACGGCTTCATCAAGCTCCTCGCCTCGCGCGACGAGCCGGGCCGAGTGCTCGGCCTCCGCGTCGTGGGGCCGCAGGCGTCGAGCACGATCCAGGGCATCGCGTTCCTCATCGACCACGGCGCCACGATCGAGGACATCGATCATTGCGTGCACCCGCACCCGGCCATCACCGAGGGCGTGCAAGAGTGCGCGCGCCTCTTGCTGGGCCGTTCGGTAAACAAGGTTGACGTGTTCGGCCTCGACTACATGCGCTGCGGCGAGGGCTGACGCGGGGCTCTTGTGGGAGCTGGCTCGCGTGCTCGTGTTCGTGCGCGGCCGCGAGTCCCCTTCGGGGATCACGAAGCGCGTCGCGGCTGCGTGTGCGGCTGGGGCTTGGGGCTCGCGGCTGCGTGTGCGGTCGCGGGCCGCGCGTCGTGGAAGCGAGGGGTCCGCCGCGGGACGGACACGCACGCGCACGCTCGGCCCTTCCCGCAGGCCCCGGCGGAACCTCTGGCGGCGGTCGTTTCCGTCGCGTGCGGCGGCCTCCGTGAGCTGAAGATACGTGCCGAGAAGTGCGCGCCGGAGCTGGTCCCCGAGGGTGGCGTATCCCCGGGGGAGCTTTTTGACGAGGGTGTCCCCGGCGCAGAGTGCGGAGCGGGCCACGTGGAACGCGTCGAGTTTGTGATGGGCAAATCGCATGAGTAGAGCCTCCTTGCCCGGAGTCCCGGGCCTCGACCCCCGAGCGCAGACGCCGTGACGACGCCGACGTGGGTGGAGAGCGCGGAGTTGGGGCGTTGGCGCGGCGTGTGCGCGTTGGTCGCGGCCCGGGACGTAGGGCAAGGAGGCGGGCGTGGAGGTGGCCGCGATGGGCTCCGCGGAGTGCGGCGCCGCGTGCTCGTGTGCGTGTGCGGCTGCGAGTCCCCCTTCGGGGATCACGAAGCGCGTCGCGGCTGGGGTTCCGGGCTTGGGGCTCGCGGCTGCGTGTGCGGCTGCGGCTTGCGGCTGCGTGTGCGGCTGCGAGTCCCCCTTCGGGGATCACGAAGCGCGTCGCGGCCGGGACTTGGGGCTCGCGTGTGGGGCTGGCGTGTGGGGCTCGCGTGTGCGTGTGCGGCCTTGGGCGGGCCGCGCGTCGCGCGTCGCGTGAGCACGGCACGGGCGGCCGCATGCCTCCGACCCCGGCCGCAGCCGCGCTCGCAGCCGCGCACGCACACGCACACGCGAGCCTCAGACCTGCTCGCGCCCCACCGGGTTCCCCCGGCATCGTACCGTCCTTGGACACCCCAAGATCCGTCCGGGTCACCCCACCGATCCAAAATTCAGCGCATTTCCGCGTCCGAAGTCCGGTACGCGACGTGCACCACCCGCGCTCATGAAAGTCTCCCCGTGTGGCCGGTTCGTCGTGCTCGAGGCTCTTCACATCGATCGCGAGGTGCTCGGGCCGCTCGCTTCCTGGGCCGAGGTCCGCGGCATCGGACTGCAGGACGCCATCCAGCTCGCGATCGTCGGGTTCGTGGAGGAGGCGCACCCGCTCGGCGGCCCTACCTCCCCAACCCCCGGAACGGCAGCACCACGTCCGGGTCCGCCTTCTTCGCGTTCCTCACCGCATAAATTCGCGTGAACGCGCCCTCCGACTCCCGGGACATGACGTCGAATCCGAGGCGGGCGAGCGCAGCGCAAAACGTCGCGACGTCCTCGAAGTAGCTCGTGGGCTCCCAAAGTGGAGCTGACCATCGAGTCGAAGACACCGGTGCGCCTCGCGGATGTAGTCGGTGAAGTTTTGCCCATGAGCGAGAGGCGGAAGATCGCTACGTCGAGCGCTCCGTCTTCTAGCGGCACCTTGGCGATGTCGCACGCGACGACGCTTTCGTCGACCGCCACGTGGTCGAAGCTGTGCACTCGGTGGGCCTCCGAGGCCGCCTTACCCACAAGCGCCTCGCCGCAGCCGAAGTCGCCGACGACGAGCCCCGAGCCCGGGCTCGGAGAGCCAGCGGATCTCTTCCTTGAAGGGCACCACCGGCCACGACTCGCGGAGCTGCCGGTACATCGTGTGGTAGTGCGCCCACTCCTCCGGGCTCGCCGAGAGGCGCGCGTGCGTCGCGTCGCTCGCCGACGTGTACCAGCGGTTGTTCATCCTCGCGAAGTCGCCGTACTTCGCGACACGACGGGCCACCTCGGTCGGCTCGCCCGAGAGCGGGATCTTGATGGCCGGCCGGGCCACCTCGTTGATCCGGCCGAGGTCGAGGCGGGCGAGCCAGTCCATGATGTCCTGCTGCGCCTGGCTCGGCGTCCGCAGGTTGCCCTCGGGCACCACGCCGTCGACGGCCGCGTCGGCGATGGACTTCTTGTACTCGAGCCGGTTCAGCTTCGATTCGCAGTAGGACCAGCGTTCGCCGTTTACCACCGCGAACGTGACCGGGATGACCACGCGCACTTTGTCGAAGCGGCTCCCCTGGCGGAAGAGGCGCCCCACGAGCTGCTCGTACTCGGCGTTCGTCCAAGGCAGCACGTTGATGATGAGCTTGTTGCACACGTACTGGAGGCCGTTGACCCCCGTGCCGATGCGGCTCGAGCCGACGAGCACGTCCACCGTGCCGTCGGCCTTCAAGAACTCCTTCAGATCGGCGTCGTCGGTCTCGCCCGTGAGCATGCCGGCGCGATAGCCCGCCGTGTCGATGGCCTCGCGCAGCTCGTTCGCGATGCCGTCGACGTAGTGCGTGTAGACGAGCACCTTCTCGCCAGCGGCGATGTGCGCCAGGATCTTCGGCATGCGGAGCCGCGTGAGCACCTGCTCGAGCTGGAGCGTCGAGGCCTTGCTGCGACCAAGCTGGCGGATCTCGTCCAGCTCCGCTTCGCAGTCGATGTCCTCTTGGAGCTCGTCGAGCTGAATCTTGTAGTCGGGCTTCCAGCGCGTCCCGAGGGTGACGAGCCGCTGGTAGAGGCGCATGCAGTTCTGCACCGTGGCGCGCGTCTCGAGATCGTCGTGGCGGTGGCCCGTGATCATCTCGACGAGGCTCTTGCCCTCTTGCAGCGTGTTGATCACCGGCGTGCCGCTCATGCCGAGCACGCAGAGATCCGCGTTCTTCTTCCCGGCCTCCAAGATGAGGCCCTGCACCAGGCGCTTTCGCTTCGACATCTCGGCGCCGGCGTCGCGCTGCTTCGCGTAGTGGATCTCGTCGACGACCACGAAGTCGATGACGTTCTTCTCGAGGAAGCCGACGAGCTCTTGCTCCGACGTGGGCTGCTGGAACTGCTCGTAGTTCAAGACGAGGTACCGCGGCGTCTTCCCGTGAGGATCGGACCACTCGGGGTGCCACGTCTTCGTGGCCACGGACGAGGCGGGGAAGGCCTCGAGAATCTCTCGCTCCCAGTTTTCGACCACGGCGTTCGGGCAGCAAATGAGGGTAAGCGAGGCGCCCACCACGCGGGTGGCCACGATCGCGCTCAGGGTCTTTCCCGCGCCCATGCCCGACCAGTTGCCGAACCGCCGCTCGTTGCGCACCGAGACCGCGACGCGGCGCTGCATCAGGTTCGGCGGAGTGATGAGCGCGCCCACCGAGGGGCGAAACGCGTACCCCGCCGGAAGCTCCAGCGCGTCGGCCTCGTCGAGCTCGGTGACGAAGCGGTCGCGCACGAGCGCCGAGTACACGTCGCCCTTGAAGGCCGTGGCCTGCTCGCGCGCCTCGGCCGGATCGACGTACGCGTGGCGCCAGAGCTTGGCCTTGGCGCTGTCGAGCAAGAACTTCACGGTCTCCGCGTCGGCGTTCGCCATGAGCACGCTGTCGAGCGCGGCGAGCGCGTCGCGCGTCTTCACGAGGGGCATCTCGTCGTCGGCCTCGGCCGTCGCTGCGGCGTTCGCGGCACCCGTCGCGTCGACCTCGCGGCTGACGTCCACGTCGACCGTCTCCGGGCCGTCGAGCGGCTCGGGCGCGTCGGGGAGCGCGAACGGATCGACCGGCTCGGACGGGCGGTCCTCGGGGACCTTCATGCGCCCGTCGACCATCTCGAGGGAGAAGTCCTTGTTCGAAGCGAAGTCGTCCACCAGCGAGGGCTTCCCCTCCCGCGACCTTCTCGAGCTCCGCGCCGGGGAACTTGCCTGTCGAGATGGCCATCACGAACGGCCTCGACTCCTTGTCGGCGAAGGCGCCCGCCTGCATGGCGAGGGCGAAGAGCTCGCTCGGGTTCAGCGCGCGCACGTGCGAGAGCAGCGACTTGACGAACGCGCGCAGGCTCTCGATCGACCAGCCGCCGTAGCACGTGGGGCACCTGCGGTTGCCGCGCGCACGCGACCGCACCGTGGCCTGGTACTCGTGGCCCTTGGGGCACTGCCACCACGCGTTCATCACGTGGTCCGCGTCCACCTGGGTGGGCGCGACGTCGCCGTTGCGGATCGGGTGCCAGTCGGCGGCCACCGCGGGGTTCGTGACGGCGAGCGAGCGCTCGGCCACGGCGCACACCGGGCAGCTGTCGTCGCGCACCATGAGCAGCGGCGAGCGCTGGTAGTCGTGTCCGTTGTCGCAGCGCCACCAGGTGCTCCCGGTGTGCATCGCGTCCACGTCGCTCGGCGAGAGCCCGCCGTTCTTGTCGACGTTCCAGAGCGGCACGAGACCCGGGCGAGCCTTGGCGAACGACCGCTGGGTTGGCCCGCGCTGGCAGTCGGGGCACGAGGGATCGCTCAGCATGGCGCGCGGCGAGCGCTGAAAGGCGTGGCCCTTCGCGCAGCGCCACCACGCCGCGCGAAAGCTCCGGAGGAGGACCTGTCCGGGTGCGCCGTTCTTGGTCTCGTCCCAGAGCTTGTGGAGCTGCGCGTTCGTGTCGATCGACTCGGCCATGGCTTCGTTCCCCCTCAGGTCGTCGGCGTGACCGGCGGCTCGATGCGCTCGGAGCTCCCTTGCGGCGGCTGCGCCGTCGAAAGGTGATCGAGATCGAGCGGGTCGCTCTCGACGTAGTCCTCGGCCGTCATGTCGCGCAGCGTGACGACCTGCCCCTCGACATTCATGAAGCGACCGATCGCGGGGACCAGCCTCAACCACCCGTTGAGGAGCGCTGGCCAGCTCTTTCCTTCGAAGGTCGCGTCCTCCGGGTTGCGGATGAACCAGAAGAAGAGGTCGACCTCAGAAGCATCCCAGGAGGGGGCCGCACGCACTCGGAGCTCGCGCAGCGCCCGCAGTCCTCGTCCCTCGTCGGAGTTCTTGTCGTGCTTGTCACCGAGGCGACCTTGCAGCTTCCTGGCGAATGCCGTGAAGTCATCGGGGAAGGCGAACCCGCTTGCGTGCGAGAGCCTGGGCGAAGGCGCGACCGTCCGCGTCGTCCGTGGTTCCCGGCGTTCGCTTCCACTTCGCGACGATCGATTTTTCCACGGTCATCACACGATCGAGATCCGCGACGAGGCGGGCCTTCTCGAGGCTCGGCAACGTCGCGTGGGAGGGGCGCCGTCCGCGCTTCACGTTGTGCAGCTCGTCCTCGGTGACCTGCACGAGCGGGGCTACCTCGATGTCGGCCGGCTCGTGCAGGCGCGGCCTGTCCTGGGTCTGCGTGACGAATCAGCCGTACACCTCAGACGTCAGCGCCTGAGCGCCTGATCCCTCGGCTTCCGCGGCCGTCTCTGAGAGGGGCATGGTGGCGTCGCCCACGTGCACGAACCATGATTCGTCGAGCGCCAGATCGCCCTGACGCCAGTCCTGGAGAGCGGCATCCGTTTGCTTCGCCTCGTCGGAGTCGGCGGAGAGCGTCGCCACTTACTTCCTCCGAGAAGTCACGATCGCCTTTGCCCCCAGAAGGCGACCACTGGTCGGATGGATCCGATCGTGAAGGGCGGAGACGAGCTCCGCCGGAGGGACCGGGGCTCGCGCAGCGCGCGCCTCGGCCGAGAGCTTCGCGACGGGCGCGGCCCTGCGTGCTTCGCCAGGGCCGAGCATCCTGACCACGCTCTCGTAGTCGCCAGTGGCCAGCAGGTCGAGGGGCACCGTCCCGTCCTCAGCCGCGCCCTCATGCGGACCGAGCAGGAGCGTCCGGTTTTTGCTCGCCGAGCCGCGATCCCTCCGAACGACCGCGAGCACGCGCTGGAGGTGCTCCTCGTTGCTCCTTGCCATGGGTTTGCCGCTTGCCCAGAAGTGGAGCGTCCGCCGGGTACCGAGCCCAGCGAGCATGCACCCCACGAGCAAGGGGTCGCGAACCTGGCGAATAAGCATCGCGCCGGCGGCCGACGTCGACCCGAAGGGGGGAAGCGCAAGGTCGCTCATCGCTCACCTCCGTACCTTGCGAGGAAGTCGTCAGTCGGCCCAGCGGAAGATGGTGTAGATTCGCTCGGCGTACCGTCGCGCCTCGGCGACGACATGTTCGACGTCGAACGCCATCGGAGCCGAGCTGAACATGTCGAGGTCGAGGAGCCAGCTCTTCTCGTTCGCGGGCTCGATCGCGGAGGGATCGACCGTCGCGTTCGGAGGAAGCACGCCCCAGCGCGCCAGCACGCGAGCGCCGGGGAGCTCGAAGCTCGACTCCGCCATGGCGTGGACCGTGTGGGTCGCCGCGATCGTTCCCGCGATGCCCCGTACCTCGGACCGCACGAGCTTCGACAGGTCGGCCATGGCGTCGCCCGTGATGCGATCGATGTACCGCACCCCGAGCCGATCGATCTGGCCGGGTTCGATGTGCTCACCGAGCGCCTGCACGAGCGACCTGAGCCGGCCGAAGAAGTCCTCACGGCTGACGTATTTGGTGGTCTCCAGCGCCAGGAAGTCCGGGGTGAGCGAGACCCGCCACTGGCCGGCCGCATCGCTGAACCGCCACGCGGTCTGCGGCTTGACGGCGAGCGCGACGCCGGCGGGGCCGACCACGACCCCCTGGGTCTGCTCTTGCCGAAGCACCGCGTACGTGGGCCGGATCGCCTCTTGGAACGGCGCGACGAACTCTCGCTGCTCGACGGAGAGGATCTCCGGGAAGCGGAGCTGCGCGATGACGCGAACCAACGGGGCGTCCTTAAGGGGAACCTCGGCAGGCGGCGGGGCGACGAGCGGGTCCACGGTGTCGCTCATGGCGATAACCTAGGCGCTCCCCGCCGGGATGTGAAGTAGAGTGTGAAGTGACCGGCCCGGACCCGACGCCGTCGTCTGATCAGCTCGTGTGAGACTCACCTCGGGTGCCGTTCAGCTCGGCCCCTTCGGCGGCTCGATGCAGTCAGTGAGGCGCGGGTCCTTCCGGATCGATCCCGCGTGGGACGCCAGGCCCTTGCACCTCGCGCCCCTCGGCTTCGTCCTCGGCCACGAGCTTGTTCAGCTCGAGGAGAAACTCGGTGGGCTCTTGGCCGTCGGGCATGCCGTAGGCGCGGCGCACCGCCTCGTCGAGGGCGGCCTGCGCGGCCTTAAGCGGGTGATATCCGGGGATCTCGGCGGCCTGGTAGAGCGCGCGGAGGGACCAGCCGTTGTCGCTCATGAGCGTGTCGCGGACCTTGCGTAGGTTGCGCGCGGATTCGGCCACAGCGACGACCTCGGGTTCCGCTCTTGGGGCCGGGCGGGAAGGTGGATAAACGCCGCTCGTAAGCGGATGTCGGATCGAACCTTTCCTCCCTTCGCCTTGGTCCACGCCCAGTGGGAATCGGACTGGATGACGCCGAAGCTGTAGTCATCGTCGAAGGCAAAGACTTGAAGCGTGTTGGTGGGGACGAAGGTTGTCGAGAGAAGCGTGAAGATCGGCCGAGCCTGCGGGCTCGCGCACGCGATCGTGCGTCGATGCCGAGCAACCTCCGAAAAGAACCTGCGGCTCGGTTCGCGTGGTTGCCACCAGGTACGAAGCCAGCGCTCATAGTGGTGCGTCTCCGTTCCGGCTGTCGCCCGACTCTTTACAAACGGAATACCGTCTCCGAAGGTGCGTGTACGCGCCAGAGGCTGTTCGAGCCCCGCCCTCGTCTTGGCAGTCGACCAGGTAGAGGCAATAGTCGGGGGGCCGACGTTCCGCGCAGCAGGTCACGGGCCCGCCAAAACGAGCCGCAGGGATGCGATCAGAGAGTCAACTGAAAAGCCCGAGAGATTCTTCTTCGACCTTGCGCGAAAGGCCGCCAGAGCCGAAAATTACGCCCATCGCAGTGCCGTTTTTGTTTTGCTTCGAGTCTTGTCGCTGCGCTCAGGTCGGCGCCGATTTCTAGGTTGGTTTCAATCCGTGGCAGGTTGAAGACGTCGTCCGCTACCAAAGAGATGATGGGGCCCTTGCGATAGTTGCATTGACCCAGTTCACCATCAGACGTCGAGAGCTGCGTCTCCAGGCCAAAGCCGGGACGCGGCGTTCGTGATGGTGCCGCCGTTCACGACCACGTAGTCGAGCGAGGCTTCACGCGCCTTGCCCACGCGAATCCCACGTCCCGACGAGGCCCGCGCGGCTCCCCGGCTTGAGCCTGTCGTGAGCACGCCGGAACCAGTAACAGCAGAGGTCGACCACTCCCTCGATGCCTGACGTGCCTTGGAGCTTGCGGATGTAGTCGGCGCCCAGCTCGCCGCGGATCTTTCGGTCTCCCAAGAACGGCGGATTCCCGACAATCGCATCCACCTCGGGCCACTCGGTGAACAACGCATCCGCGCACACGATGTTCTTGTCCAGGTTGTCGAGCGGCAGCGACGGGTCCACGTCGATCTCGATCTGCCCCACGTAGTCGGCCGCGACCTCGCGGCGCTCGTCGAACGCGATCTTCTTCGCGATGTTGAGCGTGACCTTGGCCAGCTCCACGGCGAAGGGGTTGATGTCGATTCCGTAGAAGCGCGACGCCTGGATACCCGCGCCCCACGAGACTTTCCCCTTGCCCTGCCCTTGCGTCGACGGGAACTCCTTCAGCAGCCGCACGAGCAGCTCGGTGTCGAGCTTGTAGAGCTCGCGGAACGCGATGTAGAGAAAGTTGCCGCTGCCGCAGGCCGGATCGAGCACGCGGAAAGGCGAGGAGCTCCGCGCGCACGGCGAGGAGCTCGTCTTTGGTCTTGGCCTCGCGGATGCGCGCGCGCCACGGCTCCACGATCGTCGGCCCGACCACGCGCATGATGTCGTCGTGGGCGGTGTAGTGCGCGCCGCTCTTGTGGCGCTCGGCGTCGTTCATGATGCCCTGAAAGACGCTGCCGAAGATGTGCGGATCGACGTACTTCCAGTTCGCCTCGGACGCCTTGGTGAGCGCCGCGAGCTGCGCCTCGCCGAGGGGCACGGTGACCGGCTTGCTGAAGAGCCCCCCGTTGAAGAACGGGACCGCACGCTCGCGCTCGCTCCCACCAGGAGCGTCGCGTGTGCTCATGAGCCGGAACAGATCGGCGAGGCGCTTCTCCACGTCGCCGTGGCGGGCGCCCTCGTAGAGGAGCGTGGTGAAGTACTCCTGGGGGAGGAGCCCGATGTCCTCCGCGAACATCGTGAGGATGCACTGGAGGCTGAACTGGACCACGTCCCGCTCGCGCTCCGGGTGCTGCTGCTTGAGGCTGCGGTACAGCTTCGCGACGAGCTCGGCGACCTCACCGGACACCTTCGAGACGTTGATGATGGTCGGCGTGGTGCCGGGCACCCAGGTCGGCGAGAGAAACGGGAAGGCCTCGCTGTACTTGGGCAGATCGTCGACCGGGATCGCGAGCCGCGGCGCGGCGCGGTCACGGGCGAGGTCGTAGAGCTGCAGATCGCGCTGGTTCGTGAGCACCACGTACTGGGGCACCGGGTTGACCTGGAGACACACGCGGAGCAGGTCTTTCCACGCGTAGTCGAGCATGACGTCGTGGTTCACCACCTCGACGAGCAAGCGCCGCGAGCTCCACAGGAGCGCCACGCCGCGCGTCGCGCGTTGCCCGCCGTCGACCACGGCGAGCTCGGCCGGCAGGGTCGCCTCGAGCGGCTTCCCGCCGGGCCAGCCGAAGCACTCGAGGAGCTTCGTGGTGAAGGTGCCCGCCGGATCGCGCCCGCGAAACCCGCCCGCGCCCTCGAGCACGAAGCGGCGGAGGTGCGACTTGAGGGCGTTGTCGCTCTGTGGGGCGGTGGCCGCACCCTTGGCGCGAGGCGCGCCGTCCTCAGGCGCGGCGCCCTCGGCGGGCTCAGCCACGATACCGAGGAGGCGATCGATGAGCGCGGCCTTGTCGCCACCGCTCGAGCCGTGGAGGGCGTGGCTGATGGCCTTGAGCTCGCCCGAGGGCAGCGCTTCGAGGACGGAGCGGAAGGGCAACGAGCGCTTGCGGACGATGGCCTCGACGTGGGCGTCGGTGGACCTTCGGTCGGACCTCAAGGCCCAATACCAGGCCAAAGCGGGTCGTCAGCTCGGCGAGGCGGTCGCGGGAGAGCTGCTTGAGGACCGTGCGTCGATCGTTGAGAGGGAGGCGACCCTTCGGGGGCATGGGCGAGGGAGCATAGACCTGAACGGATGACGGCCGCAGGAGATTTGGCGTGCCTTGACGGCAGACCCAAAGCGGGCTCGGTAGCGCTACCTCACAAGGACCCTGAGCCGCTGAGCGTTCCCGATCGTCGAGCGCTTCGCCATGATGCGGCACGCCACGGAACCTGACGCTAACGAAACTAGCTATCTAGCTAACCAATGGCGACGACGCGTTGAGGCTACTTCGCTCTGCGAATTCACGGTATGCGACAAGAAGTGCGCGAATCTCCTCGAGCGCCTCCCTAATTGCCGGAACGGCTGACTCACCCATTTCGGCAACCACTGCACTACGAAAGGCGGTGTAGTGCTCGACCAAAAGCGCTTCCGACCTTTGAAGCGCACCGAACACGCGCCGGACGTCCTCAACCCGGCGCTTGCAGCGCTCCACGCCGATCATGAGCGCCCTCGCAGGTGCGTTCCCAAGAGCAGGAACAGGTTGTTCGATAAACACGTTAATGAACCGGAGCAGGCCCGGAGTCATAGGCTCGACGTGGGCACTCGTCAATAGAGCCTCTTGCCGCGTCTCAGCGTCCCACTTATAACTTCGCACCGAACTTCGGAGTTTCTCGACAAGTTCTCTTGACGCCACGCCATCCAACGCCTGGCACGCGCGAAGCGCGGCGATGCGGTCCTTCGCGCGAAGTTCAGCGATGCGGTCCTTGGTTGCCGAGCGCTCAGTCTCCAAGCTCTTGGCAACGGCATCCGTGAGGCATCTCGCTACCTGGGTCTCACGGGGAGCCAACCGGCCAAGCGCCCAAACACCCACGGCGAATTCCTCTCCGATCGGATGGCTTGCCACATACTCAAGCAATTCATCGATCACCGCTCCAGGCGACGGACTACCGGTGCCGATCGTTGCCAACACCCGACATGCAGCGATTCTCACATCCCTCGTAGCTGCCAACAACAACGTCCGAATGTAATCAACGTCGGCGATCTTGAGAAGTCGATGAATCGTTCGCGACTTCTGAATCACGGACAACACCGCTACCATCTCGTCGTGCCCTGTGTGGGGGGCCCGAAGAAATGCCCGAATCCTTTCAGCAACAAACACATCTTCGTTCCTAAGCAATGGCAGCATTCGAATAGCGAGTACCCGCTTTTGCCCAACCGGCGAGGACAACCTCTCGTCGACCGCGGTCCGCTCAAGCACATCATTCCTCGACGACTGCTGCTCATACGCCAATTCCCCGTCCGCCGTCCGAAGGGTCTCCAGCAGGAGCCGCTCCGTATCCTCATCAAGACTATCGGACTGAACCCCCGCCGACAGAATCGCCTCGGCACAGACAGAGGCGACCACCCCACTTGACTCCCGCATGCACGTCAGGAGCGCCCCCCACAAATAGGTAGCTATCGGCGTACTCGCCGCAGCCGCACGTGCGGCAGCGAGGCGCGCGCGGGGACGGGCCCGTCAAAGGCAGCCCGCGCAGCTAGGAAAGATGCATCGGTGCGCAACTGAGTACTTCTCACCATTGCGGCGCATACAGCAGCCAAAATCAACGGATCTCGTCGCTTGCATACCTCCTCGAATGGAACCAGAAGCTTTTCGGTCAACTCGACTTGCTGAGCGACATGCCCCAGCGATTCAACGAAGAATGCAGCTGATCCATCCGCTGCTGAGTTCAGACCGTTTACCAAGAATTGTACTATCAGGGGACTGGCCGTCGCTCCACTTAGGCGACCAAGGCGCTCCGCTACCCGCTCGCGCAGTCCGGGGTCGTGGCGAAGCACCCCGGCTTCGACGGCTTGTGTCACCGAAGCAAGCAGCAAGCGTTGAACACGCTCAGGCGGGACCTCGCACTCTAATGCATAGTCCAACGATATCAGCACTCCCGCCAGCGTTAGCTTGTCGCTGGGATCCTTTCTCTCCAGCAAGGCCTCTATTACCGGAGATATATCCCCGTAGTCACTGACAATTCCGCACAGTAACTCCAACACCTCCCTCCAACGGGGTTCTTCGGATAACCCTTGCCGTACGGCAAGAACATAGTCACACGCAGCGAGTCCCAGTGCTGCGAAGTAGTCCAAAAATGACTGGTGCATGAACGTGACGGTGTCCGCCTGCTGAGGCGACCCACCGTTGTTCACAACAAGAAGACCGGTGGACTCCGCAACCTCTTGAAGAAAGCGGGCCGCGTCCGAGTCCGGAACGACCGTTCCAAGAGCATCACTCATCGATCGTTGAAGCACCGACACTGCATCCCCACGCGACGCAATAGAAGATTCATTGTCTCTAAACATATGCAGTGCGAGCGCGCCAATACGCTGGCGAAGGTCGCCCTCCGATATCACGTGGTGTCCGGCCATACGACTACGCACGATCGCAAGCGTACGAACGGCCTCGGCATAGACCCGTGGCGTCGCGCTGAAGGTCGGCCGCTGTTGGCACCAATGAAGACCAATAGCGTAAGAAATAGTGGGTTCGTCGCGAGCCGTCGCAACCCAGCACTCTGCGCGACGTCTTGCACAATCTGCGTGACCACGGCCTCGTCCTTGATACTGAGTTGCGTCTGGGCGAACGCGATCTCTCCCGCCTCCTCGGCAACCCGCGCGCGCAGCACCCGTCCAGCCAACGCGCGTTGTTCCTCGGAACTGAGGCCGCACAAGTGGATGTCCTTTAGCTGAGAAGGCAACTCGACAACCTGCGCCGCGGCCGGCCTCGTGGTCACTACGAACCGATTCCCGGACGCCAGCCCGACCTCAAGCAACGTTGCGATCTGAGCGACCACCTTGGAGCGCGCTTCGACCGACACGACCTCATCGAGTCCGTCAAAGAAGAACGCTACCTCACCCGACTTGAGTAGACGTTCAAGGTCCTGTCGGCGAAGCGGCAGGCCACGGGTCGTCGCTGAATCGATCGCAGCGCGAAGGATGTCGACCTCGCCATCTTGGCGCCGAATCACTGCCGACAGAGGGACGTAGACCGGCACGTGCTTCGCGTACCACGCAGCCTCAGTCCCAGGCGGCCTGCAATACGCCAACAACTCGGACTTCGCGAAGCAAGTCTTCCCGGAGCCCGGATCGCCCTGCACGCAGATCGCCCCGTACTCCTGATACAGAAGGCGCGCTCCAGAAGTCTCGGGGGCGCTAGCGAGTCCATAGGCGCGCTTCATCTCGGTCTCGAGTTGATAGCGCAACGCTCCTTTTAGACCGAGGCGATCGAGCATGTCGTCAATCGACCTGCTCAATGTGGCTCTCCGCCCCGCCTGCTCACCTGACTCGGCGGTGGCCTGGACGTAGAGCGCATCCAAAGGCAGATCCGGCAGGCGAATCCCAATTGCGGCAAGTGCTGTGTATCGAGCTGAGTTGAACTCGGCATGGCAGCGCGAAAGGTACGCTGCACGATCAAACTCTCGAGCGGTAGCCGACGTCGTCGACGCTTCCGTCACGTCAGCCCTGTCTGGACAATAGTCGGCCCGGCTAAGTTCTGTCTCGACCGCTCGCGTTTCGCGAACCGCGGGGTGAGCGGCATCCACAACCTGTCCGTCTGGTCCAACGATCTCGAACCAGGCATCATTCTTCTCGCGCAGAAGCACGAGGAGAATTCCTTCAAAGGCGAGAATGCTGGCGTCCACATTTCGACCGTCAAAAGTCGACATGCGTGCTACCTGCGCGCTCGGCAGAACTCGGCCAAGTACCTTAGCGACTTCATCTCCGAGCAATATCCGAAGCGGTTTGCGCGCGCGCAGGCGAAGATACGAGGTGTTCGCGTCTTCGGTGATGGTGCCGAACGACACGACCGTCAGCGACTGGAGCGAATTGTAGTCAATAGTATTATTCCACGACTCAACCTGCGTTTTCGATATGGTTTCACTTCGAGACTGAATACAGCGAATCATATGACGACCCGAAGTCGTCTGGTAGACGAGGGTAACCGGATTCTCGTTGGGCGCATGCTGGAGCGCCCCGGGTTCTAAGTCACGCTGGTCCACCAGGTGCCCCTGCGTGATGACGGCTTGCCAGTCCGCGACTGACAGGTTGCCGAGGGCGCATATCTGCCGAGGCTGCGGCGTAGGACGCTGGGTGGGTTGCTTCGAAGCATTTAGCCGCGACCGAGCCATTGACAGCGCATAGCCCCCAGAAAGAATGTGACTTGGCTTCTGAAACTCGGAGGGCAGGCTAGTGGCCATGACCCATCGGCCATTCTTGGGGTCCCACTCGTAGAAGACGACGTGGAACGCATCGGCGAGCTCAAATATCGCGAACGAATTTCGATACCAATTCCGATTTGCGGGGTCTGGGTCCTGCTTGTCTTGGTACGCTGCGCCAAAGCCAATCGACAAGATGCCTTCTCCGCCAAAGCGGGCGCGAATATCGTGCTCGTGACCATGCAAGTACACGGCATTGTTCTGGACCAGCATGCTCTTGAAGGATTCGCGGTGCTCGTGAAGAAACCACTCGATTGGGTGATGACCAACGACGAGACGAACATCGCAGTCTGGGACGACGAGCAATCGGTGCCGGATGGAGGCAGTCGGTGCCGGCAGAAATTCGTACTCGCGAACGGTCGGGTCCTTGTCTGAGAAGAATGCCGTGTTCGTGCATACTACTTGTAGGCGCACGTCTTCCGCATCAATCAGATGCTGTGCAGAAACCTCCTCGTCCGGGCGCGGGGAGAATACGCGGCCATCGCGGACGAACGCGGAGTACGGGGCAAAGCCTCTCGCGCGTGGCTGCCGTACACGAGCGCCGTGTTGATCCTCGTCGAAATAACGCTTCTGGCGCTCGCCTCCTATTCCCATCCATTGGATGGGATCGACCTGGGCGCACTCGATATCGTGATTCCCGGGAACTGCAAAAACCTTCGCCCGGTCAAATGCAGTGAGCGCGAGCAACGGCGTCAGCACCAGCTGGTCGAACAATTTGTACTCATCGGCTTGGCCTGAGAACGCGAGGTCACCGCTAATCAGCACGCCGTCGATCTTCATGCTCGCGCTTGCCTGAGCGATAGCGGCAACAAGGGATGCGAGCGCCGTTTGCTGCTGCGCGCTCGGATTTCCAACGTGAAGATCGCTCAGGTGTAGCCAACGCATCGGGACTCCGCTCTAGACCGCCGTAACCCACTACGAAACTCGAGAGCGGTGCCTATCCGAACCGAGTCCGTGCCATAGGACCAGTAGCCCCTGTCTGAGTCAAACACTTTGGGTGACGGATGTGCAGGCTGCTCCCGTTCGCGCGCGG